>JAJXTS010000001.1 GCA_021783595.1 Chloroflexota bacterium | reverse complement strand
TCCGCAGCCTCGAGGCCGACGGCGTGACCGTCAGCGTCGGCGGCGAGATCGGCGAGGTGGGCAAGGCCAACTCCACGGTCGAGGAGCTGCGGGCGTACCTCGACGGGTACAACCGGGTCCTGGAGCAGCTGGCGCCCGGCGCGACGGGCGTGAGCAAGGTCAGCGTCCAGACCGGCACCAGCCACGGCGGCATCCCCCTGCCGGGCGGCGGCGTGGCCGAGGTCAAGCTGGACTTCGAGGTGCTCCGTGCCCTGGGCGAGGTCGCCCGCACCTACGGGCTGGCCGGCGCGGTCCAGCACGGCGCCTCCACCCTGCCGGACGAGCTGTTCCATCACTTCCCGACCTACGGGACCGCCGAGATCCACCTTGCGACCGGCTTCCAGAACGCCCTCTACGACCACCCGGCCTTCCCCAAGGCGCTGATGGACGAGATCTACGCCTGGTGCCGCGTCAACGCCGCCGACGAGCGCAAGGACGGCCAGACCGAGGACCAGTTCCTGTACACGACGCGCAAGAAGGCCATCGGTCCGTTCAAGCGCCAGCTGTGGGACCTCGAGACCAAGGACGAGATCCTCGCGGACCAGGGCGCCAAGATGGCGTTCCTGTTCGACCAGCTCAAGGTCGCCGGCACCGTGGACGTGGTGGCGAAGCACGTGCAGCCCGTCGCGGTCTCCCGGCCGATCCCCGCCGCCCTCCGGGCCGCGCTCGGCTGACGCCGCGCCCGTTCCCCGCGCGCCAGTCTTCGGCCCGGGCACCGGGACGGGTTGGCGCGGCGTCGGGCATCATCTGCCCATGACCGACCAGCCCTTCGGACCCGCCTGGTCCGCCGCCCGCGCCCGCGTCCCCCGGGCCACCCTGCTCGAGTGGATCTCCTTCGCCCACGACGCGTGCGACGTCGCGGACGGGATGGCCCTGGCCCACTTCCGGCGCGACTTGGACCTTGAGCGCAAGCCGGACCGCACGTTCGTGACGGTGGCCGACCAGGGGATCGAGCGCGAGGTTCGGTCGCGGATCCTGGCGCGCTACCCGGACCACGGTCTGATCGGCGAGGAGTACGGCAACGAGGCGGCGGACGCGCCCACGCGCTGGTACATCGACCCGATCGACGGCACACACAACTTCATCCGAGGCGTGCCGCTGTTCGGCACCCTGCTCGCGGTCGAGGTGGACGGCGAGATGCAGGCGGGGATGATCTCCGCCCCGGCCCTCCGCGAGCGCTGGTGGGCCGCGCGCGGCCTCGGCGCCTGGGCGCGCGGGCTCGACGGGGAGCGGGCCGTCCGGGTCTCGCGCGTCGGCAGCCTCGACGACGCCCAGCTCCTCTACGGCTCGCGCACCGACAACGTCCGCTCCGGGGTGATGCCCGGCTTCGACGCGCTGATCGCCAGCGCCTGGCGCGACCGCGGCTTCGGCGACTTCTGGGGCTACACCCTGCTGGCCGAGGGGGCCGCCGAGGCGATGATCGAGGTGGGGATGAAGCCGTGGGACCTCGCGGCCCCGCTGGTCGTGATCGAGGAGGCTGGCGGGAGGGTCACCGACGCCTTCGGCGAGCGGCGCATCGACGCGGAGTCATTCGTGGCCACCAACGGCCTGCTTCACGACGAGGTCCTGCGGCGCCTCCGGACGCCCGGCTGAGCGTCAGGCGCGGGAACGTCTCGGCCAGCCAGCCCGGGCCGCCCCGCGCCTCGGGCTGGGCGAGCCCCCGGCGGAGCCGGCCCCGGGCCGGGCGAGCCTACGCACCCGCCTCGTCGAGCGCCTCGCCGATGATCCGCAGGGCCAGGTCCACCTCCCCGGCCGTGGTGACGAGCGGCGGGATGATCCGCACCACGTTCACGTACGAGCCGGCGGTGAGCATCATCAGCTTGCGGTCGAAGCACGCCTGCTGGACGCGCTTGGTCATGGCCGGGTCCGGCACGCGCCCGTCGCCCTCGCCGGGCCTGACGAACTCCAGCGCCAGCATGAGGCCGAGGCCGCGGACGTCGCCGATGGCCGGGTGGCTGGCCTTGAGCTCCCGCAGCCCGGCGAGGAACTGGGCGCCGCGCTCGCGGGCGTTGGCGACCAGGCCCTCCTCCTCGATCACGTCGAGCGTGGCCAGGGCCGCTGCGCACGAGACGGCGTTGCCGCCGTACGTCCCGCCGTGGGAGCTGGGCGCGAACCTGGCCATGATGTCGGCCCGGGCGATGATCCCCGACAGCGGCAGTCCCGACGCGATGCCCTTGGCCATGACCAGGATGTCGGGCTCCACGTCCCAGTGGCGCACGGCGAACAGCTCGCCGGTGCGGCCGAAGCCGGTCTGGACCTCGTCGGCGATCAGCAGGATGCCGTGATCGCGGGTGATCTCGCGCAAGCGGGGGAGGAACCCCGGCGGCGGCACGATGTAGCCGCCCTCGCCGATCACCGGCTCGATGATGACGGCCGCGACCTTCTCCGGGTAGACGAGCTGGTGGAACAGCAGGTCCAGCTGTGCCTCCCAGTCGCAGGTGCACGCGGCCGGGTCGTGGGCGCCGCCGGCCGCGCGGTAGCAGTACGGGTAGCTGGCGTGGTAGATCGAGCCCGGGAGCGGCTCGAAGGCGCCGCGGTAGACGTCCTTGGCCGCGGTCAGCGCCATCGTCTGCGCCGTGCGGCCGTGGAACGAATAGCGGAAGGCGATGATCGCGGGCCGCCCGGTGGCGATCCGCGCGAGCTTGACCGCGGCCTCCACGGCCTCCGCGCCCGAGTTCGCGAGGAACGCCTGCCACGGGCCGCCCGGCAGCACGCGGGTGAGCCGGTCGTGGAGGCGCAGGCCAGGCTCGTGGTAGACGATGTTCTGCTGCCCGTGGAGCAGTTTCGCGGCCTGGTCCTGGACTGCCTTGACGACCCGCGGGTGGGCGTGGCCGGTGTTGGTCACCCCGATGCCGCAGGTGTAGTCGAGGTAGCGCTCGCCGTCGCGGGTGACGAGCCAGGAGCCCTCGCCGCGCTCGACCTCCAGGCTGAAGATGCGGCCCCAGACAGGCGGCACGACCGAGGTGTCGGGCAGCGGCGCGGCGGGGGATGGGGCGGACTGCGTCATGGGGCGGGCCTCCTGTCTCGAGGGGGTTGCGGCACGGGGCGGGCTGGCGGCCCGGGGTCGCCGGGGGTCAGAAGGTTGGCGGCGTGTTGACCCACAGCACCCGGGTCTCGACCGCGCCGAGCGACTGGATCCGGTGGTCCACGGTGGACGGGAACGTGAGGGCGTCGCCCGCCTCGAGCCGGTAGAACTCGCCGGGCTCGTCCAGCCACACTCCCAGCGAGCCGGCGAGGACGAACATGAACTCCTCGCCGACGTGGCGGTAGTAGCCGTCGGACGAGGCGCCGGGCGCGAGGACGAACAGCTGCGACTCGAGCATGGTCGGGATGGCGAACAGGTCCTCGATGCGGATCCCGCGGCCGGGGTCGAGGACGCGGCGGTCCGCGGGACGAACGAGCCTCGCCCCGACCGGCCGGCCGGCGGTGCCCAGGTCGCCCACCGTGCGGCCGTACGCCTCGACGAGCCGGCGCAGGGCGGCGAGCGACGCGCCGGTCACCCCCCGCTCCAGCGACGAGATGAACGAGGTGGACAGCCCGCTCCGCTCCGCGGCCTCGCGCAGGGTGTAGCCGCACGAGCGCCGGAGGTCGCGCAGGTGCGACCCGGCGGGCCTGGCGGACGACGGCGCCACAACGCGAGCCGGCCCCGTCGCCCCCAAGTCCGAGGTCCGGGCGCCGGAGACCGGGAGCCCGGCCGCGGGGTCCGCGGAGGCCATCGCGCCGTGGGGACCGGCCGCCCGCTGCAGGCCCTCGGGCCCGATCCCGTCGAGGAGCCGGCGGATCGCGGCCGCGTTGAGGCCGTCCACGGTCCGCCAGACACGGATCCGCCGCAGCCGCTCCAGGTCGTCCCCGCCGTAGCGGCGGGCCCCGCCCGCGGTGCGGGCAGGGCGGACCAGCCCCTGGCGCTCCCATGCCCGGAGCGCCGACGGCGACGCGCCGACGAGCCGCGCCGCCTCCTCGATGCCGACTGCGCCGAGGGGCGCCGGCGACGCGGGGCGCGACTCCTCGGCGAGGCGGCCCATCAGCCGCGCTTCCGGCGCCCAGCGAGCGTGGTCAGGGCGACCGAGCCCACGGCGATGAGGAAGATCGACGTGCCGATCACGTTGACCTGCACCGGGATGCCGATGCGGGCCGCGCCGTAGATGTACATCGGGAACGTCACCGACATGCCGGACGTGAAGTTCGTGATGACGAAGTCGTCGATGGACAGGCTGAAGGCGAGCAGGGCGGCCGCCACGATCCCGGGCAGGATCAGCGGGAAGGTCACCCGCCAGAACGTCTGCCACTCGTTCGCGAACAGGTCCATCGCCGCCTCCTCGAGGTGCCGGGGGAAGCCGGCCAGGCGCGCGCGGACCGTCACGACGACGTAGCTGATGTTGAACATGATGTGCGCGATCAGGATGGTGACGAAGTTGAGCGGGAAGAACGGCGGCTGCCCGATGGACACGAACATGGTCAGCAGCGAGGCGCCCATGATGATCTCGGGCGTGGCCATCGGGATGAAGATCAGCGAGTTGGCGAACGACTTGCCGCGGAACTGGTAGCGCTCGAGGGCCAGCGCCATGAGCGTGCCGAGGACCGTCGCGATCAGCGTGGACAGGATGGCGATGGTGATCGAGAGCACGACCGCCGAGCCGAGGCCGTCGGGGCCGAACGGGTTGAGCCAGTACTTGAGCGTGAACCCGTGCCAGACGACGTTGGTCTTGCCCGGCGGGTCGTTGAAGCTGAACAGGATGATCACCGCGACCGGCAGCAGCAGGTAGATCACGGCCAGGAGCGTGTACACGATCATCGACCAGCGGTCGAAGACGCGGTCGATCCGGTTGGCGACCGAGCCCTTGGGGCGGGCGGAGGGGGCGAGGGCGACGGCGGTCATGCCTCAGGCCCTCGCCGCCGCGGCCGAGAGCTCCTCGGTGCCGAGGATCTTCGCGTAGATGGCGACCACGATGAGCACCCCGAACATCATCACGAAGCTGAGCGCCGAGGCGCTGGGGTAGTCGTTCTCGGTGAGGAACTTGGCCTGGATGACGTTGCCGATCATGCTCGTGTTCGGGCCGCCGAGGAGCTCGGCGTTCACGTAGTCGCCGATCGCGGGGATGAACGTCAGCAGGCCGCCCGCGAACACACCCGATATCGACAGCGGGAACGTGACGCGGACGAATGACTCGGACACGCGGAAGTGGAACAGGACAGCCCCGACCACGGCCCCGACGATCGCGAACGCGAGCGGGCTGGTGTTGAACACGAAGCCCAGGACGGCCATCAGCACGCCGCCGACGATCGCCCCGACGATGGCGCCGCCGGGCCGCCACGGGCCCGCGTACAGGTCCTTGGCCGCCTCGACGAGCCGGAAGTCCACCTTCTCGAGCGCGACGTAGATGGGCAGCGTCATGAACGGGAGGAAGGCGTACGTGATGCCGGCGATGACGGCCATGGGCGAGGCGAGGACGTGGAACTGCTGGGGCAGGATGCCGATGGCCTTGAGCGGCCCGAGCACCGGCCCGCTGTCGCTCAGGATGATCTTCCAGCTCACGGTCCGCAGGAGGAAGCTCGTGAAGAAGGGGGCCACCACCAGGAACAGCAGCAGGTTCTTGAAGCGGCCGCCCTTGAACGCGATGGTGTACGCGAGCGGGTAGGCGATCAGGAACGTGGTGACCGTCGCCGCGCCCGCGTACAGCACCGAGCGCAGGTAGATGGGCGCGTAGGTCGAGACGGCGTCCGGGTAGTTGGTCCAGTTGGACAGGGAGAACGTGAAGCCGGTCGCCAGGCTGCCGCTCCAGAAGCTGGCCATGAACATCTGGAGCGCCGGGTAGAGGTAGAACACCAGCAGCCACAGGAGGCCGGGCGCGAGGAGCGCGAGCGGCGTGATCCAGCGGTGGTGCTTGAGGAAGGTTCCCATCGGCGAACTGGTCCCCTGGTGGCAGATGGTCCCTGGTGGCGGCGCGGCGGGCGGCTCAGGCGCCGTTGATCAGGTTGTCGAACCCGGTGTTGAAGTACGACTCGTCATCGGGCGTCAGGGAGCCGAAGATGGACAGGCGGGCCAGCGTGCTGTCCGGAGGGAAGATCAGGGGGTTGCTCGCCACCGACGGGTCGAGCTTCTTGAGGACGACGTCGGCGCCCCTGCACGGGCAGATGTAGTTGACGTAGTCCTCGACCGCGGCCGCGTTCGCGGGGATGTAGTACCAGTCCATCAGGAGCTCGGCCGTGTACGGCTGGGCGGCTCCCTTGGGGACCATCATGTTGTCGCTCCACAGCATGCCGCCGTAGGTGCCGTCGGCGCCCAGGCTGAACTTCAGGCCCGGCTTGTCGACGAGGAGCTGGACCATGTCGCCCGACCAGGCCATCACGAGCACGGCGTCGCCGGCGGACAGGTCCTGCGAGTAGTCGTTGCCGGTGAACCGGCGGATGATGCCGGCGTTCTTGGCCGCGGTCAGCGCCGTGATGCACTGGTCGAACGCGGCGCGGGTGGGCTTGGACGGGTCCAGGCCGAGCGACAGCATCGTGAGCCCGATGGTGTCCCGCATCTCGGTGAGCATGTCCACCTTGCCGGTCCAGCGCGGGTCGGCGGTGAAGAACGCCTTGAGGGTGGTCACGCTGCCGGTGACCTTCGGGTCGTAGCCGATGCCGGTCATGCCCGACTGCCACGGGGCGTGGTGGGCGACGTCCGGATCCCAGTCAACGGTCTTGTACTGGTCCTTGACGTTGGCCTGGAAGTTGGGCATGGCCGCGGGGTTGAGCCGCTCGATCCAGCCGAAGCTGATCAGCTTGGCCGCCATCCAGTCGGTCATCGTGATGATGTCCCAGCCGGTGGGCTGGCCCGCCTGCAGGTTCGGCTGGATCTTGCCGAAGAAGTCGTTGTTGTCGTTGATGGCCTCTTTGTAGGTCACCTTGACGCCGTACTTCTTCTCGAAGGCCTGGATCGTCGGGTGGTTGCCGTTCTTGTCGACGTCGATGTACAGCGGCCAGTTCGCCCACACGACATTGGCGACCGTGCCGTTCGGGATCATCGGCTCGCTGGGCGTGGCCGTCGGGGCCGCGGACGCCGGAGCGGCGGAGGGGGCGGCACTCCCGGCCGCCCCGCTGGCGGCTGCGGCGGACGGGGCGGCACTCGCGGCCGTGGTGGCGGCCGCGGCCGCCGTGGGCGCGGGGGACACCGTGCCCTTCGTCCCGCAGGCGGCGAGGAAGGCCGCGGTGCCCATCAGCGCGCTTCCCTGGAGGAGGCGGCGGCGGGAGATCGGGCTGCCGGTGAGCTTGTCGCTAGTCGACATCGGTGTCCTCGGTTCTGCGGGTCTCGGCGGGGGACGGGGCTGGCGGCGGGAGGCGCGCTACTCGACGGCGGCGATGCCGACCTGCTCGACAACGCCCTCGTCGGGGACCACGAAGCTGTGCTCCGGGAGCCAGGTCATAACGACCTTCTCGCCCGGCGCCCACAGCTCGGCCTTGGTGGCCCGCTCGACGTTCTGCTCGAACACGGTGATGCGGCGCTGATCGCGGAGCTCGACGATGTACTGCGTCGAGACCCCGATGTAGGAGGCGTCGCGGACGACGCCCTCGAGGCGGTTGTACTGTCCGCCCACCTCGTCGGCGGGGGCCTTGAGGCGGATCTTCTCCGGCCGGACGCCGAGCGCGACGGGCCCGGTGTGGCCGTTCATCAGCGCCCGGGGCGCCCGGGCCGCGGTGCCGTCGGGGAGGCGCAGGACGGCGTGGGCGTCCGCGTTTCCGTCGGCCTTGACGGGGAGGAGGTTGCTGACCCCCAGGAACCCGGCCACGAACCGGGTCTTCGGCCGCTCGTAGAGCTCCGCCGGCCCGGCCAGCTGCTCGTAGTGGCCCTTGTTCATAACGGCGATGCGATCGGACATCGTCATCGCCTCCTCCTGGTCGTGGGTCACGTAGATGAACGTGATCCCGACCTCCTGCTGGATGCGCTTGAGCTCCACCTGCATCTGCTTGCGAAGCTTGAGGTCCAGGGCCCCGAGGGGCTCGTCGAGGAGGAGCACGGCCGGGCGGTTGATCAGCGCCCGCGCGAGGGCGACGCGCTGCGCCTGGCCGCCGGAGATCTGGCCGGGCTTGCGGTCCTCGTAGCCGGTCAGCTGGACGAGCTCCAGCGCATCGGCGACGCGCTTCTTGATCTCGTCAGCCTTGACGTTCCGCCGCCGGAGCCCGAACGCGATGTTCTCGCCGAGGGTCAGGTGGGGGAACAGGGCGTAGTTCTGGAAGACCGTGTTGACGTTGCGCCGGTAGGGCGGCAGCCAGGTCACGTCCTGGCCGCTCAGCTCGATGAGGCCGTGGGTCGGTTCCTCGAACCCGCCGATCATCCGGAGCGTCGTCGTCTTGCCGCAGCCGGACGGCCCCAGCAGGGAGAAGAACTCTCCGTTGCGGACCTCGAGGTTGATCGCGTCGACGGCAACGAAGTCGCCGAACCGCTTGGTCACGTCGACGAGACGGACCTCGATCTCTGCCACGTTCGGGGTGCTCCTGATCTACCTGCCGCGGTTGGAAGGACGAACCCGGGGCCCAGCTCGCGGGGCGGCGCCGCCGTCCGCAAAGGCTGCCGAAGTACAGTAGGGGAACGCGGCCGAACAATAGGGTTCCGCGGAAGGCCGTGTCAAATGGCCCGGTCTTCAGGGCTGCGAGATGCGCTCTGTGGGACAGATGTCACGACGATATTCGTGACTCACCAGCGGTGCGCTCGTCGTGATTCGTAGTTTCGTCGGTCCGAGCCGGCCGGCGCTGGCGGTCCCGCGGCGGCCTCCCGGCGTCCCGTCGGCCCTCGGGTGGGGGGCCCCTGCGACGTGGTCATGCGTCCGGCGGTACGATCGTGGCCCCGGCGTCTCGGCGTCCTTCCCGCCGGCGCCCACGTCCCGCACAGCGAGGAAGCCCATGCCCGCGCTCTCCGAGGCCGCCGTCCTCGAGGCCCTCCGCACCGTCCAGGAGCCCGAACTGGGCGGCAACCTCGTGGCCCGCAACATGGTCCGCGATCTGTCGATCAGCGGCTCCCAGGTTGCCTTCACCATCGAGCTGACCACGCCCGCCTGTCCGCTCAAGGACCAGATCGAGGGCGAGGTCCGGCAGGCGCTGGCGCCGCTCGGCGTGAG
Source organism: Chloroflexota bacterium (assembly GCA_021783595.1). Classification (GTDB taxonomy): domain Bacteria; phylum Chloroflexota; class Limnocylindria; order Limnocylindrales; family CSP1-4; genus CAIXZV01. Next base: position 54,901 of record JAJXTS010000001.1, on the reverse strand, counting down.
CGGCGTGGCGATCGAGTGGGGCGCCTCCGTGCGGCGGGCGGCGCCGCGCACCGCCGAGGCCCTGGTGCCCGGGGTCAAGAACATCGTCGCGGTGGCGTCGGGCAAGGGCGGCGTGGGCAAGAGCACCGTGTCGGTGAACCTGGCCGTGGCGCTGGCGAAGGCGGGCGCGACGGTCGGCCTGCTCGACGCGGACATCACGGGCCCCAACATCCCGATGATGCTGGGCATCGAGGGGCAGCCCGGGGCCAGCGCCAACAACAAGATCATCCCGCTCGAGCGGTACGGCGTGAAGGCGATCTCGGTGCAGTTCTTCGTGCCCGAGGGGCAGCCGATCGTGTGGCGCGGTCCGCTTATCGGCGGCGCGATCAGCCAGTTCCTCCGAGACGTGGAGTGGGGCGAGCTCGACTATCTCGTCGTGGACCTGCCGCCCGGCACGTCGGACGCCCAGCTCACCCTGGCGCAGTCCGTGCCGATCAGCGGGACGGTGCTGGTGACCACGCCCCAGGACGTGGCCCTCGCGGACGTCGCCAAGGCGCTCTCGATGCTCGAGCGGCTCAATGTGCCGATCATCGGCGTGGTCGAGAACATGAGCGCGTTCGTGTGCCCGCACTGCGGCGAGGCGACGGAGATCTTCGGCCACGGCGGCGGGGAGCGGTTCGCGCAGGACCACAACATCGCGTTCCTGGGCAAGGTCCCGCTCGACGTGACGGTGCGCCAGGGCGGGGACGCCGGCGTGCCCGCGGTGGCGCAGCGCGAGCCGGGACCGGCGGCGCGGGCGCTCGAGCACATGGCGGGCCTCGTGGCAGCGGCCATGAGCGTGCGCGCCGCGAACGCCTCGATCCCGACCCTGACGATCAAGTAGGGCTGCCGCGGGCTGGATGCCCGTCGAGCGCGGCCGCGAGCCGACCGGGGCTGCTCAGCGGCGGAGGAACGCCTGCAGCACCGCCGCGCCGGCGATCGCGGCACGATCCGCGCCCTGGGCGCCGCCCTGGAACGCCACCCGCCGCTCGGCGTGCCGCCCGGTGGGCGCCACCACGCCGACGTGGACGGCCGTGTCGCGCCCGTCCGGCTCGGTCCGGATGGCCAGCCCGACATCTGCCCCGGACGACGCGCGGATGCGCTCGGCCTCGCGGAGCTCCGACTCGCCTGCGTAGCCGTCCGTCCGCGGCGGCTCGGCATCGGCCGCCACGACCTCCGCGCGCCGGAGGGCCGCCAGGCCGCGGAGCAGGGCCACGAGCGCCCCGCCGGAGCCTCGCTCGGAGGTGGCCAGCGACCAGCCCCGGGCCGCCAGCGCCCCGCCCAGCGCGTCGGCCCAGGACGTGTCGCCTCGCGCCCAGACGTGCTCCCCCAGGATGGACAGCACCGTGGCCTCCGCCGCATCGGCGACCGCAGCGGCGGACCGTCCCGCCTCTGGCCGCGCGGAGATGCGGATGTCCACGGCCTCGCGCCGGGCGTACGTGGCCACGATCGGGTTGGTCCGCCGGAGCAGCGCCTCGCCCAGCCGCTCGGCGACCTGCGATTCGCCGATCCCCGTCAGCCGGAGCGTGCGCACCTCCGACTCGCCACCTGCCCCGCGTTCTGCGAGCCGGGGCAGCACGAAGTCGCGCCACATCGGGCCCATCTCGCGCGGCGGGCCGGGCAGCAGGACGATGACGCGCCCGTCGGGGCGGTCTACCCACCAGCCGGGCGCCGTGCCGTGGCGGTTCGGCAGCGCGCCGGCGGACGGGATGGTCCAGGCTTGCTTGATGTTGGTCGCCGGGAAGGGCTGGTTGCGGCGCGCCCACATGGCCTCGAGCCAGGCGAGCGTCGCCGGGTCCACGGCCGGAACCTCGCCGCAGACCTCGGCCGCCGCCTCGCGGGTGAGGTCGTCCGGCGTGGGCCCGAGCCCGCCTGTGCACACGACGAGATCGGCTCGGGCAAGCGCGTCCCGCAGCGCCCCGACGACCGTCGGCTGGTGGTCGGGGAGGGCGGTGACGCGGGCGACCCCGATGCCCCGCCCGACGAGGGAGCGGGCCAGCTCGCCGCTGTTGGTGTCTGTCGTCTCGCCGACGGTGAGCTCGGTGCCGATGGCGAGGAGCTCGGCGACTGAGATCGCGCGCCCGGGTGCGGGCACGGCGGGCGCGGGGGCAGGCTCGTCCATGGGCGCCAGCGTACTCCGGGGCGCCCGCGCGGCACCGGCTCGCCCGGGAACCGGCGGCTGCCCAGGGCGGCCGACCGCGCGTAGAATGGCGACGGCCTCGAGCGAGGCCCGTGCCACGATCGCGGAGGACGACCGCTGGATCCCGAACGGCCCACTCCCGAGGGCGAGCGCCCCGCGCCCGATGCCGCCGGCGAGTCCGGTGGCGGCCACGGCGACGCCCGTGGCGACCCCGCGAAGGCGCCCGGCCTGATCGCGCAGGTCAAGGCCGCCAAGGACGCGGCCATTGGCCTCCTGCGCGCGCACATCGCGCTGGGCAGGGCCGAGGCAGAGGGCATCAAGGGCGAGGCCGTGCACGCTGCGATCCTCGCCGGCGTCGCCGTCGCGGCGCTCCTGCTGCTCGGGGTCTTCCTGCCGGCCGCCGTCATCCTGTTCACGGGCGAGTGGCTGTTCGGCAGCATCGGCTGGGGCCTCCTGCTCGGGACCGAGCTGCTGCTGGCCGTCGCGGCGACAGCCGTGGTGCTGGCGCTCAGGCTCCGGGGCCCCGGCCCGGCCGCCGGCATCGGCGCGCTCGCAGGAGCGATCGCGTTCGTCGTGTTCGGGGCCAGCTGGTTCAACCGCCTGTTCGCCTGGATCGGCGACTCGGCCGGCATCGGCCTGGACGCCGCCTATCGGCCCCTCGTGGTCGCGATCGTCGTGGTCGGTGCGCTGGGGGCGCTGGCCGGGCTGATCGCCGGAGCGAGGGCGCTGGGCGCCGGGGGCGCGGTCGTGGGCCTCGCGGGCGGGCTCGTCGGCGGCGGCCTGCTCGGCGCGTTCCTGGCCGACGACTTCGGCTGGCGGGTCGGCGCAGCGCTCGGACTCGCCGTCGCGATCGCCGTGTACGCGGGCGTCCTGGGCGGGCGCGTCGCCGCCGGCGGCATCGACGCCGAGGCCATCAAGCTCCGGTTCTGGCCGCAGCAGACCATCGACACCACCAGGGAGACGATCGAGTGGGCGAAGGCACGCAATCCGCTCGGCCCGAGGTCCTAGCGGCGCGAGCCGAGGTGCTGGCGTCCCGCGAGCGCCTCGGCGAGGAGCTCGTCCGCCTCGAGGCCTCGGCGCGCGCGGCGGTGGACGTCAAGGCCAAGGTCAGGCGCAACCCGGCCAAGGCCGCCGGCGCCGCGGCGGGCGTCGGCTTCGTCGTGCTGGGCGGCCCGAAGCGGGCGTTCCGCGGTGCCCGCAACGCCATCCTCGGCAAGCCTGCGCCGCTGCCCGAGTCCATGCTCCCCAAGGAGATCGACGGCGCCCTGCGCGCGCTGGGCGGGGACGGCGACAAGGTGCGCGGCGCGATCGAGCGGGACTTCGCCCGGTATCTCGAGGAGAAGGCGCCCGAGCGCCGGTCGCGGGACCTCGCGGGCACCGTGGCCAAGCTGCTGATGGCGGTGGGCCGACCGGTCGCGTTCCGCTACGGCGTCAAGGTGGCGAACGAGCTGCTGGGCACGGACGGCGCCCAGTTCGCGGACCGGCTGGCGCAGATCCGGGACCGCAAGTAGCGGCCACTCGCCGGCCAGCCGGGGTGCCGGGTCCGGGGAGGGCCAGCCCGGCGAGGCGCGTGCTCCGCCGTTGACCCGCTCCGCCTGCCCGTGCTGGCCGGTGGGCTCCGGCCCATCAGCGCCGCCCGGTGAGCCGCGGCACGAGGAACGGCGTCCGGCGCCTGTATACGAGGTACGCCTCGCCGAACCGCTCCGCGAGCTCCGGCTCTTCGAGCAGCTTGAGGTATGCCAGGAGCGACACGGCGAGGGCCATGACGACCGCCAGCCCCGTCGCCGTCCGGGCCGCGACCGCCAGGCCGCCGTAGGCGAGGATCGTCCCGAGGGTCATCGGGTTGCGGCAATGCACGAACGGCCCGCTGATCAGGAGCGCCTGCGTGGGCATCAGGGGGAGCGGCGTTCCCCGGCCCCGGCCCAGCTGTGTGCGCACCGACCACAGGCCCAGCCCGAACCCGAACGTCGAAGCCGCGCCGCCGATGACGCGGCCGGCCGCGCCGACGGGCAGAGGCGGACGGCCCAGGCACCGGTCGATGCGGCGCCCACCGAGCGCCACGGCCAGCGGCAGCAGGACCAGGAACACGGGGCTAAGCAGCGCCGTGACGGTCACGCGAGTCCGCTCCCCCCGCTCGGTCCGAGCCCACCGCACGTACCGCGACATCGCCACCTCCTCGCGCTCTGCCGATGGTGGCGCACGGGCGGGCCCAGCGCGAGGGGCACAGGTCGCGACCTTTGGGATCCGACCCTCCGCCTCTTGCGAGGGCTGCACCTCCCGCCGCGCTCAGCTCATGCTGGGGCGCTCGGCAGGGGCCACTGCTCCAGCCAGAGCCAGACGCGCAGCAGTTCGCGACCTTGGCGGATCGCTGCTGCCTCGGCCCGGCGCCCGACACGCCTCCGCTTCGGCGCAGCAGTCCGTCCCGCCGGCGGATCCGGCTATCCGCCTCGCACCGGATACGGGTGAGGGCGGTGCAAGCGACTGCGGCGCCGGACGAGGCCGCGGCCCGGGCGCTCCGGGCTGCCCGGCGGCCCCGGGAACCGCTTCGAATACCGGCCTCACCCGTGTGCGAACAGAACGGGGTGACCTCCGGCGGGCCGACCCCCGGCTCGCGCGCTCTGAGCGTCGCGAACATCGCCCTCACCCGTATCCGAGCAATGCGCGGTGACCTGCGGGGCCGCCAACGGCGCCGGCGGGGCCGCCAACGGCGCCGGCGGGGACGCGGCGGGGACGCGATCGTCAGGTCCGCTGCGCAGCGTCGCCCTCCCCGTGGCGACCCGGCGCGCCGAGGGCGATGGCACTGGTCCCGACTCTGGGGATCCGAACCTTCGCCTCTTGGGCCCGCCCGTCGTGCCGCCGAGGCTGGGGAGCGGCGACGGCGCGGCCCGGACGCCGTGCGACGGCGGAGGCCCTGAGCGCATGGGCACCTCGTACCTCGACCTGCAGGCCCGCATCGGGATCTCGGTCCATCTCGGCGGCTGGCCCGCCACCCGGCGGCTTCTCTCCCTGTGCCGCGTCGCCGAGGCGGGCGAGGTGCTCGATGTCGGCTGCGGCATCGGGGTCGGGGCCGTCGGCATCGCGCGCGAGTTCGGCTGTCGGGTCGTGGGGGTGGACACGTCCCCGCAGATGGTCGAGTGGGCGCGGCGACGGGCCCGCGCGGCGGGTGTCGGGGGACGGGTGTCCTTCGCCGTCGGCGACGTCCTCGCGCTGCCGTTCGAGGATGGCCGTTTCGACGTCGTCGTCGCCGAGTCGGTGCTCGCCTTCGTGGGCGACAAGCAGATGGCAATCGCCGAGATGGTGCGCGTGGCGCGGCCGGGCGGGTACGTGGGCCTCAACGAGGGGTACCTGCTGACGGAGACCCCGCCGCCGCGGGTTGCCGAGCTGGCCCGGCAGATCGGCGGCGCCATGGTCACGCTGGGCGCCTGGCTCTGCCTCACACGGGCCGCCGTGCGGCCGGTGCTGGGCACGATGCTCGCGTCGCTGCGTCGCGGGCCCGACGACGAGCCGGGCTCGCCGCCGCCGTGGGCCTCGTTCGGGTACGGCCTGTTCGTCGGCCGCAAGCGGCCCGCCAGCCCGGCGTGAGCGCCCCGGCACGCCGAGGGTCGCCCCGCGGCTGGTAGGCGAGGAGGGGGTCGAACCCACACGTCCCTCACGGGACACCGGCTCCTAAGGCCGGCGCGTCTGCCATTTCGCCACTCGCCCGTGCGGGCAGTCTAGCGGCTCTCGCCAGGGTCGCCGGGCGCCCGTTGCCCCGCTCCCCGGCGATCGGCCCACCCGCCCTATACTCCCCCGGCGATGAATGTGACCGCCTCCCCCGCACCCAAGAGCTCCATCCTCCTCGAGGTCGAGGTCCCGGCCGAGCGCCTGGACCGCGCCGTGCGGGAGGCAACCGGCCGCCTCTCGCGGCGCACCCGCGTGGCGGGCTTCCGGCCCGGCAAGGCGCCCCGCGCGATCCTGGAGCGAGTGCTCGGGCCCGGCGCCGTGCTGGACGAGGCCGTGGAGCAGCTGGTCCAGACCACCTACCGCGACGCGATCATCGAGCAGGGGATTGTCCCGCTCACCAACGCGGACGTGGAGGTTGTCGAGGCCGTCGAGGGCCAGCCGCTCAAGTACAAGGCCACGGTCCAGGTTCGTCCCGTCGTCACGCTCGGCGACTACGAGGGCTTCGGCTTCCAGCCCCAGATCGACGACGTGGACGACGCCAAGGTCGATCACGTGGTCGAGGAGCTGCGCGACCAGAACGCGACCCTCAAGGCGGTCGAGGACCGCGGCGCGCAGAACGACGACTGGGCGGTCATCGGGTTCCGCGGCACCCGGGACGGCGTGGAGTTCGACGGGGGCTCCTCGGAGCGCATGCCGCTGATCATTGGCCAGGACCGGCTGATCCCGGGCTTCGAGGCCAACCTGGTCGGGCTCCGGCCGGGCGACACCACCGAGTTCGACATCACGTTCCCGGCGGACTACGCCGAGGAGAGCTTGGCCGGTCAGCAGGCGCACTTCGCGGTTGACCTCAAGGAGCTCCGCGAGAAGGTCCTGCCGGCCGCGGACGAGGACTTCGCGCGCCGGATGGGCGCCTACGAGGACCTGGCGGCGCTCCGGGCCGACGTCGGCGAGCGCCTGCGCCGCAACGCGCTCGACCGCGCCCGCCACGAGTTCAGCGACAAGGTCATCGAGTACGCCGTGGCCAACGCCACGCTCGAGCTGCCCGACATCCTGGTGGACCAGGAGGTCGAGGTCATGCACGACGAGCTGCGCTCCTCGCTCGCCCGCGAGGGCATCGCAGAGGCCGCCTACCTCAAGGCGGTGGGCAAGACCGAGCAGGACCTCCACGAGGACTTCCGCCCGCAGGCCGAGCAGCGCACCAAGGTGCTGCTGGTCCTGTCCGCGATCGCGGACGCGGAGGGCCTGCAGATCTCCGACGCGGAGGTCGAGGGGCAGGTGGAGCTGGCCCGCCAGCGCTACGAGGACACCCGGACCGTCAAGTACTTCGAGTCCGAGCGGGGCCGCAACTTCATCCGCAGCACCCTGAGGCGCACCAAGGTGGTGGAGTCGCTGGTCGACCGCTGGCTGGCCGCGCACCCCGAGCACCCGGCGATCCCGCACCTGGAGGACGACCTTCCCTCCGCGCTCGACACGCCCCAGGCGGAGGCCGCGGCGTCCATCGACGCCACGGACCCGGGTGCCATCCCTTCGTCCCGCACCGACGAGCAGACCCACGACCACGGCGACGCCGAGGCCGTCGGGGATGCCGCCGGCGCCTGACGCCGGGCACCGAATCGACGCCGAAGGCACCGCAGGGAGACCGACGATGCTCGTCCCCATGGTCATCGAGTCCACCAGCCGAGGCGAGCGCGCCTACGACATCTACTCGCGCCTGCTGCGCGAGCGGATCATCTTCCTGGGCGACGAGATCGACGACCACCTCGCCAACCTGGTGATCGCACAGCTCCTGTTCCTCGAGTCCGAGGACCCCGAGAAGGACATCAGCCTGTACATCAACTCGCCCGGTGGCGTGGTCACCAGTGGCCTCGCCATCTACGACACGATGCAGTACCTGCGCGCCCCGGTGAGCACCATCTGCATCGGCATGGCGGCGTCGATGGCCGCGGTGCTCCTGGCGGCTGGCGCCAAGGGCAAGCGCTACGCGCTGCCGCACAGCCGGATCATGATCCACCAGGGCTCGGGCGGGTTCCGGGGCAACGCGCCGGACGCGGTGATCCAGATGAAGGAGTGGGAGTACCTGGTCCAGGTGAACCACGAGATCCTGGCTCGCCACACCGGCCAGGACCTGGACAAGATCGTGCGCGACACGGACCGGGACTACTTCATGGGCCCCGACGACGCCAAGGCGTATGGCATCATCGACTCCGTCTACACGATGACCGGTGACTCGCTGATCGCCCAGGCCCACAGCCACGGTTTGGCCGGCGGCGAGGCGCCGGCGGCGGGACCGGACGACGGTCAGTCCGAGCCCGCGACGGACCACTGAGCGCGGGAGACCGAACGCGTGACCACGACGGGGTCCAAGGGAACCAAGGTCCCGTACCGCTGCTCCTTCTGCGGCAAGAGCCAGGAGCAGGTACGCAAGCTCATCGCAGGGCAGGGCGTCTACATCTGCGACGAGTGCATCAACCTGTGCCAGGAGATCATCGAGGAGGAGATGCTGGAGGCGCCCAAGCAGCGCACCCCCCAGCCGAAGCTCCCCAACCCCCGTCAGATCACGCTCGCGCTGGACCAGTACGTCATTGCGCAGGAGAAGGCCAAGAAGGTCCTCTCGGTCGCCGTCTACAACCACTACAAGCGCGTCAACGCGGGCAGCGCGGTGGACGAGGTCGAGCTGCAGAAGTCCAACGTCCTGCTCGTGGGCCCCACGGGCTCCGGCAAGACGCTGCTCGCCCAGACGCTCGCCCGCATCCTCGACGTGCCGTTCTCCATCGCCGACGCCACCAGCCTGACCGAGGCCGGCTACGTGGGCGAGGACGTGGAGAACATCCTGCTGCGCCTGATCCAGGCGGCCGACTTCGACGTCTCCCGCGCCCAGCGGGGGATCATCTACATCGACGAGATCGACAAGATCGCCCGCAAGGCCGACAACCCCTCGATCACCCGGGACGTCTCGGGCGAGGGCGTCCAGCAGGCGCTGCTCAAGATCCTCGAGGGCACCGTGGCCAACGTGCCGCCGCAGGGCGGCCGGAAGCACCCGCACCAGGACTTCATCCAGATCGACACGACCAACATCCTGTTCATCTGCGGCGGGGCGTTCGACGGCCTGGAGCGGATCGTCGAGGAGCGGGTGGGCAAGCGCTCGATCGGCTTCGTCTCCGAGGGGCAGCTGACACGGGCGGACCGCACCAAGATCATCGAGAAGCTGATGCCCGAGGACCTGCTCAAGTTCGGGCTGATCCCCGAGTTCATCGGCCGCCTGCCGGTGATCGTCACGCTCTCGCCGCTGACCGCAGACGACCTCGTGCGCGTGCTGGTGGAGCCCAAGAACGCGGTCACGCGCCAGTTCCAGAAGTTCCTCCAGCTCGACAAGGTGGAGCTGGTCTTCACGGACGGCGCCCTGCGTGCCGCCGCCGAGGTGGCCCTGGACCGCAAGACCGGCGCCCGCGCGCTGCGCTCAATCGTGGAGGAGGCGCTGCTCGAGGTGATGTTCGACATCCCGGAGCGCACCGACGTCCGGCGCTGCATCATCACCGAGGAGACCATCCGCGACGGCCGAGCCCCGCTCCTGCTCACCAAGAGCGACGTGGACAAGGGCGTGGACGAGACCAACTACCCGGCCTGGCTCGCGGAGCAGGGCGAGAGCGCCTGACGCGCCCGGCCCGCGCGGGGTGGCGGGCAGCCTGCGGCCTGCGACGCCGCGGCCCGGAGACCCTCCGGAGGAGGTGAGGCGTGCTCGTCCGGAACGTCCGGCTGGTTCAGGTCGGCGGGCGTCCGGCTCCCGACGGCCTCGTTGACCTCGAGTTGTCAGGGGGTCGGATCGTGGCGATCCGACCTGCAGGCTCGCGCGCTGCGGGGCTGGGACGGGGTTCGGCGGGAGGGCCCGCGACGCACCCCGCGACGACGGACCCGGCACATCCGGAGGTGCTCGACGCCGACGGCCGCTGGGCGATGCCGGGCCTCTGGGACGGTCACGCGCACCTCGGGCAGTGGGCGGCGTCCGCGGCTCGCCTTGACCTCCGCGGAACGCGCAGCGCCGCCGAGGCTGCCGAGAGGGTGGGGCGCCGCCTCGGCTCGGGGGCGCCGCTGCCGGCGACCGGCGTCCTGGTGGGCTGGGGGCACCGGTCGGCAGTCTGGCCGGAGGCTCCGACGACCCGACTGCTGGACTCGGTCAGCGGCGGCGCCCCGGTCGTCCTGGTCAGCGGGGACGCGCACCACGGGTGGCTCAACTCGGCCGCGCTGCGCCGCCTGGGGCTGCCGCCCCGGGACGACGTCCTCGAGGAGGACGCGTGGTTCGCCGTGTTCGGCCGCCTCGCCTCGCTCCCGGGGGCCGAGGCTGAGCTCGAGGCGGGCTATCGGGCCGTCCTGGCGCAGGCCGCCGCGATGGGCGTGGTCGGGGCGGTGGACCTGGAGTTCGGCGACGGGTTCCGGGCATGGCCTCGACGCCTGGCCCTGGGCCTCGACGCGCTGCGCATTCGGGCGGGCGTCTACCCCGAGCTGCTCGACGAGGTGATCGCCGCGGGCCTGCGCACGGGCGACCCGCTGCCGGGAGGCCCGCTCGGCAGCGCCGAGGCGGACGCGGCCCGCCCGTCGGGGCGCGCGGTGATGGGGCCGCTCAAGGTCATCACGGACGGCTCGCTCAGCACCCGGACCGCCTACTGCTCAACGCCCTACGCCGACGCGCTCGGCGGCCCGGCGGCCCAGCATCCGCGGGGCGTGCAGAACTACCCGCCGGACGCGCTGGTGCCCCTGGTGGCGCGCGCCACCAGGGCGGGCCTCACGGTGGCGCTCCACGCGATCGGCGACGCGGCGCTCGACGACGTGCTGGACGCGTTCGAGGCGACGGGCGCCCGCGGGTCGGTGGAGCACGCGCAGCTGGTCCGGCCCGACGAGGTGGACCGCATGGCGCGCCTCGGCGTCGTGGCGAGCGTCCAGCCGGCCCACCTCCTCGACGACCGCGACGTTGCGGAGGTCTGCTGGGCCGACCGGACGGCGTGGTGCTTCCCCTTCCGGGACTTCATGCGGGCGGGCGTCCGGTTGCGGCTCGGCTCGGACGCGCCGGTCTCGCCCCTGGACCCCTGGCTCGCGATGGCGGCAGCCGTCCATCGGAGCGCCGACGCGCGGTCGGCGTGGCATCCGGAGCAGGCGCTGACCGCGGCCGAGGCCCTGGCGGCGAGCACGGACGGCCGGCGAACGCTGGCGGCGGGCGCGGTGGCGGACATCGCCCTCCTCGACGACGACCCGCTCGCCCCGGCGGGCGACGCCGCCGAGGCCGCCCGGCGCCTGCGGGAGATGCGCGTCTGGGCCACGGTGATGGGCGGGCGGCTGACCCACCACGTGGGCGGGTGACCGTCTGGCCGACGTCCGGCCGCCCGCGAGCCGATCGGCGGCCCGATCCCGCGTGCTAGACTCCGCCGGAACACGGCGCTGACCGAGAGGAGTAGCCCCGAGTCGGCCGGGAGCGAGCGCGGGACGGTGCGAGCCGCGCGGGCACGACGGGTGCGAAGGTCGCTCGCGAGCCGTGCGGGTGGCGCCCGGTAGCGCGCCGCAGAGCGTGGTCGGACCACGGTCGCGGGGATGACCCGCGAGCCCCGGCCGCGGAACCCAGCAGGTGGTACCACGACCCCGTTCGTCCGCTGGACGAGCCGGGGTTGTTCGTTTCTAGGAGCCAGAGCGATGACCGAGCCGACCGCGACGCTCGCCAAGGCCTATGCGCCGACCGAGTTCGAGCGCGAGATCTACGAGCGCTGGATGGCCGCGGACGTCTTCGCCCCGGACGGGGCCGGCTCCCGCGCGGACTGGTCCAAGCCGGCGTTCACGATCATCCAGCCGCCCCCCAACGTCACGGGCTCGCTGCACCTGGGCCATGCCCAGCGCACCACGGTCGAGGACCTGATGATCCGCCACGCGCGGATGGCCGGTCGCCCCGCGCTGTTCCTGCCGGGCCTCGACCACGCCTCCATCGCCGCGCAGTTCGTGCTGGACAAGATCCTCGCCGGGGAGGGGGAGAGCCGCGCCAGCCTCGGCCGCGAGCGGTACCTCGAGCGCATGCAGGCGTTCGTCGAGGAGACCCGCAACGTCATCCTCACCCAGCAGCGCCGCGTCGGCGGGTCGTGCGACTGGGGCCGCCTGCGGTTCACGATGGACGAGGTCAGCAGCCGGGCGGTGCGCGAGGCGTTCCTGCGCCTGTACCGCAAGGGCCTGGCGTATCGCGCCGAGGCGCTCGTCAACTGGTGCCCGGGCTGCCGGACGTCGGTCTCGGACCTCGAGGTGATCCCCACGCCGGAGACGGGCACGATCTGGCGGATCCGGTACCACCTGCTCGACGAGGCGACGGGCCAGCCCGGCTCGGCGACCGTGACCGTCGCCACGACGCGCCCCGAGACGCTCCTCGGCGACACGGCCGTCGCCGTCAACCCCGACGACAGGCGCTACGCGAAGCTCGTCGGCCGCCGCGTGCGCATCCCGTTCGCCGAACGCGACGTGCCCGTGATCGCGGACGCGGTGGTGGACCCTGCGTTCGGCACCGGCGCCGTGAAGATCACGCCGGCCCATGACCACGACGATCACGAGACGGGCAAGCGCCACGGGCTGGCGATGCCGACGGTCCTCGACGACACCGCGCACGTCGTCGGCACCGGCACGCGCTACGACGGGATGGAGCGGTACAAGGCCCGATCCGCGATCCTCGAGGATCTCGCCGCGCTCGGCGACCTCGAGGGCGAGCAGGCCCACGAGATGGTCATCGGCCGCTGCCAGCGCAGCACCGACGCGGTGGAGCCGCGCCTCAAGACACAGTGGTTCGTGCGCACCGGGCCGCTCGCGGCAGCCGCGCTCGCTGCCACCCGCTCGGGTCGCACCGCCATCCTGCCGGCTCGGTTCGAGAAGGTCTGGGAGCACTGGATGACCACCATCCGGGACTGGAACGTGTCCCGGCAGCTGTGGTGGGGCCATCGCATCCCGGCCTGGTACTGCCCCGACGGCCACGCCACCGTCTCGGCCGAGGCGGGTGGGCCCGACGCCTGCGCGGCCTGCGGCGCGCCCGCGGCGCGGCTCACGCAGGACCCGGACATCTTCGACACGTGGTTCAGCTCGGGCCTGTGGCCGTTCTCGACGCTGGGCTGGCCAGACGCCACCGACGACGTCGCCCGGTTCTACCCGGGCTCGGTCATGGAGACGGGCTACGACATCATCTTCTTCTGGGTGGCCCGGATGATGATGCTGGGCATCGAGATGCTGGGCGACGCCCCGTTCCACACGGTCTACCTGTCGGGTCTCATCCGAGACCCGTTCGGCCAGAAGATGTCCAAGACCAAGGGCAACGTGGTGGACCCGCTCGGGACCATCGACGAGCACGGCGCCGACGCGCTGCGCTTCGCCCTGGTCCACGGCGCCACGCCGGGCAACGACCAGAAGTTCGGCATGGCCAAGGTGGAGAACGCCCGCAACTTCGCCAACAAGCTCTGGAACGCCACCCGCTTCGTGGTCGGGGCGCGTCCCGAGGGCATCGCGGCCGATGCCCCGCGCCGGGCGCCGGACCCCGCCCGCCTCGGCCCGGCCGAGCGCTGGGTCCGCTCGCGGGCCACCGCAACCGTCGCCGCCGTGGACGGCGCGATGGCCGACTACGCGTTCGGCGAGGTGACGCGGCTCCTGTACGACGCCATCTGGAGCGAGTACTGCGACTGGGGCATCGAGCTCGCCAAGGTGCGCCTGGCCGATCCGTCGCTGGAGGCCGCCGACCGCGAGGCCACCTGGTGGACGCTCGTCGAGGCGCTCGACACGTACCTGCGCCTGCTGCACCCGGTGATGCCGTTCATCACCGAGCGGCTGTGGGGCGCGCTGCCGCACGCCGCCTCGGACCCGGACCTCCTCATCGTGGCCGACTGGCCGGCCGTCCGCGCGCGGGACGAGGCGGCCGAGGCCGAGGTGGGCGCGCTGGTCGAGCTCGTGCGCGCCGTCCGCAACGCGCGCTCGGACGCCAAGCTCGAGCCCGGCACCTGGCTGCCGCTCGACGTGGCCGTGGAGCCCGCGCTCGTGGCGTCGTTCGAGGCCCTGCGCCCGGCGCTCGAGCGGCTGGCCCGGGCGAGGCCGATGCGGCGCCACGAGGACCGCGAGGCGCTCCACGCCGCCGCGACCGGCCTGGCGGTCATCGCGGGCCCGACCGAGGCGATCGTGGGCACCGGGGCCTCGGACGCCGCGGGCGGGGAGGCGGACCGGGCCCGCCTCGAGAAGGAGCTCGCCGACGCGGAGCGGCTGCTCGAGGCCGCGCGGGCGAGGCTCGCCAACGAGGGCTTCACCGCGAAGGCCCCGCCGGCCGTCGTGGAGGGCGCCCGCGCCCGCGAGGCGGAGCTGGCGGTCCAGGCGGAGCGCCTCCGCGAGCGTCTCGCCCGGTGATCGGACCCGCGCGAGCGGTCCCCGCGGGCGGTCGCTGCTAGGATGGCGGCGATCCGGCCGTGGGCCGAGTCAGGGAGGATCCCCGTGCCCCTCGAGTTCCTGAAGCGCCGCGGCAGCGAGACGCACCGGTCGTCCGCGCCCGCCGCCCGGTCGGCCCCGACTCGCGTCGGGCCGCCCGAGGAGGTCGTCGCGCAGGAGTTCGCGCTCAAGCTCCAATACGCGGCCAAGAGCAGCGCGGGGGTGCGCCTGCGGGGCGGCCCCCGGGCGCTGGCCGAGATGCCGTCCATGCTCCTCGGCTTTGCGCACGGCGAGGTCGAGGTCGTGGAGCCCCTGCCGCTCGAGTTCGCCCAGGCGATGCCCCAGATCGCGCACGCGTCCGAGGCCATGCAGTGGCTGGGCGCCCATCACGAGCTGAGCCCGGTCACGCGGCACGCGCTGGTGGTCCTCGAGACGCTCGACGCGGTTGACCTCGCGTTCGACACCTTCGCGTGCGCCCTGCTCGACGGCGAGACGGACACGGCGGGGTACCCCGAGTACAACGCCATCGTCGGCGGCGTGGCCTCCCACTGGGACGAGGCGACGGGCGACATGATCGTCCGCGCGGTTGTCGGGTGGGGCGGTCGCGGCGCCCGCGGCGACACCGACCGGATCGCCCAGAAGACCCTCGCGGGGATCCTGGGCAACGTGCTCGGCAGCCAGCACGCCCTCGGCCTGGCGTCCGTGGACCGGCCGGTCCCGGCCGCGGGGCGAGGCGGGCTGGTCTGCGCCCACTGCGGCTTCGCGTCGGCCCACGAGCGCGCGTTCTACTGCCCCAAGTGCGGCATGCGGCTGCTCCGCGGCTGACCGCACACCAGCGAAACAACGATGCCCATCTACGACTACACCTGCACCGCCTGCGATCACCGCGCCGACATCCTCCACGGGATCAATGACCCCGGGCCCAAGTTCTGCCCGTCCTGCGGGCGCGAGGGCACGATGCGCAAGGTCTTCTCGGCGCCGTCCATCCACTTCAAGGGCTCGGGCTGGGCCAAGAAGGACCGTGGGGGAGGGGGCGCCACCAAGGCGGCGTCGCGATCGTCGAGCGCATCGGGCGGGCCCACGGAGGGGTCGGCCTCCAGCGGGTCGTCCGACGCCGCGTCGTCCTCGTCCGGATCCTCGTCCCCGGCGGGCGAGAAGGACTGACCGGTGCCCGCCGCCGCCGACTGGGTCACGCTGAGCGAGGCGGTTGAGATCCTCGCGGCCGCCAACGTCCACTTCGCGCCGGCCACGATCGGCGCCTGGGCCCGATCCGGCAAGCTCGCGAGCATCAAGCTCGGCGGGCGGCGCTACGTCCGGCGCGGCGAGGTGCGGGCGCTGATCGCCGCGCCGCGACGCGTGGGCGCGGAGCATCTCCAGCCGGGGCTGTTCGAAGACCTGCCCTGACGCCATGGGCGAGGGCGGGCCGGAGGATCGGGTCGAGCGCGAGGCCGCCGAGGTCGAGCAGCGGATCGACGGGCTCCGGCGCGTGGCGGAGCGCGTCGCGGAGCGGCTCGGCGGCTACCCAGGCGTGATGCGCCTGCGGGCCGTGATGGAGACCTACGACCGGGCGGGCGGCAGCCTGGTGGCCGGCGGTCTGGCCTACACGTCGCTGCTCGCGCTGCTGCCGGCGTTCCTGCTCGCGGTGGCGGTGATGGGGTTCGTCGTCCGTGAGCCGGGCATCCAGAGCCAGCTGGTGGCGGCCGTCGCGCAGGCGCTGCCGCCGTTCGAGGACCTCGCCGCGCTGGCCCTGGCCGGGGTCGGCTCCGGCGCCCTGCCGACGGGGATCTTGGCGGTGGTGACGCTGGTCTGGGGCTCGAGCCGCTTCTACGCGAACCTCGACACCGCAATCTCGCGGATATTCCGCGGGGCGCCCCGCCGGAACCCGGTCGCCCAGACGCTGCGGGGCGTGGCGCTGACCCTGGTCCTGGTCCTGCTGCCCGTGGGCCTCGTCGCGCTGGGGTCGCTCCTCTCGTGGCTCACGCAGCTCGCCCCCGGCGGGGTCAACCTCGGGGCCGCGCCGGCTGCGGTGCTGCAGTTGGCCGGGCCGCTCGTCTCGGTGGCGGCGTTCGCCGTGGCCGTGGCGCTGTGCTACCGGATCGTGCCCAGCGAGCAGATCGCCTGGAGGGCGCTGCTGGTGCCGGCCGGCGTGGTGGGGCTGACCCTGGCGGTGTTCACGCAGGTGTACGTGTTCATCGCGCCGCGTCTGATGGGCCTGTGGGCCGTGTACGGCACGGCGCTCGCCATCTTCGCGCTGCTCGCCTGGCTCTCGATCGCGTTCAACATCCTGCTCCTCGGCGCGGCCTGGACCGAGGTGCGCTCGAGGCTGGGGCCGCTGGTCGAGGCGCGGCGCGGGTAGCTCCGGCGCGGCGGCCCCACTGGGGGTGGCGCCTGACGACGTGGCGTGTGGCGTCACCGGGCCGGCACGGCGGCCCGCACGCGATCGGTCCCTAGCCCTGGCGAGATCCGCAGCGACGGCAGAACCGGGCGTTGACGGACAGCGGGAGGCCACAGCTGACGCAGGGCTGCGGGGTGGCGGGGCCGGACGGGCGGCTCTGCCCCGCGCCGCCCGGGCGGGGCCCGCCGCTGAGGACCTCCCGGGCCGATGCGGCCCACAGGGCCGCTGGATCGCTCGGCGACGCCAGCCTGCGCCCGGCAAGCATCCCGACCATCGGCGGGCGGCCGGTGGCTGGCCACACCGGGTCCTGCGTCGTGGCGGGCGGCCGGGCGTCGTCCGGCGCGACGGTGAGCCAGCCGGCTCCGATCGCCGGACGCGGCGCCGCGTCACGCACAGCCTCGGTCTGTTCTGCGGGAGCCGTCTGCGCGGCGGGCGGTGCCGGATCTGCCGCCGCGGCCGGCTCGGCCGGCGGCGCGACTTCCTCGATCGCGTCCGCCGCGGGTTCGCCTGCCGCCGCCATCGGCTCGGCCGGCGGCTCCTCCGCCTCGGCGGCGACCTCGGCCGGCAGCGCGGCCTGCTCGGCCGCGACCTCGTCCGGCAGCGCGGCCTGGTCGGCCAACTCGGCCGGCGCCAGTGCCGACAGCGGGAGCACCGCCTCCGCCACGGGCGTCGGTGCCGCGACCTCGGCCGGCGCCTCGACAACCGGCTGCAGCTCGGGTGGGAGCGTCGCCGGGGCCCCGGCACTGCGCGTGGCCTCGTAGGCGGCGATCGCCTCGTCGAGGCGCTGGCCGGGCTCGAGGCCCAGGATGTCCGGCCGCGTCACGCCGAGAGCCCGCGGCTCCGGCGCGGTCGTCTCGACGGTCGGCCCGCTCGCCACCACGGCCGGGACGACCCGCAGATCGGCCTTCGGCCAGGCCAGCGCCTCGTCCCTCGCGCCGGGCGGCGGCGGCTCCGGATGTGGCGCGTCCGGGGAGGCGGGGCGGTCGGCCGGGGCCGTCAGCTCATGCGGCGCGAGATCCCCCTCGGGCGCCGACGCGGGCAGCGGGACGCAGGACAGGCACCGGCCCGCGGCGTCGTTCCAGCAGTTGCCGCACGTGTACTGGCGACAGTCGATGCAGAAGTTGAAGGCGTGGTGAAAGGCGTCCAGCTGGAGGACGGTGGCGCTGAGCTCCTCCTCGCCGCGGGCGTCGGCCATCGCCTCGGCGAGCGAGTCCTGCGACAGGATGTAGTTGCGGAGGCCCTTGGTGAGGGTCCGCGCCCGTCGGAGCCGCGATGTCCTCGGGCGCGCGGTCTCGAATGTGTATCGAGTGCCGCACCGCTCGCAGAACGATTCGGTGAGGGTCTCCGTCATGTGCCCCCGAGTTCCCGACGCTGCGACGCGCTCGACCGGCTGGCCGGGCAGGGCCAGAGTATAGCCAGCGGGCGCCGACGGGCCCTCCTCCGAGGTACCGGTGCGAGGCGACGATGGTTCGGCTGGCGCCGGAGCGAGCGGGCGCGGGCGGGACGGTGTCGTCCGCTCTGGTAGGGTTGCCGGTGCCATGGCCGCCGTCGCTGACCTCGAACGCCTCCTCGAGCGCGTGTTCGAGCGCACCTCGGCCCGGCTGTTCCGATCGCGCGTCCAGCCGCTCCAGGTGGAGCGGCACATCGAGCGCGCCATGGAGGCCTCCCGGACCGGGCGCGGCGCGGCCACCGCGGTCCCGGACCGGTATCGCGTCCGGCTCCACCCCGCGGACCTCGACGACCTTGTCGCTCGCGACGGCAGCCTGGAGTCGCTGTCCGCCGACATGGCCGGCCTGCTGCTGGCCTTCGCCCGCCAGCACGGCTACCACCTCTCTGCGCGCCCGAGCGTGTCCCTGGCCGCGGACCCGATCGTCGAGCGGCGCACGGTCGAGGTGGACGCCAGCGTCGGCCGGCCCGCCGGGCCGGATCCGTGGCGCGAAGCCCTCGGCCCCGTCGGCGGGTCACCGCTGGCGGCGCGGGCCGCTGGGCTGTCCGAGGCGGCGTCTGCGGCAGGCCCCCCCGGCGCGCGGCTGGCGACCGGCGTGGTGCCGCCGGCGCCCGCGGCGGAGACCCGCGACGATGACGCCGACCTGGCGGCGCTGGTCGCCGCGGCGTCGGCTCATGGCGTGTCGGGCGCCCGGCGTCGGTCCGGCGCCCCGCTCCGGGCGGCTTCGGGGAACTGGGCGGCCGCCCGGCCCGGCGACGCGCCGATCCCCTCGGCGCCGACGCCCTTGGGGCCGGACGCCGCGTCAGGGCTCCGGACGGCCGACGAGGCGCCGCACCAGCTCCGGCCGGTGGCCTCGCCCTCCGCCCTGGCGCTGCTGCGCGTGACCGAGCCGGGCGGGCTCGAGCGGGAGGTCCGCGTGGGTGGCCCGGCCCTGACGCTGGGGCGCGCCCCGGACAACGGGCTCGTCCTCGCGGACGCCCGCGTCTCGCGCCACCACGGCCGCTTCCAGGAGCGCCGCGGCACGCTCGTCTACACGGACCTGGGCAGCACCAACGGGACGCGCGTCAACGGCGTGCGCGTGGACGAGATCGTGCTCGGCGCCGGCGACCGGCTCCAGCTGGGCGATGTCGTCGTGATCGTCGAGCAGCTGCCGCGCTGACCGTGGACGGGTTCGTCCTCGCGCTCTGGGTGCTCCGGCTCGGCTTCCTCGCCCTCCTCTACGCGTTCCTGGCCGTGGTGGCGCGGGTTCTGGTGCGGGACCTGCGGGCCGCGGCGCGGGGCCCCGCGGAGTTGGGCCGACTCGTGGTCATCGAGTCGCCCCAAGGCGAGCCTGCGGTCGGCGCCACGATCCCGCTCTCCGCCGTGACCACGCTGGGCCGCGGCCTCGCGAACTCGGTCGTCGTGGACGATCCCTTCGCTTCGGCGGAGCATGCGGTCCTGACCTACCGGGGCCGCTCCTGGTACGTCGAGGACCGAGGGAGCACCAACGGGACGCTGGTGAACGGCGCGACGGTCGGCGCGCCCGCCCCGATGGGCTTCGGCGACGAGCTGCAGGTGGGCGGGGTGCGCTTCCGCCTCGACCGAGGCCGCCCGTGACGCCGCTGGCGCGGCCCCGCGCGGCCCTCCCGGCCCTCCCGCGGCTCCACCCCCGTCCGCGCAATGTCGAACTCGCGCTGCTGCTGCTCACCGCCGCCGCGCTGACCGTGGGCGGGGCCTCGCTGGGCGCCACCGAGCGCTGGCTGGCTGCGCAGTCGGCCGGGGAGACGCCTGCCTCCTTCGGCTTCGCGCCGCCCGACCCGCGTGGCCTCGCCGTCTACCTGGCGGCGCTCCTGGCGGTCCACGTGGCGTTCGTGCTGGCCGGCCGCCGAACGGACCAGATCCTGCTGCCGACGGTGGGCATGCTCGGCGGCATCGGGCTGCTGCTGATGCAGCGGTTGCCGCAGGACCTCGTGACCCAGTCGCTGGGCGCCATGGTGCTCGGGCTTGGCCAGCTCCAGCTGCTGTGGCTGGCCATATCGCTCGGGGTCATCGCGATCCTCGCCCTGGCGGTGCGCTCGGACCGCTGGTTGCGCGCCTACAAGTACACCTGGGCCGCGGCGGGCATCACGCTCCTGGCGATGACGTTCCTGCTCGGCTCCGACGTCAACGGGGCCCGCCTGACGCTGTCGATCGGCCCGCTGAGCGGTCAGCCGTCGGAGCTGCTCAAGGTGATCCTCGTCGTGTTCCTCGCGGCGTACCTGTCGGAGAACCGAGCGCTGCTCGCCGTGGAGACCACGCGGCTCGGGCCCCTGCGCCTGCCGCCCGTCCCGTACCTGGCGCCGATGGTGGCGATGTGGGCCATCGCGCTGGGCGTCGTGGTGGTGCAACGCGACCTGGGCGCGGCGCTGCTGTTCTTCGCGGTCTTCCTCTCGCTGCTGTTCGTGGCCACGGGCCGCGTGTCGTACGTGGCCGGCGGGCTGGCGCTGTTCCTGGCCGGCTCGTTCGTGCTCTACCACCTGTTCCCCTATGTGCAGGGGCGGGTGGACAACTGGCTGGACCCGTTCCGCGACCCGCTGGGCCAGGGGTTCCAGACCGTGCAGGCGCTGTACGCCTTCGCTCGCGGCGGGCTGGTCGGAGTGGGGCTGGGCGCGGGCCTGCCCACGATCTCGGGCAACCTGCCCGTGCCGGCGGTCCACACCGACTACCCGCTGGCCGCCCTTGGCGAGGAACTGGGGCTGATGGGCCTGCTCGCCATCCTCGGGCTGTACCTGGTGGTCGTGGAGCGCGGGCTGCGCATCGCCGCCGCGGCCCGGGACGACTTCCGGGCGCTCCTCGCGGCGGGCCTCAGCCTGGTCATCGGCGTCCAGGCCCTCATCATCGCGGCCGGCAACCTCAAGCTGATCCCGCTGACCGGCATCACGCTGCCGCTCATCTCCTACGGCGGCTCGTCGCTGCTGGCGAATGCGATCGCGGTCGGGCTGCTGCTGGCCCTGTCCGACGAGGGCGAGTCGCCCGCCTCGCCGGGCGCGACCGGGGGACGGACCCGGACGCCTCGGCGCGGCCGGCGGGGCCTCCCCCCGAGGGAGACGACATGAGGGCGCCGCGGTGGCGCCCGCTCAGCCGAGCGCCCCGCGACGGCCGGGGGGCGCCGGCCACGTCCCCAGGTCGCGCCCCGCTCGCGGCTGGGGCGCCCGGAGACGCCGAGCCGTCCCGCGAGGCCGCGCCCGTCGGCGCCAGCGTGGTCAGGACCGGGATGGCGCTCACCCTCGCGTTCGCGGTGGTCGCGCTGGGCGCCGGCTACTGGCAGGTGGTGGACGCCGGGCGGCTCTCGACCCGCCCCGACAACCCGTCGGTGATCGCAGCGGCCCGGCGGACGCTCCGCGGCCCCATCGTGGACCGCACCGGCTCGTGGCTCGCCCGGAGCGTCCGGGACCAGAACGGCGAGGCGCTGCGCCAGTACCGCGACCCGTCGGTCAGCGACGTCGTGGGGTACGCGTCGCGCCAGTTCGGAACGGCCGGGCTGGAGCGCGCGTACAACGCCCAACTGCTGGGGCTCCCGGCCGGCGACCCGCTTGCCGGGCTGGCCGGCAAGCTGTTCCCGGCGTCGAGCTCGGTCCTCGGCCTGCAGCTGTCGCTGGACCTGCGGCTCCAGAAGGCGGCCGTGGCCGGGCTGGGCTCGGACAAGGGGGCCGTCGTCATGCTCGACCCCACCACGGGGGAGATCCTCGCCATGGCGTCCACGCCCGCCTACAGCGCCTCTGCGCTCGCGGACCCGGCCACGGCTGCCGCCACGATGGCCGCCCTGCAGGCCGACCCCCGCCTGCCGCTCCTGCCGCGCGCCACCCTCGGCCAGTACGTCCCGGGCTCCGTGCTCAAGATCGTCACCGCGCTCGCCGGGCTCGACAGCGGCGCCATCACGCCGGCGACCACCTACCCGCAGCAGCCTGCGGCCGAGACGACGGGGCTGCTGGTGGACGGCTTCAAGATCACCGACGGCCACCACCCGCAGACCGACGGCACCGCGCTCGACCTCAACGGGGCAACAGAGGTGAGCTGCAACATCTGGTACGCGCTGACGGGCCTCGCGATCGGCGGCACGCGGCTCGTCGCCGAGGCGTCGAAGCTCGGGTTCGGCGGGTCGATCCCATTCGACCTGCCCACGGCGGCCAGCCGCCTGACCAACGGCACGGGCGGCGCGCCCGGCGGGTTCGCCGACGACGCCGAGCTCGCCTCCGCCGCGTTCGGCCAGGGCGAGGCCGTGGTGACGCCGCTGCAGATGGCGCTGGTGGCGTCCGCCGTGGCCGACGACGGGACGCTCATGACGCCGCGCCTCGTGACGGCGCTCACCGGCTCCGCGCCCGGCGCCCGGGCCATCGCCCCGCAAGTCTGGCGTCAGGTGACGTCGGCGGCCAACGCGCAGGCGGTCAAGGCCGCGATGGAGCAGGCGGTGGAGGGCAGCCTCGGCAAGCTGTTCACGACCGGCGCCGCCGTGCCCGGCATCCCGACCGCCGGCAAGTCCGGCACGGCCCAGCTGGGCGGCACCGGCGAGCCCAACTCGTGGTTCATCGGCTTCGCGCCCGTTGACCACCCCAAGGTGGCGATCGCGGTGATCGTGGAGCAGGGCGGTCGCGGCGGCGAGCGGGCAGCGCCCCT
Organism: Chloroflexota bacterium; assembly: GCA_021783595.1. GTDB lineage: Bacteria > Chloroflexota > Limnocylindria > Limnocylindrales > CSP1-4 > CAIXZV01. Next base: position 32,194 of record JAJXTS010000001.1, on the reverse strand, counting down.
GGCGGGCTCGCTCATGGCCAGGTACTTCGCCCTCTACGGGACGCCGTGACGGCCGCGGGCCCCGGCGGGACCCGATCGGGCGCCGCGCCGTACACTCCGGGGGTGGGCACCATCGCGTCGGTCGGCGACCGCGTCCTGGACAACGTCGAGCGGGTCATCGTGGGCAAGCACCAGGAGGTGCGGCTCGCGCTCGTGGCGCTGCTCTGCCGGGGCCACCTGCTGATCGAGGACGTCCCCGGCACCGGCAAGACGGTCCTCGCCAAGTCGATCGCCCGGAGCTTGGGCTGCACCTTCCGGCGGATCCAGTTCACGCCGGACCTGCTGCCCTCGGACGTGACCGGCCTGTCGATCTACAACCAGAAGACGCAGCAGTTCGAGTTCCGTCCGGGCCCGATCATGAGCCAGGTCGTCCTCGCCGACGAGATCAACCGAGCGACCCCCAAGACGCAGAGCGCGCTGCTCGAGTGCATGGACGAGCGCCAGGCCACGATCGACGGCGTCACCCACCCCATGCCGGACCCGTTCCTGGTGATCGCGACGCAGAACCCCATCGAGTACGAGGGCACCTTCGCGCTGCCCGAGGCCCAGCTCGACCGGTTCATGCTCCGCATCCGCCTCGGCTACCCCGGCCTGCTCGACGAGATCCGCGTGCTCGAGGAGCAGAAGGTCACGCACCCGCTCGACGAGCTCGAGGAGGTCTGCACCGGCGACGAGCTTCGCGGGCTCCAGGCGGCGGTCCGCGAGACGTACGTGGACCCCGCGGTCAGCAACTACATCGTCCGCCTGGTGGCGGCCACCCGGACCCACCCGGACGTGTACCTCGGCGCCAGCCCGCGCGGCTCCATCGCGCTGTACCGGGCCGCGCAGGCGATGGCCGGGCTGCTGGGCCGGGACTACGTGATCCCCGACGACGTGAAGGCGCTCGCGGAGCCGGCGCTGGCGCACCGGGTGATCGTCAAGACCGCGAGCACCATCCACGACGTGTCCTCGGCGCACGTCGTCCGGGAGCTGCTGGACACGACGCCCATCGAGACCGTGAGGCGCCCCGCCGGCCCGCGCGAGGCCCGTCCGAGCCCGGTTGCCGACTAGCCCCGGGCCAGGACGGCGACGACCGTGATCCGCCGGCTCCAGTTGCTCGGCCTGGCCGTCGTGCTGGTCGTGGCCGCGTTCTCCACTGGCTACCCGTTCCTGTTCTTCCTGGTCTACCTCGGCCTGCTGATCGGCGGGGGCAGCTACATCGTCACCCGCGTGGGCCTCGCGGACCTCGAGGCCGGCTACGCGGTCAGCCAGCTGACGGGCCACGTGGGCGACCGGCTCCGGATCATCTACACGGTCCGCAACAAGGGTCGGCTGCCCAAGCCGTGGCTGGAGGTCCACAACCCCACGACGCTCCCGGGCGGGCTGCCCGGCCGCGCCCTGTCGCTCGGCGGTCGCAGTGAGCGCTCGTGGGCCGTCCGGGCGCTGCTCGAGCGTCGGGGCCACCACCGGATCGACCCGCTCCAGGTGCGGACCGGGGACCCGTTCGGGTTCTTCGAGGCCTCCGCCGCGGTGGGCCACGGGATCACCCTGGTCGTGTACCCGCGGATCGACCCGCTGCCGCTGTGGCGCCTGCCGCCGGCCTCGGTCGAGGGGGCGCGCGGCTCGCCCGAGCGCACGCTCCAGACGACGCCGCTCGCCACCACCGTGCGCCCATACGCCCCGGGCGACTCGATGAACCGCATCCACTGGCGCACCACGGCGCGAACGGGCGAGATCTTCGTCAAGGAGTTCGACCTCGAGCAGACCACCGACGTCTGGCTGTTCCTCGACCTCGAGGCCGAGCACGAGCTGGGCGAGGGCGACAACTCCACGACCGAGGTGGCCGTCCGCGTGGCGGCGTCCATCGCGGACAAGGCGATCGCCGAGAACCGGGCCGTCGGCCTCACGGCGAGCGGGCACCACACCACGGTGGTCCCGGCGGACCGGGGCGCGCGCCAGCGCCTCAAGATCCTCCAGCTGCTCGCGGCGGTCGAGGCCGACGGCGCCACGCCGCTTGACGAGGCCCTCGTGGCCGGGATCGGCCGCCTGCGGCGGGGCATGACGGCGGTGGTCGTCACGGCCACGCAGGACCCGGCCTTCGTCCGGCCCCTCGCGACGCTCCGCTCCCGGGGCGTGGGGGTGGTGGTCGTGTCGCTCGACCAGACCCTGTTCGCCCCGGCGTCGGACCCCGCCGAGGGAGAGGCCCTGCGGCAGCGCGCCCGGGCCCTGCGCCACGCCCTGGCCGAGTACGAGCTGCCGGTGTACGCGGTGGGCCCCGGGCGCCGCCTGGGCGAGGTGCTCGCGCGATGACGGCAACCCCGCTCGGCCAGCCGGACCGCGAGGCGGCCGAGGCCCCGTTCCGCTGGCGGCCCGAGGAGGGCTGGTCCGTGCTCGGGCTCGTGCTCGTGCTCGGCCTGGTCCTCGCCACCGCGATCGACGAGCCGGCCTGGGTCAACGGCCAGGGCTCCCTGACGGATTCGCTGGCCTGGTGCGCGGTGGGTGGCGCCGTCGTCGGGTTCGCGGGGCCCAAGCTGGGCTTGGGCCGCTGGGTGACGCATCTGGCCGGCGCGATCGTGGCGGCCCTGGCGTTGCCGGTCGTCGCGGGCTGGGCGGTCATGCCCGGCCTGTCGGCCGCCCAGGCGTTCCGCTTCACCGCCGAGGGGACCGTCCAGGCGTACCTGGACCTCACGGTGCGCGGCTACCAGTTCACCACCCAGGAGGTCCACTACGTCCTGGCCCTGTCGGGACTCGTGTGGGGCACGATGCAGTTCGGCTCGTACGCGGTGTTCGGCCATCGCCGGCCGCTCTCGGCGGTGGTCGTGATCGGCCTGGTCCTGCTCGGCAACATGGCGCTGACGACGCGCGACCAGCTGGGCTGGCTGGTGCTGTACGTCGCGGTCTCGCTGTTCCTGCTGGTGCAGATGCACGTGGTCGGCGAGCGCGGCACGTGGGCCCGGCGCCGGGTCGGCGACCCGGGCGCCGTGGCGCTGCTCTACCTCCGGGGCGGGGCGGTGTTCATCGTGGGCGCCACGCTGGTCTCGCTGGTGCTCGCCCAGGGCGCGACGTCGAGCCCGCTGGCCGGCGCGTGGCGGGGGCTCGACAGCGAGATGGTCCGGATCGCGAAGCAGATCGGCCCCCTGCTCCCCGCGGGCGGCGACGTCCGGGGCAGCGGGGTGGCGTTCGGCTCGACGGCGCAGGTCGTCAGCCAGTGGGTGAGCGACCCGGGGGTGGCGTTCACGGCACAGGTGCCGCCCGAGGCGGCCGGCCTCAAGTTCCGGGCGGCCACCTACGACGAGTTCGCGCTCGGCGGCTGGGTCCAGAGCGAGACGCGCGACGCGTCGGCCGCGGCGGGCGCTAACCTCCTCGACGGCTCGCCCGAGATCCCGGCGCCGGGCATGGAAGACCAGCTCAGCATCACGATCGCCCCGGCGGGCTATCACGACACGGCCCTGCTCTCGCCCGGGCTGGCCGAGAGCGTCAGCCTGCCCTCCGCGCTGGCCATCACGGGCCTGCAGGGCTGGTTCGCGGACGACACCGTGGCGGCCGACACGCCGTACCAGGTCACCGCGCTGGTGCCGCGCCTGGGCGAGGACGGGGGGATCACCCAGAGCAAGCTCCGGGCTGCCTCCACCGCGTACCCGCCCGACGTGTCAGCCGAGTACACGCAGGTCCCGGCGGGCGCCATCGGGCCGCACGCGGCCCAGCTGCTCGCCACGATCCTCGCCCGGTCGCCGAGCCGGAACCCGTACGACCTGGCCAGCACGATGGAGACGTACCTGCGCTCCGCCGCGTTCACGTACACCACCGACGTGCGCGGCCTCGACTGCGCCTCCCCGAGCGCCGTCGAGTGCTTCGCCCAGTACCGGCAGGGGTACTGCCTCCACTACGCGTCGGCGATGGCGATCCTCCTCCGCGCCGCGAACCCCGCCGACCCGATCCCCACCCGGCTCGTCCAGGGCTTCCTGCCGTCGGACATCGTCAACGGCCGCGAGACCGTCGAGAACCGCCAGGCCCACGCCTGGGTCGAGGTGTTCTTCCCCGGCTACGGCTGGATCCCGTTCGACCCGACCGGGGGCGGGGTGGGGCAGCCGGCCGCGATCCCGGTGGGTCCGCCCGTGGCCGCCCCGACGGGCCCGGCGGCCAGCGAGGGCCCGGATGCGGCCGGCCCCGCCCAGCCGACGCGTCGCGTGTTCGAGCCGCGCGAGCCGGCCGGCGGGGGCGCGGGGGGATCGGCAGCGCGGCCCGCGGACGCGACGGTGGCGGTCCTCCTCGGGGCGCTGCTGGTCCTGGCGCTCGGCGCGCTGGCCTCGGCTGCCTGGTGGCGCCGCCCGCGGGACACCGTGAGTCCCGACGCCGCGTGGACGGCCATGGCGGCGTCGGCCTCGCGGTTCGGGTTCGCCCCGCGCCCCACGGAGACCGTCTACGAGTACGCGGCCTCGCTGGCCGAGCTGGTCCCCGTGGCGGGCCCGGACATCGCGACCATCGCCGACGCCAAGGTGGAGACGACGTACGCGCGGGCCGTCCTGGCGCCGGAGCGGGTGCATGCCGTGGCGGCGGCCGCGCGGCGGCTGCGGGTGGCGCTGGTGCGGCTCCTGTTCTCCCGTCGCCGGTGGCGGCGCCGCTGAGGGGAGGCCCCCCGGCGGCGCGCTGTCAGAGAGCGCCCGACTGCGCCCGGCGCTCGGCGGCGGCGCGGGCGAGCTCGTCCTCGATCGGGGCGAGGTGCGCCGTCCAGTTGTGCGCGCGCAGGACGGGCCGCCCGCCGCGGATCTCGACGACCGAGATGCCGGTGAGCCCGAGCGAGAAGGACCAGAACTTGGCGAGGGGCAGGTCCAGCAGGGCCAGCATGAGCACCTTGAACACGCCGTCGTGGCCGACCAGGATCGACCAGGGCTGTCCGCTCGGCTGGCCCGCCCCGGCGTAGCCGTGGACCTGCGGTCGGTTGGTGGTGCCACGCGGGTAGTCACGCCCGAGCTCGTCGAGGATGCGGGCCAGAGCGCCGCGGACCCGGGCGTCCACCTCGCCGAGCGACTCGCCGCCGGGCGCGTGGGCGGCCAGCGGGTCGCGTCGCCAGCCGCCGATCTCCGCCGGCCAGCGCCGGGCGATCTCGTCGGCGGTCTCGCCCTCCCAGACGCCCTGGCCGATCTCCCGGAGCCCGGGCTCGGGACGAAGGGCGGGGAGGGGAGCCGGGCCGCCGAGGTCCGCCATCGCCGAGGCGACGGCGAGGGCCGTCTCGCGCGTGCGCCCGAGGGGCGAGTGGGCGATCTCCCGCGGCAGCCCGTCGGGGACGGGCAGGGCGGGCGGGGCGTGGGGGCGCGCCAGCCGCTCGCCGGCGAGGACCGCCTGCCGCCGCCCGACGGCCGACAGCGGCGTCTCGGCCGAGCCCTGGAAGCGCCCCTCGCGGATCCACTCGGTCTCGCCGTGCCGGAGGAGCACGACGGTCGCGTCGAGGCCATCGGGGATGAGCGGCGCGCCGTCCGGACGGCCCGGGAGGGGCGCGCCGCCGGTCACCTGCGGTCGCCCAGCGTGACGGACCAGACGTCGAGCATCGCGTCGTCGGCGCGGAGGGCCTCGATCACGGCCGCAGGCGGCGCGTCGTCGAGGGCGAGCACCATGAACGCCTCCGCGCGCGGCGCCGACCGGGCGAGCGTCATGGAGCTGATGTTGACGTCCGCCTGGCCCAGGATCGCGCCCACGCGCCCCACCGTGCCGGGCCGGTCGCGATGGCTGGTGATGAGCATGTGGGCCGCGGGCGCCAGGTCCATCGCGTGGGCGCCCAGGCGCACCAGTCGCGACTCGCCGCCCGCGACCGTCCCGGCCACCGTGCTGGACCCGCCCTCCGCCTCCGCGGTGACCGTCAGCAGCGACGAGAACGCCCCGGCGTCGGGCGTCTTGCGCTCGACCACCGTGATCCCGCGCGCCTTGGCGAGGGTGCCGGCGTTGATCAGGTTGACGCGCTCCTCTGTGGTCGCCTCGAGCAGCCCGCGGAGGACGGCCGCCACCAGCGGGCTGGCGTCGTACGCGGCAGGCTCGCCGGCGATCTCGATGGTGAGCGTCCGCGGGGCGGTGGGGACCATCTGGGCGGCGAACTGGCCCATCGTCTCGGCGAGCGGCAGGTACGGCGCGATGGCCTTCGCGGTCTCGGGCGTCAGGAGCGGGGCGTTGACCGCGTACCTGGCCGGCCGCCCGTCGAGCACGTCGAGGATCTGCTCGGCCACCTCCTCCGCCACCGCGATCTGGGCCTCCTCGGTGGACGCGCCCAGGTGTGGCGTGAGCACCGTGTTGGGCGCGTCGAGCAGCGGATTGCCCGTGGGCGGCTCCGCGGTGTAGACGTCGATCCCCGCACCCGCGACCCTGCCCGAGCGGAGCGCCGCCGCCAGGTCGGCCTCGTCGATGATTCCACCGCGGGCCACGTTGAGGAGCATGACGCCCGGCTTCATCCGCTCGAAGGCCGCGGCGTTGAGCAGGCCGGTCGTGGCCTTGGTCTTGGGCACGTGGACGGTGATGGCGTCGGCGCGCGCGACGACCTCGTCGAACGACACCAGCTCGACGCCGAGGGTCGCGGCCTGCTCGGGCGTGACGAACGGGTCCGACGCGATCACGGTCATCTGCATGGCGCGGGCGCGGGCCGCGATGGCCTGGCCGATCTTGCCCAGCCCCACGATCCCCAGCGTCTTGCCGCGCAGCTCGATGCCGGTGAACTGCGAGCGCTTCCACTCGCCCCGGCGCATCGACGCGTCCGCGGCGGCGACCTTGCGCGCCAGCGCGAACAGCAGCGCGATGCTGAGCTCGGCGGCGGCGACCGTGTTCCCGGTGGGCGCGTTGACGACGGTGATCCCGGCGCGGGTCGCCGCCTCGAGGTCCACGTTGTCCACGCCGACGCCTGCCCGGCCGATGACCACGAGTCGGGTGCCGGCCGCGATCATCTCGGCGTCCGCCTTGACCTGGCTGCGCACGACGAGGGCGTCGTACCCGGGCAGGATCGCGAGGATCTCCTCACGCGGGAGCCCCAGCCGCTCGTCCACCTCGTGGTGGCGGCGCAGGAGCTCCAAGCCTTCCTCGGCCAGGGGCTCGACGACGAGGATCTTCATCCGTTGCCCTCCGCCGCGACGCGCGCGGCCTGTGCGGCGGCGCGTGTCCACAGCGGCGCCAGGGGATGGGCGGCATGGTGCCGGAGCTGGCGGCGTCGCGTCCACCGTGGTAGATATGACGTCATATGAAAACCGTGCGGACCACCATCCTGCTGGACGCCGACCTGCTGGATCGCCTCGACCGGCACGCGCACCGGCAGCGGACCACCAAGACGTCCGTGATCAGCTCGGCGCTCGAGGCCTGGCTCGAGGCGCACGAGGCCTCCCCCGAGTTCCCGTTCGTGGGCATCGGCCGCAGCAGCCACGGGCGCCTGTCGCTCGACGGGCGGGCGATACTCCGGCGCGACGCCGGTGGTCGCCACGGTGGCGGCTAGTGGCCGTCCTCCTGGACCCCTCGGCGGTGCTGGCGGCGGCGGACGCGGCGGACCTCAACCACCGGGCGGCGGCCGTGTGGTTCGAGCGCGCGGACGAGCCGCTGCTGCTGGGCGCGCTGTCGCTGGCGGAGCTGGACGTGGTGCTCCAGCGCGAGCTCGGGGCTCCCGCCAGCCAGGCCGTGCTCGCCAGCGTGGTGGCGGGCTCCATTCGCCTGGTCGCGCCGACACCCGAGGACCTGCGCCGCGCGGCGGAGCTGATGGCTGAGGCGGCCGAGCACCGTCCCCGCCTGGCGGACGCGTTGCTGGTCGCCACCGCGGAGCGCCTCGGCATCCGGCGTGTGGCCGCGTTCGACCGGCGGCCGCTCGCGGTGTTCCGGCCGCGCCACGTGCGGAACCTGGACTTCGAACCCTAAGCGCCGGCTCGCGTGCCCGGTGCCCGCAAACGAGAACGGGGCCGGCGTTCCGGCCCCGTTCGGGTGGGCGTGATGGCTGGCGGCTCAGCCGTGCTTGATGACGACGGTGCCGCTCTGCATGTCGTGGAAACCCTGGCGCTTGCGGCTCTGGGTGACCGTGTACAGCAGGTACAGCCCGTACAGGAACTCCAGGGGCCAGGCGATGATCGCCAGGAACGGCACGATCCCGATGACGGCCTGCGGGCCCCACAGGAACGCCCAGCGGCGGATCGCCTGGCTCTGGTTGAGGGTCGCGCCGTCCGCGGCGTTCACGGTCTCGAGGTTCAGGAACTTCTGGCCGAACGAGGCGCGCATCTTCGTCCAGCCGTACACGAAGTAGCCGAGGCTGATGACCGCGCTCACGAGCCCGCCGACGAACAGGAACAGGATGTCCACCCCGGTGCTCGCCGCCAAGAAGACCCCGATGACGAACCCCACGAACCAGCCGATGACGCCGATGATCACGGCGTCGATCACCAGCGCGATGATGCGCGTCACCGTGTCCGCGTAGGTGATCCCCGGCGCCGGTCCCGGCTCCACGCTCGACTGCTGGAAGTTGGGGTTGAACCCGCCAGTCGGTGGCGGCGGCGCCTGCCAGTTGCCTGACGGCGGAGGGGGGACCGGCGGGCCCCCGACCGGATTCGTCATGGTGAGCCTCCCTCTCCGGCGCCCGCTGCGCCGGGTCGAGCGAAGCATACGACGCCACACCGGCGCCGCGGCCCCCGCCTTCGCCGCGGAAGCGGTCGCCATCGCGCTCAGAGGCGCTGCGCGGTCGCGCCGGCGTGTCATGATGCGACGAATCCAGCCCGCCCAACCTGCAGCGATTCGAGGACCCATGCGCATCCGAGCCGCGAAGTTCGAGGAGCTCGCGCCCAAGGCACGCGAGCGCGCGCTCAGCCCGCGCCAGCTGGCGGCCATGGCCCGCGAGGAGGAGATCCGAAAGGCCCTCGCGCGCCTCAAGACCGACGAGGAGGTGATCGCGATCGAGCTCGAGCCGGCGGACAAGGTGCCCACCTTCCGCCTCGCGGTGAAGCGCGTGATCGCCGCTCACCGGCCGGAGGCCAACATGGCCATCCGGGGCCGCACGATCTACCTGTCCACCGCGAGGCTCCCCGGCAGCCGCCGAACGCGCGGCGCCTAGGCCCAGCCGCATCGCGGGCGGCGTCGCCCGCGCCTGACCAGCGTCACGAGCACCGTCAGGGGGCACGACGACATATGGCCACGTCCCCGATCCGGCCCGCCGGGCCCATCACGCCGTTCCTGTGGTTCGACGGCCGCGCGGAGGAGGCGGCCGCCTTCTACGCGACGCTGTTCGGGGACAGCGGGATCGACGAGGTCACGCGGTATCCGGAGGCGGGCCAGGAGGTCCACGGCCAGGCGGCCGGGACGGCGATGACCGTGCGGTTCCATCTGGCCGGGCAGCCGTTCATGGCGCTCAACGGCGGCCCGCAGTTCCCCTTCACCGAGGCGGTCTCGTTCATGGTGACGTGCGGGACGCAGGCAGAGCTGGACGCGCTGTGGGGGCGCCTCACGGAAGGTGGCGACCCGGAGGCCCAGCGGTGCGGCTGGTGCAAGGACCGCTTCGGCGTGTCCTGGCAGGTCGTGCCGGCGGCGCTGGGTGCCATCGTGGGCGACCCCGATCCGGGGCGGGCGGCCCGCGCGACGACGGCGCTGCTCGCGATGCGCAAGATCGACCTGGCCGAGCTGGAGCGAGCCGCCGCCGGGTAGCGCCTGGAGCCAGCCGCCGCCGGGTGACGTCCGGCCCCGAGGCGTGGTGCCGGGGGCTGATCCCCGGCGCGGCGTCGGGGGCTGATCCCCGGCGCCGCCGCGCGCGTCCGGGTCTAGGAGCCGGACTTGAGGGCTGCCAGGCGGGCGTCCACCTCGACGCTGCTCTCGTCGTCCTCGAGGCTCCCGAACTGCGCGTCGAGCGAGCTCGCGGCCACCTCGGCCAGCCCCTTGGCCCTCGCCTCCTCGTGGCGGATCTTGTCCTCGAACCGGGCGACCTCACCGGTGGGGTCCATCACGTTGACGCTCTTGAGCGACTCCTGGACCTTCACCTGGGCCTGGGCCATCTTCGCCCGGCTGATCAGCTCGTCTCGCCGCTGGACCAGCTCCTCGCGCTTGGCGCGCATCTGGTTCAGCCCGTTCTTGAGCTGGTCCACGAGCGCGGTCTGCTGCTCGATCTGCGGCGCGAAGGTCTTGACCTGCTCCTCGTAGGAGATCTGGCGCTTGAGCGCCACGCGCGCGAGGCCGTCGAACTTGTCGGCGTCGGCGGCGTTGCCCGCGGCGCGCAGCTCGTCCGCCTTCTTGGAGGCGGCGGCGGCCTTGGATCCCCACTCGGAGGCGGCGCCGGACGCCTCCTTGGCGTCATCCTCGAGCAGGCGCAGGTTGCCGATGGTCTGGGCGACGGCCTCTTCCGCCTCGCGGATGTTGTCCGTGAAGTCTCGGACCAGCTGGTCGAGCATCTTCTGCGGGTCCTCCGCGCCGTCGATCAGCGCGTTGACGTTCGCCCGCACGAGCTGCCCGACGCGTCCGAGGATCGATGACTGGGCCATGTACCTGCCCTCCAGCTGCCTCGCGGGCCCGACGGGTGCCGCGACGTGGTCCACGAGATCGGGTGCGCTGGGATGCGGCGCCCCCGGACGCCGTCCATCCTACGCGGGATCCCCCGGGGCGGGCGACCGGTCGGCCGGCAGCGGCGGCGCGGGCCGGCGCCGACCGACGCGTCGCGGTCTGACCCCGGCACGGGTTCACCAGCGGCCGCTGCCCGAAGACCCGCCGCCGAACCCGCCGCCCCCGCCGAACCCTCCGCCGAACCCGCCCCCGCCGCCCCAGCCGCCGCCGAACCCGCCGAACCCGCCCCCGAACGGACCGCCGCGGTGGCGGCCGCCCCCGGCGAGCATGCCGCCGATGATCCCGCCGATGATCGCGCCGGCCACGTCCGCGTTGCCGCCTGCGTTGCCGCCGCCCCGCCACGGGTCGTCCCAGATGCCGTAGTCGCGCTGGGCGAGCGACTCCGCCTGGGCGGCGAGCTGGCTGGCCGCATCCGCCTCCGATCGGGCAGCCCCGCCGTCGGTGGCCACCAGCGTCGTCGCCCGGTCGAGGTGGCGCTGCGCCTCGGCGAGCCGGGTCCGGGCCTCGGTGCCGACAGCGCCCCGGCGGGTGGCGATCAGACCGGACGCCCGGCCGACGGCTGCCTGGGCGGTCTGGACGGAGGCGCTCAGCTGCGCCGCCGCCAGCGCCGCCGCCTCGTGCGCCGAGCGGAGGCGCGCCAGGACGTCCTCGGCCGCCTTCTCTGCCGCGCGGGCCTTGTCGAGTGCTGCGGTCACGTCCGGCTTGGGCGGGTTGAGCGCCGTCCGAGCGTCGGCCAGGAGTGCGTCCGCCTGGGCCACGGCGGCCACGGCGGCGGCGTCGGCTCCTGGCGCGCCGGGCGTCCCCACGGCGGCCTTGGCGCGGCCGATGTCCTGCTCGGCCGCGGCCAGCTGCGCCGCCAGCGCCGCGGCGGCGGCGTCGAGTTGCCCGGCGAGCGCCTCGATCGCGTCCACGAACCGCGCGCCCTGGGCGAGCGCGTCCTGGCCCGCCTGGGCGGCCGCCGCCGCCTTGGGACCGTCGCCGGCAGCGAGCGCCGCGCGCCCGGCGTCCGCCGCGACCCGGGCGGCCGCGACCCGCTTGCCGGCCTCGTCGAGGTTGGGCGCCACCGCCTGCCAGTCCGCGTCCGCGAAGGTCTGGAGGTGCGCCAGTGCGGGGCTGGCCGCCGCCACCCGTGCCTCGAGCGCGTCCGCCTGGGATGGGAGGGCATCGATGATCGCCGGCGCCTTCTCCTGGAGCGCGCGCAACTGCTCGAACCCGGCGGCCTGCGCATCCAGCTTGCGCTGGGCCTCGCGGCATGCCCGGACGAGCTGCTCCAGCATGTTCCGCCGCTGGGCCGGCGCCTCGGGCGTGGCGTCGTCGAGCTGCTGGCGCAGCAGGAAGGCGCCCTTGAGGTCTGCCCTGGCACCCTCGAGCGCGGCCGCGAACGGCGCGGCCGCGTCGTCGCCGAACTGCGCCTGCGCGAAGCCCAGCTCCTGCTCCGAGTCGCGCACAGCGTCGTCGGTCGCGACGAGGAGGCTGTTGGCGAGCGCCTCGAGGTCGTTGTCGGCGAGGCGGGCCAGGTCGTCGCCGGCGCGCTGCGGCCGGCCGGGGCCGGCATTGCCGGTGGCCTCGCGGTGCGTGGCGAGGAACCACACCACCAGGACCGCGCCCAGGACGGTGGCGGCGATCGCGAGCAGCGCGCCGAGGGTGCCGTCGCCGCTGCCGGGCGCTCCCCGCGACGCGGCGGGCGCGGCTGGCGCTGTGGGCGCGGCCGTGGCGCCGGGTGCCGGGGTCGCTGCGAAGGACGCGGCCAGCTGGTCCGCGAAGTCGATCGCCGCCCGGTCGGGCGCGTTGGCGCGCAGGTCGGCGGGAAGGGTCCGCGACAGCAGCAGCTGGAGGCTGGCGTCGGAGAGCGGCACGGCCGCGCCCTTCCAGTAGCCGTAGGCATGGTCGCTCATCGCGATCACGAGCAGGAGGTCGGCGCCGCCGAGCCCGCTCTGCTGCGCGGTGGCGGTGGCGAGGGCCGCAGGGTCGGTGCCGCCCGTCGTGTCCAGGTACCAGACCCAGGGCTGGACGCCCGTCTCGGACCCGACTCGGTCGAACGCCGACTGGATGGCCGCCGCCGCGCCCTGCGGCAGGACGCCGGCGTCGTCGGTGACTGGGGAGGCGAGGCGCTTCGGGCCCGCGGCGCCCGCGAGCGGCGCCACCAGCAGGGACAGCGCGAGCCAGGCGATGATCGCGGCGGGGGCCAGAGTCGCGAGTCGGGCGGCGGCGCGGCGCATGGACGTGTCCCCCTGGTGCGGGTGCGTGGCGGCACCGGGCCGCGGGCGCGCCTGCATTCTGCCCCCGATAGCGGGGGCCCGCGACCCGGCCCCTGACCCGAGCGGGTCGCGGCAGCCCTCGCGCACAGGCGGCCCGCCGAACCCGTCCCCGCATGTGGCCCGAGCGGGCCGCAGCCCCTACCGGAGCTTGACCTCGAACGCGGGGGCGTCATTGCTGAACGCGTTGCCCTGGTAGGAAAGGAGGACCTCGCCCTTGGCGGGCACCTCGTACACCACCCAGCCGGCCGCCTTGCGGCCCTTGGGCAGCGTGCCCGAGTCGAGCTGGGGCTCCGGCCCGTTCATCACGAAGGCGAAGTTGTCGACGGCCTCACCGTTGGCGAAGACCTGCCAGTCGAACGGGTTGTAGTCCACCCCGTTGTCGAGCGCCTCGTACGCGATGTACGCCTCGATGAACACGTCACCCTTCACCTTGGGCTTGTCCGTGTAGTAGGCGCCCTTGAAGGAGGCGACCGCCTTGACCTTCGACACGGTGATCCTCGCCCAGTCGGCGCCGTCGCTGGTCAGCACGATCGGGTCGCCCGGCCGGTACTGGCTGGGGCTGTCCGGAGGGGCCGCGGTCGGCGCCTCGGTGTCGGCCGCGGCCGGGGTCGCGGTGGCGCCGGCTGGGGAGTTGGTCGCCGCCGCGGGCGTTGCGGCCGACGTGGTGGGCGCCCGGGAGGGTGCCGGCGTCTGGAGCGATGCCGCCGTGCCCGAGCACGCGGCGAGCAGGAGGGACGCGATGAGCAGAGCGGATGCGCGGAGCAAGGATTGACCCCCTCGACTTCGGTGTGCCGCGCCCGACGGGCATCGGGCGCCGCCATGGTTCGCGTTCGGCCGCCGATGCCTGAGGTGGACGCGGCTCAGGCGCACCGCCGTCCGGGAACCACGCTCATCCTGGACAGGCGCCGCGACAGCTCTGGTGTCACAGTCCCGAGCCGGACCTCGAGTCTCCTTGCCGGCTGCCGATGCGACGATCCCGGGCTGACGCCGGCCCAGCCCCAGCCGTGCCATGAGAGCTGTCAGGGGAGCCTGCGAGGGTGTGCGCATGAGAGCTGACCCCGGAACCGTCGGCTGACGAACCGCTGATCACGCCCGCGCCCGCGGGCTCCAGCTGGAGGCCGCCGTGCCCTTCTCCATCCACCGCAAGCCCGACGACCGCGACGCCGACGCCCGACTTCTCGAGGTGAGCACGGTGTTCTACGCGGACCTGCCCGACTGGTGGTGTCGCCTGACGGCGCCGTTCACCCTGTCTTGGAGGCGTCAGGCGGCGCTGCTCGCCGCGCTGCCGATGGCGGGCTTCGCCTTCGGCCTCCTGGCCGGCCTGCGGCTCGCCGGTTGATGCCCGCAGGCATCGGTCGGCCATGCGTGCTTTCGCAGGCGCCGAGTGGCCACCCACGATGGGCAGCCGGGTCAGTCGCCAGCGTCGTCGCGCTGCCGCTGGGCGAGCCGTGCGCGGGCCTCCGTCGCTGCCTTCATCCCCGGGCCGAAGACCTGCATCGGGTCGACGCCGGGACGCGACTTCTTGCGGCGCGGCGGCTCGCGGCGAGACTCCTCGCGCCCGGCCATGCGGGCCGCGATGCCGGCCTCCTGGCCCTGGTCGCCGGGAACGTAGTAGCGCCGGCCGGCGAGGGCGTCGGGGAGGTACTGCTGGGCGACGTCGTCGCCCTCGTAGTCGTGCGGGTTTCGGTAGCCAACCCCGATCCCGTGCTGCTTCAGGCGGCGGTCGGCAGCATTGCGCACGTGATTCGGGACTGGAAGGGCACCGTGGGCGAGAACGTCGGCCATGGCCGCGGCATAGGCCCGGCCGACCGCGTCCGACTTCGGAGACGCAGCCACAATCGCAGTGGCCTGGGCGAGCGCGTACTGGGCCTCGGGCAGCCCCACGTAGTCGAGGGCCTGGGCTGCGGCGACGGCCACCTGGAGCGCCCGCGGGTCCGCGTTGCCCACGTCCTCGGACGCCGAGATGATCAGCCGGCGGGCGACGAACCGGGGGTCCTCGCCGGCCGCGATCATCGCCGCCAGCCAGTAGAGCGCGGCGTCCGGGTCGTTGCCGCGGAGGCTCTTGATGAACGCGGAGACCGTGTCGTAGTGGCCGTCGCCGGCACGGTCGTAGGCGAGCACCCGCTGCTGGGCAGCCGCCTCCACGTGGGCGAGGGTGGGCGAGACGTGGTCGGCCTCGTCCCGGGCGTCCTCGTCCTCGGCGAGCGTGACCGCGCCCTCGAGGATGGTGAGCGCCTGGCGCGCGTCGCCCCCGGCCGCGTCGAGCAGGTGCTCGAACGCCTCGTCGGCCAGCGCCGCGCCGCCCTTCGGCCCCAGCGGCCCGGCCAGGCCGCGCTCCCCGTCGGCCAGCGCGCGCCGGAGGATCGAGGCGATGTCGTCGTCGGCCAGCGGCTCGAGCCGCCACACGCGCATCCGCGAGAGCAGGGCCGAGTTCACCTCGAAGTACGGGTTCTCGGTTGTGGCGCCGATGAGCGTGACCGTCCCGTCCTCGACGTGGGGCAGGAGCGCGTCCTGCTGGGCCTTGTTGAAGCGGTGGATCTCGTCGATGAACAGCACGCTCCGGCGGCCGGACAGCGCGAGCTGGTCCTGTGCCTCGGCGATGGCGGCCCGGACCTCTGCCACCCCGGACAGGACGGCGCTGGTGGTCCGGAACTCGGCGCCCACCGCGTCCGCGAGCAGGCGGGCGAGACTCGTCTTGCCGGTGCCGGGCGGGCCCCACAGCAGGAGCGAGGCGAGCTGGCCGCGTGCCACGGAACGGCGGAGCGGACCACGCTCGCCCACGAGGTGGGCCTGGCCGGCGAACTCGTCGAGCGTGCGCGGTCGCATTCGGGCGGCGAGCGGCTGGCGCTCGGGCGGCGGCCGGAACAGGGCCTCGGGCCGGGCGCCGGGAACCGTTCGCCGGGAAGGCGGCATCGGCGTCAGCCCACGACGGTCGTCAGTTGATGGTGACGACCTTGACGACGTCGATGAGCGCCCACAGGCCGAGGAGGATCGCCAGCATCAGGACGGCCATCTCGCCGATGCGCTTCACGTCGCGCGCGACGTAGGCGTACTCCTGCTCGGCGCGGACCGCCAGGGAGCCAGCCGGCCCGCTGGAGGGCTCGCGGCTGGACCGCTCCCTGACGCGCGTTCGCGCAGCCTCCGCCTGGCGCTCCTGCTCGAGCAGCTGTGCCTCGAGCTCGGCGGCGCGGGCCGCCTCGGCCTCGGTCAGGCCAAGGGGGCGCGGCGCGGACGCGGCCACGGGCGTTGACGACGACGCGGCGCCCGCAGCCGACGTCGTGGCAGGCCGGCGGTCGATGGGCCGACGCTGGCCGGGACGGACGCTGCCGCGGACTCGCTTCGCCATGGCGGGGTACTCGGCCTCCTGTGGACCGGCGCCCGCGAGCGCGGGGCCGTCGGCGGGGAAGAATACACCGCGTCCGCGTCGCGGCGTCCCGCTGGTAGACTCGGTCGGTTACCGGAGGAGAGCTTGGACCCCACCGCCAGCGGCCTCGTCGCGGCCGCCCTCGCCGTCGTCGTCATCGGGCTGATCGTGGTTGCCGTGGTGCTGTGGCGGCGGGTTGCCGGCCTCGAGCGCCGGCTGGCCGACCTCACCAGCGCGGGTGACGGCAGCAGCCTGGAGTCCACGCTCCACGCGACGCTCGAGCATGTCGCGACGCTCGCCTCGGGGGTTGACCGGCTCGCCTCGCGGGCGACGGTGCTGGAGGCGGTCCAGCGCAAGGCGGTCCAGCGGACCGGGCTCGTCCGCTACAACCCGTTCGAGGACACCGGCGGCAACCAGAGCTTCGCCATCGCGCTGCTGGACGAGGACGGCGACGGAATGGTGCTGAGCAGCCTCCACGCCCGGCAGAACACGCGCGTCTACGCCAAGGCGATCGCCGGCGGCAAGTCGGAGGCGGCGCTCTCCGACGAGGAGGCCGAGGCGCTCCGCCAGGCGATGGGCCAGGTCGCGCCGAGCGCCCGGTCGTCCTGACCGCGTCCCCGGGCGTGACACCGGAGCTGGCACGGCGGGGCGGCAACCTGCCCCCGTGGCTGATCTCCGCGCACCCCGACCCGTGGCGATGACGCGTCGCCCCCGGCGATCCGCGGCGCCGGACCTGGTCCAGATCCCCGTCTGGGCCGGCTCGCTCGCCCACGGGACGAAGGCGCCCCCGGCGGCCGCTCAGGAGACGACGGGCGAGGGGCTGACGGCGCTGCTCGCCGGGCTCAACCGGGAGCAGCTCCGCGCGGTGACGCACGGGGACGGGCCGCTGCTGGTGGTCGCGGGCGCCGGCACCGGCAAGACGCAGGTCATCACGCGCCGGATCGCGTGGCTGATCGCCACCCGGCGCGCGAGGCCGTCGGAGATCCTGGCCCTCACGTTCACGGACCAGGCCGCGGACGAGATGCAGACGCGGGTGGACCAGCTCGTCCCGTACGGCTACACGGACACCGCCATCTCCACCTTCCACGCGTTCGGGGACCGGCTGCTCCGCGAGTTCGCGCTGGAGCTCGGGCTGCCGCCGGACCTGCGGGTGCTGAGCCGGCCGGAGACCGTGGTGTTCCTGCGCGAGCGCGTCTTTGAGCTGGGGCTGGACGAGTACCGCCCGCTGGGCGATCCCACCAAGTTCCTCGACGCGCTGGCCACGTTGTTCAGCCGGGCCAAGGACGAGGACGTGTCGCCGGAGGCGTTCCTGGCCCACGCGGCGTCGCTGTCGGAGACGGCGGCGGCAGCTGTCGCGGCGGCGGAGGCCAACCCCGCGGCGGACCGGGAAGCGGCGCTCGCGCTGGCGGAGGAGGCGCGCCGCCGGCTGGAGCTGGCTCGGGCGTACGGCACCTACCAGCGGCTCATGGCCGCGCACGGGGCGGTGGATTTCGGCGACCAGGTGAGCCTGGCCCTCCGCCTGATGCGGGAGTCGCCGTCGGCCCGGGAGGCCGTCCAGCAACGGTTCAAGTACGTCCTGGTGGACGAGTTCCAGGACACCAACCGGGCACAGGCCGAGCTCGTGGCGCTGGTGGCGCAGCGGCACCGCAACGTGACGGTCGTGGGGGACGACGACCAGTCCATCTACAAGTTCCGCGGCGCGGCCATCAGCAACATCCTCGAGTTCCGCGAGCGGTACAAAGCCGCCCGCACGGTCGTGCTGCGGCGCAACTACCGGTCCCGCGCGCCGATCCTGGATGCCGCCTACCGGCTCGTCCGCCACAACGACCCGGACCGCCTCGAGGTGCGGGCGGGGATCGTCAAGCGGCTGGTCGCCGCCCGGAAGGGCAAGGCGGTCCCGGTCCGCCACGAGGCGTTCTCCACCGGGGCGGAGGAGGCGGACTGGATCGCCAAGGACGCCGCCCGGCGCATCGCGGCCGGCGCGCGCGCCCGGGACATGGCGGTGCTGGTGCGCTCCAACGCGGCCGCGGACCCCATCCTGCGCTCGCTCAACCTGGAGGGGATCCCGTGGCGGTTCTCCGGCACGAGCGGCCTCTACGCGCGGCCGGAGGTAAAGCTCCTGCTGGCGTTCCTGCGCGCTGTGGCGAACCCCGGCTCGTCGGTGGACGTCTATGCGCTCGCCGCCTCGGACTTGTACGGCCTGGGGGGCGAGGACCTCGCGGCCGTCGTCCAGATGGCGCGGCGCCGAAACCGGTCGGTCCTCGAGGTGCTCGAAGAGCTTGGCCGTCAGCCGGGGATCCTGCGGCTGTCGCCGCAGACGCGGACGGCGGGCGCCAGGCTGGTGGCGGACGTCCAGCGCTTCGTCACCCTCGGGCACGAGCGGCCCGCGGGCGAGGTGGCGTACGCCTTCATGCGGGAGACGGGCTGGCTCAAGCGGCTCGCGGCGGCAGGCACCGTGGCCGCGGAGGAGGCGCTGTCCAATCTCGCCCGCTTCTTCGACATCGTCCGCGCGCAGTCGGCGCTGCTCCCAGACGACCGGGCGATCTTTCTGGCGCCGCACCTCCAGACGCTGATCGCCGCGGGTGACGACCCGGCCACCGCGGACATCGACCCGGACGCGGACGCCGTCGCCGTGATGACCGTGCACAAGGCCAAGGGCCTCGAGTTCCCGGTGGTGTACCTGCCGGGCCTCGTGTCCGGGCGGTTCCCAGCCACGGCCCGGCGGGAGCCGCTCCCGCTGCCCGTGGAGCTGGTGGACGAGACGCTGCCGGAGGGCGACTACCAGCTGCAGGAGGAGCGCCGCCTGTTCTACGTGGGCATGACGCGAGCGCGTGACGAGCTGGTCCTCACCCACGCGGCGGACTACGGCGGGGCTCGGGCGCGGCGCGTGTCGCCGTTCGTGCTCGAGGCGCTGGACCTGCCGGTCGCCGAGGGGTCGGCGGGCGCGGGCGCCAAGGCGCAGCGGCCGCTGGAACGGCTGGCCAGCCTCCAGCGCGCCGAGGCCGCACCCGCGGCCGTGCCGCAGCGCGAGGGCGAGCCGCTCACGCTGAGCTTCTACGCCATCGACGACTACCTGACCTGCCCGCTCAAGTACAAGTTCGCCCACCTGCTGCGCGTGCCGCTCGCGCCGCACCACTCGATCATCTACGGGGCCGCGCTGCACGCCGCCGTGTCCGAGTTCCACAAGCGCCACGCGCGCGGCGAGGTCATGGGCGAGGACCGGCTGCTGGCGGCCTTCGAGGCGGCCTGGTCGGGCGAGGGCTTCCTGTCGCGCGACCACGAGGAGGCGCGGCTGGCCTCGGGGCGGGATGCCCTGCGCCGGTTCCGCGGGGAGCAGCTCCGTCCCGGCGTCGTGCCGCCGGCCTATGTCGAGCGGGACTTCTCGTTCCTCCTCGACGGGGACCGAGTGAGGGGGCGGTTCGACCGGGTGGACGTGGCTGCGCGCGAGACCGGGGCCGCCGCGCCCGCATCCGGAGGGACCTTCGCCGCGGACGTGGTGGAGCCCACGCTCGGGCTCGCCCCGGAGTTCGTCGTCATCACGGACTACAAGTCCTCGGACGTGCGGGACCCGGCCAAGGCGCGCGAGCGGGCGAGGAACTCGCTGCAGCTCTCCATCTACGCCATGGCCTACGAGGCGATGACCGGCCGGCTGCCCGACGAGGTGGCGCTGCACTTCCTCGAGACGGGGCTGGTGGGCACCGCCCCGGTGGACCGCAAGCGCATCGACAAGGCGCGCGAGGCGGTTCGCGGCGCTGCGGCCGGCATCCGAGCCCGCGACTTCCGCCCCAAGCCGGACTACATCGCCTGCGGGTTCTGCGCCTACCGCGAGATCTGCCCCTCGAGCGCCGCGCGGTGACCGACGGGCTGGACCCGGCGGCGCGGGCGGCGGTGGAGGCCGTGCTGGAGGGGCGCGTTCGGGGCGCCGTGGTGGAGGCGGACAACCTCGCGCTGCTCGAGGCGCTGCCGGACGCGTGCGTGGACCTGGCCTACGCGGACCCGCCGTTCGCCACGGGCTCGGCGCGGCGGCTGCAGTCCATCCGGCTCGGGTCGGGCGAGCACCGCCGTGCCGGCTTCCGCGGCGAGCCCACGGCCTACGAGGTCAGGAGCGATCTCGCCTACGAGGACTCGTTGCCGCTGGACGAGCACCTCGCGGCCCTGCGGCTGCGGCTGGAGGCCGTCCACCGCGCACTGGCGCCGCACGGCTCGCTGTACCTGCACGTTGACTGGCGCACCGCACACCACGCCCGCCTTCTGCTGGACGAGGTGTTCGGCCCGGACCGCTTCCTCAACGAGATCGTCTGGGCGTATGACTACGGCGGACGCGCGCCGGACCGCTGGCCGCGCAAGCACGACACGATCCTGTGGTACGCCAAGGGCGAAGCCTGGGTCTTCGAGCGCGACGCCATCGACCGGATCCCGTACATGGCGCCGGGGCTCGTGGGCCCGGAGAGGGCCTCCCGCGGCAAGCTGCCCACGGACGTGTGGTGGATGACGATCGTGCCGCCGGGGGGCCGCGAGCGGACCGGGTACCCCACGCAGAAGCCGGTGCGGCTGCTCGAGCGCATCGTGGCCGCGTCGAGCCGGCCGGGGGACCTGGTGCTGGACCCGTACGCGGGGAGCGGCACCACGGGCGTCGCGGCGGCGAGGCTCGGGCGGCGCTGGCTGCTGGCGGACCGCAACCCGGCCGCGGTGGCAATCGCGCGCGCACGGCTGGCGGCCGTGGCGGGGGAGGGGACCGAGCGGTGATCGAGGCCGTCACGCTGGACTTCGGCAACACGCTGGTCCCGGTGCCCGGGGCCGCGCTGCGCGGCGTCGTCGCGATCACCGCGCGGGCGATGGCCGAGCGCCTGGGGCCGTTCGATCCGGGGCTCGTCCTGGACCTGTGGGGCCGGGAGCGCGACCGCCAGTTCCGCGAGGAGGTCCCGCAGTTCCGCGAGGTGGACATGGCGCAGCGGATCGTGCGCATCCTCGCCCGCCTTCGGGGGATGGCGCCCCCGCCCGACGACGCCCGTTGGGACGACGCGGCCGCCGCCCGCCTGAGCGACCCGGGCGAGGCGGCGTGGGCCGTGGAGGTCTACTCGCGGGCGTTCGTGGAGGCGCTGCCGGCCGAGCCCGGGGCTGGCGAGCTCATCGCGCGGCTGGCCCGCGAGCGGCGCGTCGCGGTCCTGTCCAACTGGCCCCTGGCGGCCACCATCGACCGCTACTGCGAGGCGGCGGGCTGGACGCCCCACCTCGCGGCGATCGTGGTCAGCCAGCGCGTGGGGACCATCAAGCCCCACCCGGCGATCTTCGCTGCGGCCCGCGAGGCGCTCGGCGGCCCGCGGCCCGACCGCATCCTCCACGTCGGTGACGACTGGGCCGCGGACATCGTCGGGGCCAAGCAGGCGGGCTGGCGCGCCGCCTGGCTCGCGAACCGGCCCGAGGACTCGCCGCTGCCCGGCAGCGAGCGCGACGGCGCGGTGGAGGCGGATGCCGTGCTCACGTCGCTCGACGAGCTCGGCGCCGTCCTCGAGCGGCTGGACCGGTAGCGTTCCCGGGCGCAGCCGGGTCGGGGCCGCGCCCGGCCCGTGTCGGCCGTCGCTTGACGCATGGCGGAAGCCTGGCAGGTCGCCGTTGTCGCCGCGCGCCGCCCCCTTCGGGCGATGCGGCCCTCCCCCGTGGCGGCCGGACCTGCGATGCTCGGCCGGCCGGGGAGGTGCGCCGTGAGCCAGCCCGTCATCAGGACGCTCGACCTGACCAAGTGGTACGGCCGCAACCGCGGCGTGGAAGGCCTCGACCTTGAGGTCGGACCCGGGGAGATCGTGGGCTACCTGGGCCCGAACGGTGCCGGCAAGACCACCACGATCCGCCTCCTGCTCGGCCTCATCCGGCCGACCCGGGGCAGCGCCGAGCTGTTCGGGCTCGACGTGCGGCGGCGCGGGACCGAGGCGCGGCGCCGGGTCGGCTACCTGCCTGGGGGCCTGCGCCTGTACGAGAGCCTGAGCGGCCGGGAGCTGCTGGACTACTTCGGGAGCCTGCGAGGGCAGCGGGACCGGGCGCTGGAGGCGCGCCTGGCGGACCGCCTCGACCTCGACCTGACCCGGGAGATCCGCACCCTCTCGCACGGGACGAAGCAGAAGGTCGGGCTGGTGGCGGCCCTCGGCGCCGCGCCCGACCTGCTGATCCTCGATGAGCCCACGACCGGGCTCGATCCGCTGGTCCAGCTCACGCTGTTCGAGCTGCTGGCCGAGGTCCGCGCGGAGGGCCGGTCGGTGTTCCTGTCGTCGCATGTGCTGCCCGAGGCCGAGCGGGCGTGCGACCGGGTTGCCTTCATTCGCGAGGGGCGGCTGGTGGCCGTGGAGGGCATCGCCGCGTTCAAGGCCCGCGCGGTCAGGCAGATCTCGTTCGAGTTCGCCGAGGCGGTGCCCGCGGACGCGTTCGCGGGCCTGCCGGGAGTGACGGCGGTGCGCGCCGACGGCACCTCGGTGACGTGCTCGGTGGCCGGTCCCGTCGACGCCGTGGCCAAGGAGGCGGCGCGCCATACGGTGCTGTCGCTCGCCAGCGCCGAGCCGAGCCTCGAGGACCTGTTCCTTGCCCAGTACCGGGAGGCCGCCGATGCTGCGTAGCGTGTTTGGCAAGTCGGTCCACGACCTGTGGCGGGCGCTCGTGGCGTGGACGCTGTTCACGGCCGTCTGGCCGGCGTTCTACATCTCGCTCTACCCGTCGATCGGTGCCGTCGAGGAGATGCAGCAGCTGCTGGACGCGATGCCGCCCGCGATCCGCTCGGTCTTCGTGTCGGAGGGGCTCGACATCGCCTCGCCCGAGGGCTACCTCAACATGGAGCTGTTCGCGTTCGTGCTGCCGCTGCTGCTGATGGCCTGGGCCATCCCCGTGGCCGCGGGCGCGACGGCCGGCGAGGAGGAGCGGGGGACGCTCGATCTCCTGCTGGCGCTGCCGATCCGGCGCTCGCGCGTGCTGGCCGGCAAGGCTGCGGCGATGGTCTGGGGCACCGCGGTCCTGTGCGCCGGAGCGCTGGCCGGCCTCGCGATCGGGGCGGCGGCCGTGGGCGTCGGCCTGGATCTCGGCAAGGTCGGCGCCGGCGTCGCCCTCGCCGGGCTCCTGGCGCTCGCGTTCGGCGGTCTCGCCCTTCTGATCGGGGCCCTGTGGGGCCGGCGCATGGTCGCCATCGCGGTCCCGTTCGCGCTCGCGGTGGCCGCCTTCCTCGTCAACACGCTCGGTGCGCTGGTCGACTGGCTCGACCCCTGGCGGCCGGCCTCGCCCTTCTACCACTACATCGCCGGGGACCCGCTGTCGCGGGGTCTCGACCCGTGGAGCGCCGTCGTGCTGGCCTGCGGCGCTGTTGCCGCCGCGGTGCTGGCTGCCGTCGCGTTCGAGCGCCGGGACCTGGTCGCCTGATCGCGCGGACGGCCTCGCGCCGCGTCCCGGACGCGCCCCGGGCGCCGAGCGCGGCCCGGCACCCGTACACTCGGGGCGTGGAGACTCGCGACCGCCTCGCCAACGTCGGACTGCTCCTGGCGGCCCTGGTCTCCTGGATCCTGGTGGGGATCGTCGTCACCACCCGGGACCCGTACGCGGATCTGTCGAGCGGCTACGCCGGGGCGGTGCTCATCGGCCTCGCAGTCGGGCTGACCGCTGCCCCGCTCGCCTGGCTCGTGGCCTTCGCCCGCCACCGGCGCATCGCCTACAACGGCGACTGGTTCCGCGCCGTGCGCCGCGGTGCCTGGATCGGCCTGTTCTGCGCTGTCATCGTCGTCCTGCGGCTGGTGGACGCGTTCCAGTTCCCGATCGTCCTGTTCCTCGCCGCCATCTTCGTCGTGGCGGAGCTCACCCTCTCCGCCGAGCGTTAGGAGCCACCCATGGCCGACCCCGCCCCGCTGACCTCGTTCACCCCGGCCGCGCCCTTCGCGGACGTCAAGGCCCGGGCTGCGGCCGCCATCGAGGCGGCGCGGGAGGAGCTGCTGGACCTGTCCCACCGCATCCACGCCAACCCCGAGCCGGCGTTCGAGGAGCGCTACGCGTCCGGCTCCGTGGCGGAGGTCATCTCGCGCCACGGGTACTCGGTCGAGATGGGCCCAGGCAGCCTCGCGACGGCGGTCCGGGGACGCCTGGCGGGCGGCAAGGGACCGGACGGGCCCCGGATCGCGGTGCTCGCGGAGTACGACGCGCTGCCCGGCCTCGGCCACGGCTGCGGGCACAACACCATGGCGGCGTCCGGCGTCGGCGCGGCGCTGGCCCTGGCCGCGGTGCGCGACGCGTGGGCGGGCGAGGTGGTGTTCCTGGGCACCCCGGCGGAGGAGCGGGGGAGCGGCAAGGAGATCATGCTCAGGGACGGGCTGTTCGAGGGCGTGGACGCCGCGCTGCTCTACCACCCGTGCGACCGCAACCACGTCGAGACCCGGCCGCTGGCGAGCGAGGACGTGGTGGTCACGTTCACGGGCGTCGCCTCGCACGCGGCGAGCGATCCCTGGATGGGCAAGAACGCGCTCGACGCGATGATCGCGCTGTTCGTCAGCGTGGGCCTCTGGCGCCAGCAGCTGCCGACGCACTGCCGAGTCCACGGCGTCATCTCCGAGGGCGGCACGGCCGCGAACATCATCCCGAGCCGCACCAAGGCCTGGTTCATGGTCCGCTCGGCGGACCAGGCCTTCTACGACGCCAGGATGAAGCCGCGCTTCACGGCGCTGTGCGAGGCGGCGGCCAAGGCGGCCGACGTAGAGGTCACGGTCGAGTACAGCGGCTACGCGAGCACGATGAAGCACAACCGCGTCCTCGCCGACCTGTGGGTGAGGAACGGAGAGGCCTACGGCATCGTCGACCAGGGGCCGGACCCCACGTCGGGATCGACCGACATGGCGAACGTGTCCTGGGCGGTGCCGGCAATCCACCCCGACCTCGCGATCAGCGACACGCCGGTGCCGGGCCACACGGTGGAGTTCCTCCAGGCGGCGTGCTCCCCGCACGGAGACCGGACGACGCTCCTGGCGGCGACGCTCGTCGCGCAGACCGCGCTGGACCTGCTGCTCGACCCGGCGACCTCGGCGGCGGCGTGGCGGGAGTTCCGGGGGGAGAGCTGAGGGCGTAGCGGCGTGGACGCGGGCACGGCGCCGCTGGCGTTTCGGCGGCCGGTCGAGGCCGACCACCGGCGGCTGGTCGCGGTCGTCGACCACTGGTGGGCCGGCCGCCAGCTCGCCCCCCTGCTGCCGCGCCTGTGGCTGCAGTTCTTCACGGGCACGTCGTGGATCGCCGAGACGGCCGACGGAGCGCTGGCCGGGTTCCTGGTCGGCTTCGTTAGCCCGGACGACCCGGCGGTCGGCTACGTCCACATGATCGCGACCAGCCCGAACCACCGGAGGCGGGGGCTCGGCCGCGAGCTCTACCGGCGCTTCTTCGACGACGTGGCCGCCCGCGGGGTGCGCGAGGTCCGGGCGATCACCTGGGCCGGCAACCGGGTCTCGATCCGCTTCCACACCTCGATCGGCTTCCGCGTGGACGATGGGCCGGGCACAAGGTGGCTCTACGGCACGACGGCCTACCCCGACTACGAGGGCGACGAGCGCGACATGGTGGTCTTCCTCAGGCGGCTCGAGGGGTAGCGACCCTCCCGTCTGCCTCGCGCCGCCCGCGAGCCACGTTGGCGTCGTTCCGGCCCGCCCCGAGGCGGCCGGCCTGGCGGTCACCCGCGGTCGGCGTTCGCAACTCGCGAGGCTCCAATCGTTGCGACCGGGTACCATGCGGCGCGGCGCGCCCCGCTGGACGGAGACCCGAACCGGCGGCGCCCGCGAACGAGGCGGTGAACGGTCCCGGGCGTGATGCCCCGGTGCGACCAGCCACCTCCCCGGAGGACATCGTGGCCGAGCGTCCCGAGCCTGCCCCCCAGAGCGAGTTCGCCGTCAAGAACGGCTGGAACCGCGAGTACGAGGCCTTTGACGATTTCGACCTGCCGACGTACGTCGGCCTGCCGACGTTCATGAGGCTGCCATGGGTGCCGGATGCCGCCGAGCTGCGCGCCCGCCAGGTGGACGTCGCCATCGTGGGGGCCCCGTTCGACGACGCGGTGAGCCACCGACCCGGCGCCCGCTTCGGGCCGCGAGCGATCCGCGAGGCGCAGTACACCTCGGGCTCCATCCACTCCCTCCAGCTGGGTGTCGAGCCGTTCGAGATCCTCAAGGTGGTGGACGCCGGCGACGCGAACGTGGTGCCCGCGTGGGCTGACCGCGCCCACGCCTTCATCTACCGCAAGGTGCGCGAGGTGGCGGCCACCGGCGCGATCCCGATCGTGCTGGGCGGCGACCACTCGATCACCTGGCCCAGCGCCACGGCGGTGGCCGAGGTGCGCCGCCCCGGCAGCATCGGCATCGTCCACTTCGACGCCCACGCGGACACCGCCAACGAGGACTGGGGCGTGCTCGCGGGCCACGGGACGCCGATGCGCCGCCTGATCGAGTCGGGCGCCGTCAAGGGGTCCAACTTCGTGCAGGTGGGCCTGCGCGGCTACTGGCCCCCGGTCGAGACGTTCGCGTGGATGAAGGAGCACGGCCTGCGCTGGCACCTCATGCGCGAGGTTGAGGAGCGGGGCGCCGAGGCCGTCATCGACGACGCCATCGCCGAGGCACTCGACGGGCCCGACGCGATCTACATCAGCGTCGACATCGACGTCATCGACCCCGGCAGCGCCCCGGGCACCGGCACGCCCGAGCCGGGCGGGTTCCTGCCGCGCGAGATCCTGCGGGCCGTCCGGCGGATCGCGGGCAAGGTGGAGATCGCCGCGATGGACATCGTCGAGGTGGCGCCGCCGTACGACCACGCGGACGTGACCGCGATGGCCGCCAACCGCATCGCGCTCGAGTGCATCAGCGCCCTGGCGAGGAAGCAGCTGGACGGCCATCCCGTCCGCTTCACGCCGGCGGGGGACCGGTGAGCGGGCGGGGGCCGGGCAGCGCGGCGCCGGCCCCTGTGCCCGGAAGGGCCCCACGCGCCGGACGCGTGGGCGTGACCGCTCGCGCATGAGCCACGCGCCCGAGCGGGCGGCGGATGCCCTGGCCCGCCTGTACGACCTCGACCTCGCGTCCGACCCGGGCGACCTGGACCTGTACCTCGCCCTCGCGGCGCGAACGGGGGGCCCGCTGCTGGAGCTGGCGGTGGGCACCGGCCGGGTCGCCGTGCCGCTGGCGGCGAGCGGCCTGCGGGTCACCGGCGTGGACCTCGACCCGGCGATGCTCGCCCGCGCCCGCTCCGCGGGGGACGCCGCGGGACGCGCGACGGCCCGTCGCCTCCGGCTGGTGGAGGGCGATGCCCGCACGATCCGGCTCGACGACGCGGGCGCGTACCGGCTGGCCTCCATCCCGCTCAACTCGATCTTCCTGGTGGGCGGCAGGGCGGACCAGGCCGCAGCCGTGCGGACCCTGGCGGACCACCTCGCCCCCGGCGGCCTGGCGGTGGTTGACGTCTGGCTCCCCGACGCCGACGACCTATCGCGGTACGACGGCAGGCTCGTCCTCGAGTGGGTCCGCGACGACCCGGCCACCGGCCACACCGTCACCAAGACCGGCGCCGCGGAGTTCGATGCCGCCAGCGGAGTCGTGAGCCTGACGACGATCTTCGAGGGCGGCTTGCCCGGCGAGCCGCCTGCCCGCTGGGTGCGGACCGACCGCCTCCGCCTGGTGGGCCCGGACGAGCTCGCGGCGTTCGCCGAGGGCGCCGGCCTGGTGGTGGAGGAGCTCGCCGGCGGGTACGACCTCGGGGCGCTCGGCCCCGGAGCCGACCGCGCCGTCCTGGTGGCCCGGAAGCCCTAGGCCGGGCGGCGGCGGCAGGGCCCGGGCGGCGCGGGCCTGCGTGGTATCGTCGCGGGGATGGCCGACCAGATCCGCCTGCTCGTCGTCGAGGACGTCCCGCAAGTCGCGCAGTACGTCCGCGGCCTCCTGAACTCGCAGGCCGCCATCAAGCTGCTGGAGGTCGTCAGCGACGGGACGCGCGTGCCTGACCTGGTGCGCGAGCTGCGCCCGGACGTGATCCTGGTGGACGCCCTGCTCCAGGGCCGGCTGAAGGGCATGACCCTGGTGGCCCGCCTCCACGAGAGCGGCAACCAGGTCCCGGTCATCGTCCTGACGGTCCCGCAGCACCCGGTGCAGGTCAACCCCGCCACGGGGATCCACGCCGTGCTCCCGATGCCGTTCAGCGGCTATGAGCTGGTGGCCAGGATCCAGCAGTCGCGACAGGCCGCAGCGACCGCGGACGATGCCGGCAGCGCCCGGGTGATCGCGGTCTTCGCGCCCAAGGGCGGCGTGGGCAAGACGACCATCGCCTTCAACCTCGCGGTGGCCGTGGGACAGGCAGGCCTGCGGACGGTCCTCATCGACGGGAGCCTCCAGTTCGGCGATCTCCGGGCCCTCCTCAAGGTCCCGATCGACGCCCCGTCGCTGCTGGACCTGCCGACGGACCGGATCCAGGAATCGGACCTCGAGGACGTCCTGTGGCGGGATCCGTCGGGGATCGACATCCTGCTCGCCCCGCCCCGCGTCGAGCTGGCCGAGATGGTCACGGTCCGCGACCTGGAGAAGGTGCTCTCGCTGCTGCGCCGGGTCTACCAGGTGGTCCTGGTGGACACGCCCGCGGTGATCGGCGACGTCAACCTCGCCTTCCTCGACGCCGCGGACACGATCCTCGAGATCGTCTCCTACGACTCGACGACGATCCACAGCACCATGGTCATGGCGGACGCATTCCGGGCCATCGGCTACCCGCCGGCGAAGCTGCGCTACCTCGTCAACCGCGCGGACTCCACCGGCGGCTTCGACCCGCAGGTGCTCGCGGACGCGCTGGGCCGCCAGCCGGAGCACAGCGTCTCGTCGGGCGGCGACCTGGTGGTCCGCGCCAACAACGAGGGCATCCCGTTCGTGCTGGCTGACCCCGAGGCCAGGATCAGCCAGGACGTGTTCCGGACCGTCGGCGAGCTCGTCGGCCACCCGGCCGCGCTGCGACGCTAGGGGGTTCGCATGTCCGACCCCCGTCCCATCGGCGTCTTCGACTCGGGCGTCGGCGGGCTCACCGTCCTGCGCGAGATCCTGCGCCGCTCGCCCCACGAGTCCACGGTGTACCTGGGCGACAACCTGCGGGCGCCCTACGGGACCCGTCCGGACGCCGACGTGCTGCGGTTCTCGGTCCAGGCCCTCGACGAGCTCGCGCGGCGCGACGTGAAGGCGATCGTGGTGGCCTGCAACACATCGACGGCCGTCGCCCTCCCCGCGCTCCGGGCTCGGTACGACCTGCCGGTGCTGGGCGTGGTCCGGCCGGGCGCCGCCGCCGCGGCACTCGCCACGCGCAACCGGCGCGTCGGCGTGATCGCCACCCCGGCGACGGTCCGCTCGCACGCCTACTTCAACGCGATCAAGGACGAGAACCCCGCGGTCGAGGTGTACGAGCACGCGACGCCGCGGTTCGTGCCGATGGTCGAGGCGGGCATCCTGGCCGGCCCCGAGATGGAGGCGGCCGTGGCCGAGGAGCTGGCCCCGCTGCTGGGCGAGCGCGATGGGGCCGGCGAGTTCGTGTTCCCGCGCCCGCCGTCCGCCAAGATCGACACGCTGCTCCTCGGGTGCACTCACTACCCGCTGATCCGGCCGGTCCTCGCGAGGGCGGTCGGGGACCGCGTGGCGATCGTGGACTCGGCGACGGCCACGGCGGCCACGCTGGCGGAGCTGCTGTCGGTCAACGGCCTGGAGGCGCCGGGCACCACGCGCGGCACGGCCGCCGACCCGGGCAAGGCCGGCCACTCCCGGCCGGCCGAGACCTATGGCGCCCCGGCCTCGCACCTGCAGCTGACGACGGGTGACGTGCGGCGCTTCACGTCCATCGCCGTGCGGATGTTCGGCGAGGCCTTCCCGGACGTCGCGGGGATCGAGCTGGCGGCCGGCGCTTGAGCCCCGCGGCCCGACCCGGCGACGGACGGCCCGGAGGCGCCCCGTCGCTGCTGCGCTGGCCGGCCGGCTTCGCGCTCGGCCTGGCGGCGGGCGCCGCGCTCACGGTGGCCGAGCGCCGGGTCGAGCGCCGAGCCCGGGCAGCCGGCCTGGTGGACTGGCGCCGCGTCGAGCAGGTGGCCGAGGCGAGGCTGCGGCGGGCCGGGGGAGCGCTCGAGCCGCGCGAGCTGCGCGCCGTCGAGCCTGACTACGCGGCCTCGATGGCGCGGGTCGTGCCCGCGCTGGAGGCGCACCTCGGCGTGCCCCTGCCCGGCGTGGTGGAGCGCGCGGCGGTGGTGGGTCGCGGCGAGTGGGTCCGGGCGAACACCGCGGCCTTCGCCGCCCTGATGGGCCGGCTCGAGGTGGGCCTGCTGGACGGGCTGCTGCCGCCGGGCGCCGGCATGGCGAAGTCCGCGATGGCGCTGGCCAATCGCTGGGTCACCACCACCCAGATGGGCGTCCTGCTGGGGTTCATGGGCCAGCGGGTCCTGGGCCAGTACGACCTGGCGCTGCTGGCCGCCGAGGCGGCGCCGGGCCGCCTCCTGTTCGTGGAGGAGAACATCCGGGCCGTGGCGAGCGCGCTCGACGTGCCCGTGGGGCCGTTCCGGACGTGGATCGCCCTCCACGAGACCACGCACGCCTACGAGTTCGAGGCCCACCCCTGGCTCCGCCCGTACCTGGCGTCGCGACTCGAGCGCCAGGTCTCGATGTTCGGCGACGACGCCGTCGCGCTCGGCCGTGACGCGGCCCGCCAGGCGACCGCGGCCCTCCGCGGCGAGGGCCGCCACGATGACCGGCACTGGCTCGAGCGCCTGATGACCGCCGAGCAGCGCGACGCCTTCCGCGAGACCCAGACCCTGATGAGCCTGCTCGAGGGGTTCAGCGACCACGTGATGGACGCGGTGGGCAGGGAGCTGGTCCCCGGGCACGCCCGGATCTCCGTGCGGTTCCACGGGCGGCGCGTGCGGCGCACGCCGCTCGAGCGGGCGATGCTCCGGATCACGGGCATGGACCTCAAACTGGAGCAGTACCGTAGGGGCGAGGCGTTCGTGGCCGCGATCGAGGGGATCGCCGGCCCGGCCGCCTTGCGGCGCCTCTGGGAGGGCCCGGAGTCGCTGCCGTCGCCCGCGGAGCTGGACGACCCGGCGGCGTGGGTGCGCCGGATGCGCCCGTGGGGCGCCGAAGGAGGGACGGCGTGAACGAGGCGGCCTCGCGGGCACCGGGACCCGGGTCGGGCCCGGGCGGCGTCCCGGCGGCGATCGCGCTGACCCCGATCCTGGCGGCGCGCTACCGGACTCGCGACATCGAGGTGGTCCGCGCGGCGGCGCCCGGCGCGCGGCTGGTGACGATCGGCTTCGACGGCCACCCTGACGGACCGCTCGACGACGTGGAGGTGATGCTCCGCGGGCGGCTGCCGGCGGAGACGTTCGACCGGATCCTGGCCCGGGCGCCGTCGCTGCGGTGGGTCCACTCGGCGACGGCGGGCGTGGAGCGGGTGCTGACCCCGGCGTCGCGCGCCCGGGGCCTCGTCATCACCAACGCGCGGGGGGTGTTCAGCCGGCCCATCGCCGAGTACGTGATGCTCATGATCCTGTCCGCGGCCCGACGCCTGCCGCAGCTCCTGGAGCTCCAGGCCGAGCGCACGTGGCAGCCGCTCGAGGCGCGCGAGCTCCGCGACGTGACCGTCGGGATCGTGGGCCTCGGGTCCATCGGGCGGGCGGTCGGCGCGCTGGCCACGGCGTTCGGCTGCCGGGTGATCGCCACGCGCCGGCGGCCGGAGGCGGGGTCGAACGCGTCGGACGGGGCCGGCGACGAGCCGTTCCTGGGCACCCTCATGCTCGAGCGCGTCCTGCCTCCCGACCAGCTGGCGGACATGCTCGCCGAGTCCGACTTCGTGGTGCTGGCCGCGCCCCTGACCGAGGGGACGCGAGGGCTGATCTCGGACGCCGCGATCGAGCGGATGAAGCCCGGCGCGTGGGTCATCAACGTCGCCCGCGGCGAGCTCGTGGATGAGCGGGCCCTGATCCGCGCGTTGCGCGACGGCCGCCTCGGCGGCG
>JAJXTS010000205.1 GCA_021783595.1 Chloroflexota bacterium | reverse complement strand
GCCCCGAGGTGCACCAGCGGCGCGAAGGCGTTGAAGATGCCGATCTTGACGTGGCGGCCCTGGAACCCGGCCGGGTTCGAGAGCGCGTAGCCGTCGATGCTCGCCGCGACGACCGCGCTGTGGACCAGCCGCACGTCCACGTGGGGGAGGCCGGTTTCCCAGGTGATGGACCGCTCGGCCTCCTGGAGCGCCTCGCGCTGGACGCTCTCCATGAGCCTCATCAGCTCGGCGTCGCCGATTGGCACGCTCGGCTTCTTGCGCTCCTGGGTGATGGTGGTGGTGAACCCCTTGACGAGCTCGCCCGCGATCCCGATCACCACCTGGGAGGGCCGGAACCCGGCCATCTCCTCGGCCTCCTGGAGGGCCACCGCGCAGTTGTCCACGACCGCGGCGATGTCCGCGACCGTGCCCGACTGCATGTGGCTCAGGCCCTGCCGCTGCCGGCCGACGCCGCGGACGATGCCCTGGCCCAGGTCGTCGATCTCGAACACCAGGGCCTTGGCGAACTCCGTGCCGATGTCGAGGGCCGTGCACGCCGCGGGCACCGGCTCCTCGTCGCGGCTCCAGATCCGCCGTAGGAACGCCATTTAGGCCTGCTCTCCTCGGTTCGCGATGGTGCCGGCTCAGCCGCCGGCCTGTCGAGCTGCCGCTTCCCGCACGGCCGAGATCGCCTCGGCGAGCCCGTCACGCCGGGTGCCCTTGCCCTGGGCCATCCCCGGGCGGCCACCGCCCCGGCCGTCGATCCTCGCGACGGCCTGCTGCAGGAGCGGGCCGGCCGCCAGGCCCCGCTGCACGAGGTCGTCGCTGACGGTGACGAACAGCTGCGGCTCGTCCGCGTCGAGGCCCACGGCGATGACGCCCGACGGCAGCGAGCCGCGGATGTCCTTGGCCAGGCCCTTGAGCTCGTCGATCGAGGCGACGTCGCCGGTCCAGCCGACGAACCGCACGCCGGGCGCGATCTCCACGGCTGCCGCCGCCAGCTCGCCCGGCGTCGGCCGGCCGGCCGCGGAGGCGCCCGCCCTGAGGCGCCGCCGGGTCTCCTTGAGCTCGTCCTGCAGGGCCTCGATCCGCTCCCCGATCGCCTCCGGGCTGCGCGCGCCCGCCGCTGCGGCGGCCCGCTCGAGCAGGTCGAAGCGCTCCTCCATCAGCCGATCCGCGGCCGCGCCCGTGACGGCCTCGATGCGGCGGATCCCGGACCCGATGCTCTTCTCCGAGGTGATCACGAAGTTGCCGATCTGCCCGGAGGCGCGGCAGTGCGTGCCGCCGCACAGCTCGTGGCTGAAGCCCTCGACCCGGACCGTCCGGACGCGCTCGCCGTACTTCTCGTCGAAGAACGCGTCGGCGCCGACGCCGCGTGCCTCGGCCATCGACATCCACTCGACGGCGACGGGCCGGTCCTCGCGGACGACCCGCCGGACCTCGCGCTCGATCGTGCGCCGCTCGGCCTCGGTCAGGCCGCGCTCGAACGGGAAGTCGAACCGCAGGTAGTCGGGATGCACCAGCGAGCCCGCCTGCCGTGCCCGCTCGCCGAGCACGTTGCGCAGCGCCCGGTGGAGCAGGTGCGTGCCCGTGTGGTTGCGCATCGTGTGCGCGCGCCGCTCGGCATCCACGACGCCGCGGAGCCCGTCGCCGACCCGGACCGTCCCGCGCAGGACGCCGCGGTGGACGGTCAGCCCGGCGGTCTGCGTCCCCGCCACGCGCTGGACGTCGTCCACGGCCACCAGGACCGAGCCGTCCCCCGCGAGGAGCGTGCCCGTGTCCGCCACCTGGCCGCCGGACTCCGCGTAGAACGGCGTCCGGTCCAGCACCAGCTCCACGCGCGCGGCCGGCTCCACGCGGAGCTCGACCTCGTCGACCGCGGTCAGCGAGTCGTACTCGGTGCCGTCCCGGAGGATGGCCACGACACGACCCACCGCATCGGTGGTGTCGTAGCCGACGAACTGCGTCGGGCCGGTGCGGGCGAGGATGTCGGCGTAGCGCGAGGCCGCGAGGGCCACCTCGGCCAGGCCGGACTTGGTGTTCGCGCGGCTGCGCTCCCGCTGCTCGGCGAGGGCGTCCTGGAAGCCCGCGAGGTCCGTCCGGACCCCGTACTCGGCGGCCAGCTCGACGGTCAGGTCGATCGGGAACCCGTAGGTGTCGTGCAGCTTGAAGGCCACCGCGCCCGGCAGCACGGGCGCGTCGTGCGGCAGCCGTTCCGCCTGCCGTCCCACGACCCGCTCGCTGGATGTCAGCGGGATCAGCGCCTCCTCGAGCTGGCCCATCCCCGCCTCGAGGGTGCGGTTGAACTGCCGCTCCTCGCGGGAGATGACGCCCAGGATCTCCTCCCGCCGCTCCGCGAGGTGGGGGTACGCCTCGGACATCGTGTCGATGACAACCTGGGCCGTCTCGCCGAGGAACGGCTCGTGGCGGCCGAGGAGACGCCCGTGGCGGATGGCGCGGCGCACGATGCGGCGCATCACGTAGCCGCGCCCCTCGTTGGCCGGCAGCACGCCGTCCGCGGCGAGGAACGTGACCGCGCGGGAGTGGTCGGCGATGACCTGGTAGCTGAAACGGCTCGCCTCGAACTCGTCCGGGTCCGAGCCCAGCAGATCGCGCATCTTGGCGTGGATGGGCGCGAACACGTCCGTGTCGTAGTTGCTGGCGACCCCCTGGACCACGGAGGCCACCCGCTCGAGGCCCATCCCGGTGTCCACGCCGGGCGCCGGCAGCGGGGTGAGGCTCTTGTCCGGGTGGAGCTCGTACTCCATGAACACCAGGTTCCAGACCTCGAGCCAGCGGGGGCAGTGCTCCGAGTGGTCCGGCACGCACTCGGGGCCCTCGGACAGGTGGGCGCCGCGGTCGTAGTGCAGTTCCGAGCACGGGCCGCAGGGGCCCACGTCGGCCATGCGCCACCAGTTCTTCTCGTCGCCAGCGGGGAAGTCGCCCCAGCGCACCAGACGCTCCGGCGGCAGGCCGATCTCGTCCCTCCACACCGCGTGCGCGAAATCGTCGGTGGAGTAGACGGTAGCGGCCAGGCGGTCCGCTGGGATGCGGAGCTCCCGGGTCAGGAAGTCCCACGCCCAGTGGATGGCCTCGCGCTTGAAGTAGTCGCCGAAGCTCCAGTTGCCCAGCATCTCGAACAGCGTGTGGTGCCGCGGGGTGCGGCCCACCTCCTCGAAGTCGTTGTGCTTGCCGGCGACGCGGAGGCAGCGCTGGTAGTCCACGGCGCGGGTGTAGTCCCGCTTCTCCACCCCGGTCAACGCGTCCTTGAACTGCACCATGCCGGAGTTCGTGAACAGCAACGTCTGGTCGCCGCCGGGCACCAGGCTGGCGCTGGGCACCACGGTGTGGCCGCGCTCGGCGAAGAACTCGATGAACCGGCGGCGGATCTCGGCCGCGGACAGATACGGGATCGGGGCGTCGTTCGACATCGGCGCAATGGTAGCGAACCGCGACGCCCTCCTCGCGCGAGCCCAGCCGAGGGCGGCCAGACCGACGCCGGCGGCTCGCTCAGGGGCCCGGCTGGCGCCCCTGCGGGCCGAGCGTGGCGAGGATCGCCACGATGCCGATGCCCAGCCACGCCACCAGCGAGGCCGGGACGAGCGCGAAGTCACCGATGGACAGGAACGTCATGCCGGCCATGGACCCGAGGCTCGCGCCCGCCCACGAGCCCAGTGCGGCTGCGACGTAGGTCAGCGGCAGTCGGCCGCCCGACTCGCCCCGGATCAGCACGTACAGCGCGGTGTGGACGAGGCCGACGAGGAGTGCGAGGAGCGCACCGGGCCCGACGCTCACCAGGGTGCCCCGGCCGGGGCCGCCGCCGGGGCCGCAGGGCCCGCGCCCGCCGCGTCCCCGGCTCGCCCGGCGCCCGTGCCGGGCCCCG
>JAJXTS010000204.1 GCA_021783595.1 Chloroflexota bacterium | reverse complement strand
CCGCCCCCCGCTGGCCCCGGCCGCCGCCGGGGCCCACGCCCACCCGGAGCCGCCGCCGGCCCTGCGGGCGAGGGCGTCGGGCGCCGGGAGGCGCGCGATGGCGGAGGCCGCGCTCGAGCGGATCGACGTCCCCGACGCGGGCGACTCCACGTTCGCGCTGACGGCCCGCGCGGAGGCCCGCGGGTGGGACGCGGCCTTCGGGTCCGGGGGCCAGCCAGTCTCGAACAGCAAGGTGGTCGGGGCGAGAGGGGTTGCCCCGCGACCACCGACCAACTCACGATGCGGCTCGCCGAGCCGCCGGAGCCCTGCGAGTGGCTGCTGAGCGCGTGAGGCGATGGTCGTCTCGACGGCCGCCTACGGCCCAGCGACCACCCAGACGACAAACGTCAGCTCGTGACCCGCAAGGGCCTCGGCGATTGACGAGCACCCCGGTGCAGGGAACGCGACCCCCACAGCCTGGAAGCCCGTCGCCTGACCTGATCCACCCGCGCCGGGTGATCCTCGACAAGGCAGGGTCACTCTGGCCGACCGAGCCCAGGCAGACCGCACGTTCTGCAATGTCTTCCGCAGTTGACATCATCCACAATAGACGATACTCTAGCGACGGTTCCTCAGACACCGTATCCAGATTGGCGAGGTGTGCTCCGGGGGGCTACCCGAAGGACTGCGGTATGGGAATCCTTGCCTGGATCGTGCTCGGCGCGATCGCCGGCTTCATCGCCAACCTGATCATGGGCTCCCGCGAGGGTCTCGTGATGATGGTCGTCCTCGGCATCGTCGGCGCCGTGGTCGGCGGCTTCGTGGCCGGCACGCTGCTGCACGTTGCCGACGTCACGGGCCTGAACCTCGAGAGCCTCGCCGTTGCGGTGCTCGGTGCGGTCCTGGTTATCTTCGTCGTCCAGCGGCTGGGTGGCCGAGGCCGCCTGGGCCGGGGGATCTGACCCCCAAGGCCCAGCCCGCCCCCACCCCGACAGGAACGACATGACGATCACCCAGGCTCGCTCACGCGGCGCGCGCACTGCCAAAGCCGCCCTCGCACAGGGCGGCCACGTCGCGGACGAGGCGCGTTCGACGGTCGGCCAAGCGCGCGCCTCCGTCGATGAGGCCCTCGAGCATCTCCCGGAGGCCGTCGAAACGGCCATGGCCGGCGCGACGAAGGCGACGGCGACCCTGCAGACCATGCAGGACCCGACGCTCAAGCTGTTCGCCGCACTCGCCGTCGGCCTCGCCGGAGGCCTCTTCCTCGCCGGCGCGCCGCGAGTCCTCACCCTCGCGGCGATCGCCCCGGCGGTCATCGTGGGGGTGGCGATCCTCACCCGTCCGGGCCGGACCCACCGGTCGCGCTGATGCGACCGAGGCGGACAGCCGTCCGCCTCCTCCCATTGTCGCCGGACCGGGCCCTCCCCGGCACCACACGCACCAACCACACGAATCGAAGGGAACCCCGACATGACCGACGTCCAGCCCCTTGCCCCGCTCACCCCGCAGCCCGCCGCCCCCGTCACGGCACCGACGACGAGCCCGGCCCGGACCGCCCCTGGCGGCGCCGAGTTCAGCCGCCGCGTCGTGGTCTTCCTGTTCGGGATCGCGCAGGGCTTGATCGTCCTGCGGATCCTCTTCCTCCTGCTCGCCGCGCGCGAGGCCAATGCCCTCGTGTCCGCGGTCCTCAACGCCAGCCAGGTGCTGGTCGCGCCGTTCGAGGGCCTGTTCCACACCAGCGCCCTCCAGGCGGGCGGCTCGATGCTCGACATCGCGGCGGTCGCCGCGCTCATCGGGTGGACCGTGGTCGAGGCCATCGTCCTCGCGGCGATCGGGATCTTCCGCAGGCGGACCGCCTGATCGGCACAAGCAGCTCGCCGGCAGACTCTGGCGGGACGCCCGACCACGAGCCCGGGCTGGTCCCGGACACCCACGGAGAGACGACATGAGACGCATCGCAACCATCGGCCTGGCGGCCGCCCTGGCTGCCCTCCTGGCCGGCACCGCGCTCGCCGCGGCATCGGTAAACCTCGGCTCGGCCAGGAGCTTCGCCGTGCTGGCCGGCACCCAGGTCACGAACACCGGGGCCACCACGATCACCGGCGACGTCGGGCTCCATCCCGGCAAGGCCGTGACCGGCTTCGCCACGGTGACGGTCCACGGCGCCCAGCACCTCGGCGACGCCGTCGCGCTCAGCGCCAAGAACGCCCTGGTCACCGCCTACAACGACGCCGCCGGGGCCACGCCTGTCAACCAGGTGCCGACCGAGCTCGGCGGCACGACCCTCAAGCCCGGCGTCTACGCCTCGGCCACCCTCGGGCTGACCGGCACGCTCACGCTGGACGGGGCGGGCCTGTACATCTTCCAGGCCGGCTCCACCCTGATCACGGCGTCGAACAGCGCGGTGGCGCTGACCAACGGCGCCTCCGCCTGCGACGTCTACTGGCAGGTCGGCAGCTCGGCGACCCTGGGCACCACGACGAGCTTCAAGGGCACGATCATGGCCCTCACCTCGATCGCGCTGCAGACGGGCGCGACCCTGCAGGGCCGGGCGCTCGCCCGCAACGGCGAGGTCACGATGGACCACAACACCATCAACAGCTCGGCCTGCGCAGCGCCGTCGCCGACTCCCACCCCTCAGCCCACCCCGAAGCCCGGCGCGACCTCGCACCCGACCGTGACGCCGCCGCCGACCGACACGCTCGCCTCGGCGCCCGCCGCCGTGAGCCAGCCGGTGCCCGCCTACCTCCTCCTCCTCCTCCTCGTCGTCGCGTCGATCGGCTGGTTGTGGTCGATCCGCTACGTCGCCATGCGATCCCGTCGGCGCGGTTAGCCCGCGGTCCGACGACTCCCCGCGACGCCGGTTCGTCGCCGTCCGACCCGGCGTCGCGGTTCTGCGCCCGGCGCGGGACGTTGTCGGGACGCCAAGCGGGATGGCGGGCGCTCCAGTTGACCGGCCGGATGACGACCGCGATGCTGCGCCCCGCGACGACCGCGCCGCTGGGCCGAGCGCCAACGGCTGACCCTTGGTCGGTCCTACGAGGCGGTCTCCGGGCTGAGCGGGGCGTCGGGCGGCGCGAGCTGGGCCCCGTCGTCCTCGGCCTGGGCGCGGGTCGCGGCCGACTCCTCGGCGTCGACGGCGGACACGACCCCTTCCCAGAACTCGATCGCCGCGCGCTCGTACAGCAGCCCCATGCGAAGGGTCACGCCGCGCCACTGCTCGATCGTCCGGCTGCCGGGGGTGCCGGCGGCCAGGCGCCCGGTCTGCCGCTGGCCAGCCTCGTAGCCCGCCAGCTGTTCACGGTGCAGGGAGACCTGCTCCCGGGCGATCGCGAGTCGGGCATTCGTCGGCTCGAGGTCCGCGAAGAACAGCTGGAGCACGGCGAGGTCGCGGAGCTCTGTCGGCTGCGTCGCGGGATGGTCCAGCCACTCGCGGAGCGCCTGCCTGCCGGCCTCGGTGATCGTGAACAGGCGCCGTCGCCGTCCGTCAAGCTCGCGCTCCTCGGTCAGGAGTCCGAGCCCGACCAGCCGGGCCGGCTCCTTGTACAGGAGGGCGTGCGGGAACGACCAGAAGTGCCCGATCGTCGCGGCGACGTGGCCCTTGAGCTCATAGGGCGTCGACGGTCCCTCCCGGGCCAGGAGGCCGAGGACGAGGTACGAGGTCGGCGTGAGCGACCAGCCCGCCGAGGATAGGAACTCGGTCGTCATGCTCTACAAGATACCATACGCAGGGTATGGTTTCCCACTGCCCACCTGGGTGCCACCCGGCCTGATCATTCCTGACGGCCGTGCCCCCCGGTCAACTGACCGATACCCGGACGGGCCGCGGCGCGTCCACCCTCATGGCGCGACCCGCCTCCCTGCTCCGATCCGCCCCGCGTACTGG
>JAJXTS010000203.1 GCA_021783595.1 Chloroflexota bacterium | reverse complement strand
CGGGCCTGAGCCGGGACGGGCCCCGCCGGCGACGCCCCGCCGGGCCCGGCGACCCGCGCCGCGGCCGTTTGCCGCATGCTTGACGCGGCCGACTCTGTCGCGGCCCTGCCGGATCTGCGAACCACCATGACCGAACCCTACGCCGGGCGACCGGCCGCGCCCCCGCCGCCCCCCGAGGCTCCCGCCCCCGTCGCCGCGCCGCCCCCCGCCCCGCCCGAGGGCAGCGGCCCGCCCCCGCCGCCGCGCCATGCGCCCGCCGCCGGCGTGCCGCGGATCCTGGTGGCCGTCCTCGCGCCGATCCTCGCGATCGTCATGTTCGCGAGTGGCCTCGCCGTCGGCCAGGCCGGGTCGGGCGGCGCGGGCAGCGCCGAGGGTCAGCCGGCCCCCGCGGCCTCGGCCGCCGCCGGCCCGTCGGGCTCGCCGACCCCGGACCAGGAGCTGGCGCTGGTCGAGCAGGCGTGGCACGACATCCAGAACAACTACGTCGACGCCAAGAGCCTCGACAACCAGCAGCTCGCCTACTCGGCGATCCAGGGGATCGTGAGCGCGGTGGGCGACTCGGGCCACACCTCGTTCATGACCGCCGCGGAGGCGGCTGCGATGGACCAGTCGCTGTCCGGCACCTTCGTCGGCATCGGCGTCCAGGTGGCGCCCGACGACGGCAAGGGCGGCATCGTGGTGGGCAGGGTGTTCCCGAACACCCCCGCCCTGGAGGCCGGTCTGCAGCGGGGCGACCGCGTCATCGCCGTGGACGGCAAGTCCACCACCGGCCAGACGCAGGACGAGATCGTGGCGTCGATCCGCGGGCCGGCCGGCACCCAGGTGACGCTCACCATCGTGCGCGCCGGCACGCCCAACTTCAACGTGACGATCACGCGCCGCAAGTACGACCTGCCGCTCTCGTCCTGGACCATGATCCCCGGCCGCACGATCGCGTTCATCCGGCTGGACTCGTTCGCGACCGGCGCCGGCAAGGCGGTCGTCAGCGCCATCCAGGCGGCCGAGAAGGCCGGCGCCACCGCCATCGTGTTCGACCTGCGCGACAACGGCGGGGGCTACGTGAACGAGGCCGTGGACGTCGCCAGCGCGTTCGTCGCCAGCGGGACCGTCTACCAGAGCGTGGACCGCAGCGGGGCCGTCCAGAACATCCCGATCACGCCGGGCGGCATCGCCACCAGCATCCCGCTCGTGGTGCTCGCCAACGGCAACACCGCCAGCGCCGCCGAGATCGTCACCGGGTGCATCCAGGACGCCGGGCGCGCCAAGGTCGTCGGCGAGAAGACCTTCGGGACCGGCACCGTGCTGGGCCAGTTCAAGCTCGCCGACGGGTCGGTGCTGCGCATCGGCACCGAGCGCTGGCTGACCCGCAACGGCCGCCCGATCTGGCACGAGGGCCTGGAGCCGGACTACCCCGTGCCGCTCGGCGCCAAGGTGGTGCCGCTCACGCCCGACGAGGTGCAGGGCATGACCGCCGCCCAGCTCGCGGCGTCCGGCGACGCGCAGCTGCTCCAGGCGCTCAGCCTGCTCGAGGGCAAGGGCTGATCCCCGACCGTCGCGCTCGGCGCGACAATACCTCATATCAGTCGTCCATATCCCTAGACATGCACGGCCTCCACCTGCGATCCTGCAGGCGATGACCGCTGCCGACCCCGAGCCCGCCACCCTGATCCGCGTCGGACTGGCCGCCGAGATGCTCGGCGTGTCCGTGGAGACGCTCCGCCGCTGGGAGTCCGACGGCCGGCTGACGACGACGCGCTCCGAGGGGGGCCAGCGGCTGGTGGACCTCGCCGAGGTCACGCGCCTGCTCGCGGAGCGCCGCACGGCCGTCGCCCATCGCCCGATCGTCGCCCAGTCTGCCCGCAACCGCTTCCCCGGGATCGTGACCCGGGTGGAGCGGGACACGGTGGCGGCCGTCGTGGAGGTCCAGGCCGGGCCGCACCGGCTCGTCTCGCTGCTCACCGCCGAGTCCGTGGACGACCTCGGGCTCGAGGTGGGGCGGGAGGTCGTGTGCGTGGTCAAGGCCACCAACGTGATCGTCGAGATCCCGTCCCCGTAACCCACACGGAGAGGCACCGCCCGTGCGCCTTCGCCGCCTCCTGCCCGCCACGCTCGTCGCGCTGACCGTCGCCGCCTGCGCCGGCAGCCCCGCCGCGTCGCCCGGTGCCTCGCCCGCGGCCGCGACGTCGGCCCCCGCCGTGGAGCTCCAGGTCTACGCCGCCGCGTCGCTGCAATCGGCGCTGGTCAGGGCCGCCGCCGCCTACGAGGCCGAGAACCCCGGCCTGACGATCACCGCGTCCACCGACTCGTCGGCGGCCCTCGAGACCAAGATCGAGCAGGGCGCCCCGGCGGACGTGTTCCTCTCGGCCGACACCGCCAACCCCCAGAAGCTCGTGGCCGCGGGCCTGGCGGCCGGGGCCGTGTCGGTGTTCGCGGGCAACCAGCTGACCGTCATCGTGCCCACCGCCAACCCGGCCGGCATCGCATCGCCCGCGGACCTCGCCAGGAGCGGCGTCAAGATCGTCGCCTGCTCGGACGCCGTGCCGATCGAGAAGTACACCGTGCAGTGGCTGGCCAAGGTCAGCGCGCTGCCGGCCTACGGGGCGGACTTCGCGACCAGGTTCGACGCCAACGTCGTCTCGCGCGAGGACAGCGTGAGCGCCATCGTGGCCAAGGTGGGCCTGGGCGAGGGGGACGCCGGCATCGTCTACGTGACGGACGCCAGGACCACCACGCAGGTGGCCACGGTGGGTATCCCGGCCGCCGAGAACGTCCCGGCCTCCTACGGCGGCGTGGTGGTCAGGGCCTCCGCGCACGCCGCTGCCGCCGCCAAGTTCCTCGGCTGGCTGACCGGCGCCGAGGGCCAGCGGGTCCTCGCGTCGTTCGGGTTCCTGCCGCCGGCGGGCTGAGCCGCGTGGCCGTCCGCGCCGCCGCCCCGTCGTCCCGCTCGCCCGGGGGCCGCCTCGACTCGAGCGCGGCGGTCGCCGCGCTGTCCCTGCTGGCGGCGCTCGTCCTCGGCCTGCCGGTGGCGGCGCTGGTGGCTAGGGCACTGCTGAACGGCTCGCTGGCCGCCACCGCCGGCCTGCCGGTGGTGCTCGACGCGCTCGCCCTGAGCCTGGCCACCACCGCCGCCAGCCTCGTGCTCATGGTGGTGCTGGGCACGCCGCTCGCGCTCGTGCTGGCACGCCGCCGGTTCCGGGGCGCGTTCCTGCTCGAGACCGTCATCGACCTGCCGATCGTGCTGCCGCCGTCGGTGGCGGGGCTCGCCCTGCTGCTCCTGCTGGGCCGCAACGGCGCGCTCGGGGCCGAGCTCCGCGCGCTGGGCATCGAGCTGCCGTTCACCACGGCGGCCGTGGTCATCGCCCAGGCGTTCATCGCGGCGCCGCTCTTCATCCGCTCGGCGCGGACGGGCTTCGCGGGCGTGGACCACGATCTCGAGGACGCGGCGCGCGTGGACGGCGCCAGCGAGCGGGCGGTGTTCCTCCGCATCACGGTGCCGCTGGCCGGGAGCGCCCTGGCGGCCGGGCTGGTGATGGCCTGGGCGCGGGCGCTGGGCGAATTCGGCGCCACGATCATGTTCGCGGGCAACGTGGAGGGCCACACCCAGACGCTGCCCCTGCTGGTCTACAGCGAGTTCGGGGCCGGCAACCTCGAGACCTCCGTGGCCGCGGGCGCCATCCTGTCGCTCGCGGCCTTCGGCGTGCTGGTGGCCGTGCGCCTCCTGCACTGGGGCCGCGTCCTCGACCTGCGGTCGATCGCGTGACGCGCGACCTCAGGCTCGAGGTCACGCGTCGCCTGCCGCCCGACCCGCGCCGTGCGGTCGCCCCTCGCCACGCGCTCGCCCTTGGTGCCCGGCGCGACCGGCCCCTTCGCGACGCGCTCGCCGCCGCTGAACTGGGGTTTCACCCGCATCGCGCGA
>JAJXTS010000036.1 GCA_021783595.1 Chloroflexota bacterium | reverse complement strand
CCGCCCCGCCCCGCGCCCGCGGCGCCCGCCGCCCGGCGCGGCAACCCGCCCGCCCAGCCAGCCAACGCGGCTGCCCGCGTCGGCTAGACTGCATCAACTTCATGCAGGTTGAATAGCGGCCCACGGGCCGCGCGTCC
This sequence comes from Chloroflexota bacterium, assembly GCA_021783595.1. GTDB lineage: Bacteria > Chloroflexota > Limnocylindria > Limnocylindrales > CSP1-4 > CAIXZV01. The sequence continues at coordinate 17,195 of JAJXTS010000036.1, read as the reverse complement.
CGAACGGAGGGTGGCGTGCCGCAGCGCTACGACGCGGTGATCATCGGGGGCGGGCACAACGGGCTCGTGTCCGCCGCCTACCTCGCCCGGGCCGGCCTCAAGACGCTGGTGCTGGAGCGCCGGCACGTGCTCGGCGGCGCGGCCGTCACCGAGGAGATCGTCCCCGGGTTCCGCTTCTCGGTCGCCAGCTACGTGGTGAGCCTGCTGCGGCCGGAGATCATCCGGGACCTGAACCTGCCGCGCCACGGCCTGGACATCCTCCCGCTCGACGGCACGTTCACCCCGCTGCGCCCCGGCATCGACCGGACGCCCAAGGGCGGTGACTACCTGTGGCGCGTGAACGACCACGGGCGGACCGTCCGAGAGCTGCGCCGCTGGTCGAAGAACGACGCCGAGGCGTACGAGGAGTACGGCCAGCTCATGGTGGAGATGGCCCGGTTCATCAAGCCGATCCTCGGCATCGTCCCCGGCGACCCCACCGAGAACGACCCTCGGCCGCTGCTCCCGATCGCGAGCCTCGCCCGCCGCTTCGCCCAGCTGCCGGAGCACCAGCAGGCCGTCTTCGCGCAGCTCATGACGATGTCCGCCAAGGACTTCCTGGACCAGTGGTTCGAGACCGAGCCGCTCAAGGCGACGATGTCCGCGTCGGGGATCATCGGCACCTACCAGGGGATCAGGTCGCCGGGCACCGCGTACGTGCTGCTGCACCACTACATGGGCGAGATCGACGGCGCGTTCCGGGCCTGGGGCATCCCCAAGGGCGGCACCGGCGGCGTGTCGTACAGCATCGCCCGCGCGGCCCAGGCGCTGGGCGCCGAGATCCGCACCGAGGCGCCCGTCGCCCGGATCATCGTCAAGTTCGGCCGCGCCACGGGCGTCGCGCTCGAGGACGGCGAGGAGATCGAGGCCTCGGTCGTGCTCAGCTCGGCCGACGCCAAGGTGACGTTCCTCGACCTGCTCGAGCCGGGCTCGCTCGACCCGCAGTTCGAGCAGGAGGTGCGGCGGTTCAAGTTCCGCGGCAGCTCCGGCAAGGTCAACCTGGCGGTGGACCGCCTGCCCGACTTCACCTGCCTCCCCGGCGAGGGCGAGCACCTGCGCGGCGCGATCTCCTTCAGCCCCGACACGATCGAGATGGAGCAGGCCTACGACGACGCGAAGTACGGGCGGTTCAGCCGCCGGCCGTACGTCGACATGGTCATCCCGACGCTGGTGGACCCGCAGATGGCGCCGCCGGGCAAGCACGTCATCAGCTGCTTCGTGCAGTACGCGCCGTACAAGCTGGCGCCCGAGCTCGGCACCTGGGACGACCAGCGCGAGGCCTTCGGCGACGCGGTGATCGACCGGATCGCGGAGTTCGCGCCCAACATCCGGGACATCATCGTCGGCCGCCAGGTCCTGACCCCGCTCGACATCGAGCGGACCATGGGCCTGACCGAGGGGAACATCTTCCAGGGCGAGCTGAGCCTGGAGCAGCTGTTCTTCAACCGGCCGGTCCCCGGCTACGCCCGATTCGGGACGCCCGTCCAGAACCTGTACCTGTCGGGCTCGTCCACGCACCCCGGCGGCGGCCTGATGGGCGCCAACGGGCGGCTGGCCGCGCTCGAGGTCCTCAAGGCCCGCGGCCGGAAGGTGGCCTGACGATGACCGCGAACACCAACGCCCACGACGTCATCGTCATCGGCGCCGGCCACAACGGGCTCACGGCGGCGGCCTACCTCGCCCGTGGCGGCCGGCGCGTCCTGGTCCTCGAGGCCCGCGACCGGGTGGGCGGCGCGGCCGTCACCGAGGAGATCGCGCCCGGCGTCCGCGGGCCCGCGCTGGCGCACACGGTCGGCCGGCTGCGTCCGTCCGTGGCCCGTGAGCTGGGCCTCGCCGGGCACGGCCTGGCGCTCGTCGCCCCCGAGGTCCGCGTCTTCGCCCCGCAGCCGGACGGCCGGGCGGTGACGCTGTGGGCCGATCTCGGCCGCACCGTGGACGGCCTGCGCGCCTGGTCCGACCAGGACGCCACGGCGTTCGTGGAGTTCGACCGGCGGGTGCGCGCGCTCGCGCGGTTCCTCGCCGACATCGGGGAGGAGACCCCGCCCGACATCGCGGGCCCCGGCGCGGGCGACGCCCTCATGGGGCTGCGCCTCGCCCGGGCCTTCCGCGGGATGGGCCGCGACGACGCGCGGGCGATCCTGCGCGTCCTGCCCATGGCCGTCGCGGACTTCGTGGCCGAGTCGTTCACGTCGGAGGCCATTCGCGCGACGACGGCCTGGCGCGGCGTCCGGCACACGGCCATGGGGCCGTGGTCCGCGGGCAGCACCGCGGTCCTCCTGGCCGACGCGGCCGGCAACGACGGGGGCGGCTCGGGCGAGACGGTGTTCGCCAGGGGCGGCCCGTCGGCCGTGTCCGAGGCGCTGGCCGCGGCTGCCGGGGCTGCGGGCGCGGAGATCCGCACCGGGGCCCGGGTCGCGCGGCTGGCCACCGCCGACGGCGCCGTCACCGGCGTCGTGCTCGAGTCGGGCGAGGAGATCGCCGCGCCGGTCGTGGTGGCCGGGCTCGGCCCCAAGCCGCTCCTGACCGCGCTGGCGGACCCTGTCGCCGTGGGCCCGAGCCTTCGCTGGCGGGCGGGCAACATCCGGACCCCGGCCGTGTCCGCCAAGGTGAACCTGGTGCTGGACGGGCTGCCGACGTTCCCGGCGGCGGCCGGCGACGCGCGCCTGCTCCGCGGCCGCATCCAGGTCGGGGCGAGCTCGATCGACGCGATGGAGCGCGCCTTCGACGCGTCCAAGTACGGGCGGTTCGCGGACGAGCCGATCCTGGAGGCGACGATCCCCTCGCTGGTGGACCCGTCGCTGGTGGCGGGCGCCCGGGAGGGCACGCACGTCATGAGCGTGCTGGCCCAGTGGATGCCCAGCGGGCTGGCCGCGGCCGACTGGGAGGCGCGGCGCGACGCCCTGGGCGACGCGGTGATGCGCTCGCTCGAGAGCGTGGCGCCGGGCATCTCGGCGCGGGTCACGGCGCGCCGGGTGCTGACGCCGGCCGACCTCGAGCGCGAGTACGGCCTCGCGGGCGGCCACCCGATGCACGCCGAGCCGGCGCTCGACTCGTTCTGGCTGTGGCGGCCGCTGCTGGGCTGGTCCCGCTACCGGATGCCGGTCAGCGGGCTGTACCTGGCCGGATCGGGCGCCCACCCGGGCGGCGGCGTCACGGGCGCCCCGGGTCAGAACGCGGCGCGCGAGGTGCTCGCGGACCGGAAGCGGCGTCGCCCGTAGCGCCCACCGCCCTACCGGCGCTCGAGCTTGGTCTCCTCCGCGAACCGCTCCCGCTCGACGGGCGTGGGGCGCAGCGTCTCGGCCTCCTCCGGGCCCGGCGCCACGGCCGCCAGGTCCAGCGCCCAGCCCCACGACGGCAGCTCGCGGAGCAGGCGCCGCCCGGTGAGGTCCAGGTGCACGGGCGTGACCGACACCCGCCGGTTGACGATCGCGTGGAAGTCCGTGCCGGGCAGCGCGATCCCCGACGGCGGCGGCCCGCCGATCCAGTAGTACGGCATGCCGCGCGGGTCCACGCGCCCGATGAGCTGGTCCTGGTAGACCCGCTTGCCCAGGCGCGTGACCTCGATGCCCTCGCACGCCTCCGGGGCGACGGCCGGCACGTTCACGTTGAGCAGCTCGCCGTGCCGCAGCCCGTGCTCGAGGATGTTCCGCGCCACGATGGCCGCCGCCACGCCGGCGAGCCGGAAGTCCACCTGCTCGGAGTACTCCTGCGAGATGGCGAAGGCCGGCGTGCTGTTGATGATCGCCTCCATCGCCGCCGACACCGTGCCGGAGTAGGTCAGGTCGTCCCCGAGGTTGGCGCCGTAGTTGATCCCCGAGGCGACGAGGTCGAACTTCTCGTCGAAGAAGCCGAGCAGGCCGAGGCTCACGCAGTCGGTGGGGGAGCCGTCGATGGCGTAGCCGATCGACCCGTCCGGGAGCGTCCGCTCGCGCACGCGCAACGGCCGGGTCAGCGTCTTCTGGTGGCCCACCGCCGACTGGTTGGAGTCCGGCGCCACGACCACCACGTCGCCCACGGCCTCGAGCGCGCGCTTGAGGGCCAGGATCCCGTGGGACTCGATCCCGTCGTCGTTGGTCACCAGGATCCGGGGCCGCGAGGTCCAGGCGTCCAGCGGGCGGCCCATCCGCCGCAGCGCGCGCTTGCCGCCGCGGGCTCCGGCGAGCGGCTCGCCCTGTTCCTTGTCCACGTCCCGTCGCTCCGCGCGCGCCCGCTCCCGCGACATCTCGGGGCGATCGGCGCCAGCGGGGCTCACGCGTCCGCCTCGGCTTCGTGGCGGCCCGACCCCTCGTCGTCCGGAGTCGCGTGGCGCGCGCCGAGGACGTCCGCCACGTCCTCGTCGAGTCCGGGGACGGGCTCCTGGGGCCGGCGGACCGAGCGGCCCTCGCGCTCGGCGACGCGCCGGGTCGCCCGGTCCGCCACGGAGCCGCCCTCGCGCGAGCGCTCGAACCAGTGGAAGAAGAACGCCGACAGGACCGCGGCGATCGGGATGCCGAAGATGGCGCCCGCGACGCCGGCCACCTTGCTGCCGACGATCACCGACCCCAGCACCACGATGGGGTGGATCCCCACGGCGCCCGCCATCAGCCGCGGCTGGAGCACGTTCATGGTCGCGAACCAGCCCGCGGCCATGATCGCCAGCACGATGAGCGGCGTGGGGAAGGAGGTCGTCAGGAGCGCCACGGCCACGGGCGGCAGCCACGACACGAACGGCCCGAAGAACGGGATCGCGTGCAGGATGCCCGCGGCGACGGCCGTCACGCCGCCGTACTGCAGCCCGAAGGCCACGTTCACCGCCGTGGCCAGCAGGCCGAACACGATGCCCATGACCAGCTGCGTGCGCAGGAACCCGCCGAAGGAGCGGGCGACGCTGCTCTGGACGAGCCGGGCCGTGCTCGTGCGGCTGGGCGGCACGAGGCGGTAGACGAACGCGAGCGCCGCTTCCCGGTCGATCGCGAGGTAGACCGACAGGATGGTCACGATCAGGATGTCGCCGATCACGGAGATGCTGGCGACCGCGACCTCCTGGAGCACGCCGCCGAGCTGCCCGGCCCACTGGTTGAGCGAGGCCCAGATGGCCTGCGCCTGGCCGACCAGGTCCACGTGGAAGCCCAGCGAGTCGAGCCGGCCCTGCACGTTGGCGAGCAGATCCACGAACTGCAGGTACAGGGTCTTGTCGGTGGGCAGCCGGGCGATGGACGGGGCCAGCGCCGCAGAGACCTGGACGATGACGCCGACCAGCAGGCCCACCACGACGAGGTAGACCAGGATCACCGCCAGGAGGTCCGGGATGCCGGGCAGGAGCCGCTTGACCAGGTTGATCAGCGGCAGGATCGCGAACGCCAGCAGCCAGGCCAGGAAGAAGACCAGCACCACGTCGCTGAAGAACGCGAGCACGCTCGCCACGTCCGCCACGACGACGAAGCCCAGCGCGATGACGGCGAGGACGAGGACGGCGTCCACCAGGCGCCGCTGGCGGTCGGTGAGCTCGTTGGGCATGGCCACAGCCTACGACGCCGGGCTCAACCCGCGCTCATCTGTTCGGAGCGCGTTTGCGCGGCCCCGCCCCGGGGGACCGTGCCGCGCGGCTAGCGCAGGCCCATCCTGGTGTGGACCTCGTCCATGGTCGCCTGCGCGAGCGGTCGGAGCCGGTCGGCGCCGGCCTCAAGGATCCCGTCCACCTCGGCCGGGTGGGCCATCAGCTCGGCGTAGCGCTCGCGGGCGGGCGCGTAGTGGTCGATGACCCGCTGCGCGAGCAGCTTCTTGGTGTCCACGCAGCCGGTCCGCGCGGAGCGCTCGCCGTCCTGGATCTCCTCCCAGTCGTCGCCGAAGAAGCGGTGCATCTGGCACACGTTGCAGACCTCGGGCCGGCCGGGATCGGCGCGGAGGATCCGCTTGGTGTCGGTCACCATCGACATGACCTGCCGGCGGATCTCCTCGGGCGAGGCCAGGATCTCGATGGTGTTGCCCACCGACTTGCTCATCTTCTTGACGCCGTCGGTGCCCAGGACCACGGGCGCGGTGGTGTAGACGGCCTCCGCCTCTGGGAACGTCTGGCCGTACCGGTTGTTGAACGCCCGGACGATCTCGCGCGAGAGCTCCAGGTGGGCCGCCTGGTCCTTGCCCACCGGCACCTTGGTCGCCTTGTAGATCGCGATGTCCGCCGCCTGCAGGACCGGGTAGGTCAGCAGCCCGTGGTTGACGTCGTCCGGCTGGTTCTGCTTCTTCTCCTTGTACGTCGGCGTCCGCTCCAGCCAGCTCACCGGCGTGACCGTGGCCAGCAGCCACATCAGCTCGGTGTGCTCCGGCCGGTGGCTCTGGACGAACAGCGTGCAGCGCTCCGGGTCCAGGCCCAGCGCGAGCAGGCTGGCGGCCATCTCGCGGGTTCGGCGGCGCAGCGCCTCCGCGTCGTGGGTGCTCGTGAGCGCGTGGTAGTCGACGATGCAGTAGATCGCCTCGTACTCGTACTGGAGCATCACGTAGTTCCGGATCGCGCCCAGGTCGTTGCCCAGGTGGACGATCCCGGACGGCTGGATGCCGGAGAAGATCCGGGGACGGGGGACGGGCGCCTGGGCCGGCGCGGGGGAGGGTTCGAGCTGCAGGGTCATCGTCGGGGGAGTGTAACGGAGCCGCCGCGCCGCGCGGCGCGTCCGTCCCAGCGTGGTGCGCCGCGCGGCCCGCCCGTGCCATGCTTGCCGCCGATGCCTGCGTACGACGCCTACATCTTCGACCTCGACGGGACCGTGTACCTGGGCGACGCCCTGCTGCCCAACGCCGGCCGCGCCATCCGCACCCTCCGCGAGCACGGCCGCCGCACGGTGTTCCTGTCCAACAACCCCACCCACACGGCGGCCGACTACAGCGCGAAGCTGACGCGCCTGGGCCTGCCGACGCCGGTCGGGGACGTCGTCAACTCGTCGCTGGTCATGGCGGACTTCCTGGCTCGGCTGCGCGCTGCCGAGGGGATCAACCGCCTGTTCGTGGTGGGCGAGCCGCCCCTGTGCGGCGAGCTCGCGGCGGCCGGCTTCGAGCTGGTGGACGACGCCGCGTCCACGCAGGCGGTCATCGCGTCCTTCGACCGGACCTTCGCGTACCGCAAGCTCCAGGTCGCCTTCGACGCCATCCGCGGCGGCGCCCGGTTCTTCGCCACCAACGGCGACCGCTACTGCCCGGTGCCCGGCGGCGGCGAGCCCGACGCCGCGAGCGTCATCGCGGCCATCGAGGCGTGCACGGCCACCCGCTGCGAGGCGATCGTGGGCAAGCCCTCGCCGCACATGGCGGCCGCGATCCTGGGTCTCGTGGGCGTGCCGCCAGCACGCTGCCTGATCACCGGCGACCGCCTGGAGACGGACGTGGCGATGGGCCTCCAGGCGGGCATGGGCGCGGCCCTCACGCTGACCGGCGCCACGTCGCGGGAAGCGGCCGAGGCGAGCGGCATCCGGCCCACGCACGTGTTCCGGGACTTGGGGGACCTCCTGGAGCAGGCGCTCTGATGGGCGGCGGCGCGCGCGGGCCCCTCGTCTTGGGCATCGACCAGGGGACCAGCGGCAGCAAGGCGCTCGTGCTCGACGCGGAGAGCCGCGTCCTGGGCACCGGCTACCGGGCCGTGGGGCGCCTCCACCCGCAGCCGGGCTGGACCGAGCAGGACCCGGTCGCCATCGCGCAGGGCGTCCGGGAGGCGATCGCCGACGCCCTGGCGGCTGCCGGCGCCCGGCCCGGCGACATCGTCGCGGCGGGGATCGCGAGCCAGCGCAACTCCGGGTTCACGTGGGACGCCGCCACGGGGCAGCCGTTCGCGAACGCCATCAGCTGGCAGGACCTGCGGACCGGCGACCTCCTCCGCGAATTGCGGGCCGCCGAGCCGCTGTGGTCCGAGACCCTTTGGCGGCTGGGCCAGCGGCCGGGGCCGTGGAACGCCTCGGTCCACCTGGGCTGGCGGATGCGCCACGACCCGGCGTTCGCCGCCGCCGCCCGCTCCGGCCGGATCCGGTTCGGCCTGTCGGCGGAGTGGCTGCTGGTGTCGCTCGGCTCCCCCCGCGAGCACGCCGAGGACTACTCGCTGATCGACTCGCAGGGCCTGTGGGACATCCGCGCGGACCGCTACTGGCCGGAGTTCCTGGCCTGGCTGGGTATCCCCGAGGCGATGCTCCCCGCGCCCCGCCCCAGCCTCCACGACTACGGCACGCTGCGCCTGGAGGGGCGCGACGGCGAGGCGGCCGAGGTGCCCGTCCTGGCGATGATCGCGGACCAGCAGGCCGCCCTGTTCGGCTACGACTGCCGGGCACCGGGCGACGCCGAGTGCACCCACGGCACGGCCACCTTCGTGGACGTGTGCGTGGGCTCGCGGGCCCCGGCTGCCGAGCGCATGCAGTCGTACTACGCGTGGGCGCTGCCGAGCTCCGGACGCCCGGGCGCCGCCGACGCGCCGATCGACCGGACCTACTGCCTGGAGGGCGACGCCACCGTCACCGGCGCGGTGATCCGCTGGATGCGCGAGAGCGCGCGGCTGCTCGACGACGAGCGCGAGATCGGCCCGCTGGCGGCCACCGTGCCGGACGCCGGCGGCGTGATGTTCGTGCCCGCGTTCACCGGCCTCAACGTGCCGTACCTCGACAGCGCGGCGCGCGGGGCAGTCCTCGGCCTCACGCTCGGGGCGACCCGGGCGCATATCGCGCGGGCCTTCCTGGACGCGCTGGGCTTCGCGGTCCGCGCCATCACCGACGAGGTGGCGGCCGAGACCGGCGTCGCCGTGACGCGGCTCAAGGTGGGCGGCGGCATCAGCGCCAGCGACCTCGCCTGCCAGCTCCAGGCCGACTGGCTGGGGATCCCGGTGGACCGGCCGTCGTTCACCGACACCACGCCCCGCGCCGCCGCGTTGCTGGCCGGCCTGGGCGCCGGGGTCTGGACGAGCCTCGACGGCCTGCCACGGCTCCCCGGCGAGACCACGGCCTTCGAGCCCCGCCTGTCCGCGGACGAGCGCGAGGCCGGCTACGACCGCTGGGCCAGGGCCGTTGCCGCGGTGCGCGCCTACGGGACGGGCGACCGCTGATGCGCCCGGGCGCCTGCTGCCGCACCGGTCACCGGCCCGCCCTCAGCCGATCCCGAGCAGCTCGTCGGTGCGCGGGTCGGGCTGGCCGCCGAAGTACCGGTCGAGGGCCTGCTGCCAGCGTGGGTCCTCGGGCGCGGCGCGCAGGAACAGCGTCATCGACGAGCGGAGCTTGAGCGCGTCCACCGGCCCGAAGATCGACTCGGCGGTGGCGGTCTGCGGGGCGGCGAGCACGATCCCGGTGCACTCCCGCAGCCGCGGGCCCAGCACCGGGTGCTCGAGGTAGGCGCGGGCCTCGCGCAGGGAGCGGATCGCGTAGCGCCGCGAGGTGGCCGACTCGCCGAGACCGAGTGCCTGCGGGAACACGTACCACATCCAGTGGCGGGTCTTGCGCGCCTCGCGCAGCTCGCCGACGACGTCCGGGTAGATGCCGCCCTGCGCGGCGACGAAGCGCTCCAGGTCGAGGGGGTCTGACCGGTCCATGGGGCGATTGTGCGCCCGGTTGCCACGGGCCGCTGGCGCGGCGCCCGCCGGGCCGCCCGCCGGGTCGCGGACCGGGCCCCGCGTTCGCTACCATCGCGAGGTCGCCCAGCCCCTCCGGAGATCCAGTGTGAGCACCCAGCCCCTGCGCGTCGGCGTGATCGGCGCCGGCACCGTCGGCCGAGAGGTCGTCCGCGCGTTCCTCGAGCGGTCGCCCCGTCTCGCCCCCGCCGACGGCCGGCCGCTGCTCCTGGTCGCCGTCGCGGAGAAGTTCACCGACCGCGCGATCGCCAACGGCATTCCCGCCGAGCTGCTCACCGACGACGCCTCCGCCCTGCTCGCCCGGGCCGACCTGGACGTCATCGTGGAGGCGATGGGCGGCGACGAGCCGGCCCACTCCCTGATCCGCGCCGCGCTGGCGTCCGGCCGCAGCGTGGCCACGGCGAACAAGCACGTCATCGCCCACCACGGTCCCGCGCTCGAGCGCCTCGCCCGCGAGACGGGCGCCGTCCTGCGCTTCGAGGCGTCGGTCGGCGGCGGCATCCCGCTGCTCGGGCCCATCGCCGCGGACCTCGCCGCGGACCGGATCGCCCGCGTGCGCGGCATCGTCAACGGCACCACCAACTACATGCTCACCGCGATGGCCCGCGAGGGCCGCGACTACGCGGACGTGCTCCGCGAGGCGCAGGCGAAGGGCTACGCGGAGGCGGACCCGACCGCGGACGTCGAGGGGCTCGACGCCGTCAACAAGCTGGTGATCCTGGCCCGGCTCGCGTTCGGGGTCTGGATCGCCCCCGAGGCCATCGGCAATCGCCCCGGCAGCGCCACCGGCGCGCCCGGCGCGCCGGGCATCACCGGGGTCACCGCGGAGGACGTGGCGGCCGTGGCGGCCTCGGGCCGGACGCTCCGCCTCATCGCCACCACCCGCCTGGCCCGGGACGGCGCCATCGAGGCATCGGTCGTGCCCACCGCGGTCCCGGCCGGCTCGCCGTTCGGCCGCTGTGACGGCGTCCTCAACCGCGTCGAGGTGGACGCGACGCCCGTCGGCCGGGTGGCCTTCGAGGGCCCCGGCGCCGGGGGGCCAGCCGCCGCCGCCGCAGTCCTGGCGGATCTCGTGTCGATCGCCCGCGGCCTGGGCTCGACCTGGGCCGGCGCGGTCCGCGCCGAGGGCGCCGAGGCGGTCGTGCGCCCGGTGGCGGCCGAGTGCGTCGCCGCCCCGTCCGGCGCCTGCTACCCGGTCGGGGACTGACGGCGATGCCGCCTCGCTCCCCGGTCGCGGGCCACTGGCAGACCCCCGGCGACTGGTCGCCCGTCCTGGGGCGGCGCCTGGTGGTGGACATCCCCGCCTCGACGGCCAACCTCGGCGCCGGCTACGACTGCCTCGGCCTCGCCCTCGAGCTCTGCAACCGCGTGGCCTTGGAGGCGATCGAGGGCGACGGCTCGATCGAGCTCGTGACCACCGGCGAGGGCGTGGGCGAGCTGGGCGGCGAGCGCTCCAACCGCTTCGTGATGGGCCTCGAGTCGGCCATCGAGGCGCAGCTGGGGCCGCGCCCCCCGGCCATCGGCTGGCGGATCAGCGCCCACAACCGGATCCCGCTCTCGCGAGGGCTGGGTTCGTCGGCGGCCGCGGCCGTCGGTGGCGTGTGGGCCGGCAACGTCCTTGGCGGCGGGTCGCTGCCCATGCCGACGATGCTGCGCCTGGCCACGGACATCGAGGGCCACCCGGACAACGCGTCGGCGGCGCTCATGGGCGGCTTCGTGGTCTCGGCGCACCTGGGCCAGCGGGTGGAGGCGGTGCGGTTCGACGCGCCCGACGGGCTGCGCGCGGTGCTGTTCATCCCGGACCGGCGCCTGTCCACCGCGGACATGCGGCGCGTGCTCCCGGCCGAGGTGCCGCTCCGGGACGCGGTGTCGAACATGAGCCGCGTGGCGATCGGCGTGGCCGGGATTGCCTCGGGGCGCTACGAACTGCTCGCGGACCTGACCGTGGACCGCATCCACGAGCCGTACCGATCCGTGGCCTACCCGCAGCTGCCGCGTCTGACGGGCGCGGCCCGAGCGGCCGGGGCGCTGGGCGCGTTCCTCTCCGGCGCTGGCTCCACGGTGCTCGCCTTCGTGGCGCCCGGGGCCGACGCCGCACCGGTCGAGAACGCCCTGCGCGAGGCGGCCGAGGCCGCGGGCCTGTCCGGGCGGACGGACGTCGTGGCGCCCCGCAACATCGGGCCCGCGCTGGTCGAGGGCGCCTAGCGACGGCCCCGGCTAGGGGACGCGCACCTCGGGCAGCGGCGTGCCGGGCTGGACGAAGGCGTCGGGCTCGGGCTCGCCTCGGACGGTCCGCACCGGGATGAGCCCGGCCCAGGCGGGCCACGCCTCGTCGCCCGGGTCATCGTGCGGCGCCTCGTTGCGGACCTTGGCCGAGGACTCGGCGAGGTCCACGTACATCACGCCGGCCGCCTTGCGCTCCGGCTCGGTCATCGGCCGGAGCTGGGCCCAGCGACCGGGGTACAGGGCCTCGATCAGCCCCTCGAGCGCGCGCTCCACCTCGCGGGGATCCGTCACGAGGCGCGCCGTCCCCAGCACCATCGCCGAGCGGAAGTTCACCGAGTGGTTCGTGGCCGCGCGGGCAAGCACCAGGCCGTCGAGGTGGTACACCGTCACGCAGATGGGCTTCCCGTCGGCCTCGCGCAGCATCCGGCCGCCCGCCGAGCCGTGCCAGTAGAGGCGATCCCCCTCGCGCCAGACGTTGACGGGGATGCCGAACGGCTGGCCGTTCTGGACGAACGAGATGACGCCCACGGCCGACGCGTCCACGATGGCGTCGACCGCCTCGCGGTCATACCGCCCGCGCATCGGCTTGCGCCGGAGCCGGACGCGGTCGGACGCGGGCGCCGAGGGCTCGCCGCGGCGTTCGGGGACGGGCATGGCGTCGGTCATCGCCGATACAGGATCCACAGGGACATCGCCACCGCGAACGCGGGCGTGCCGTAGGCGCCCTGCGGGGCCGGCACTCCCATCTGGGTGCCGATGCCGCCGATGTTGGCGATCCGCCAGCCGTCCGCGGCACGCCGCGAGGCATCGGCCGCGACCCAGTCCCAGAGCGCCTCCCCGAGCGAGGTGTCGGCGGTCACCAGGAGCTGGTCTTCGCCGATGAGCCGTTCTTTCATGGACCCCTCCTTGGTGATGTGGGATGCCAGCCTAGCGCGGGCCGGGGCCGGCCGGTGGGTCGCCCGGCCCGCGAGGCGCCCTGCCGGAGCCTCGCCGACCCCTTGCCCGAGCCGCGCTACCCGCTGCCGGGTGTCCGGTCGCCCCCATGGTGCCCCGCCCCGCCGGCCGCGCCGTCCCCGCCGCGCGGAGGGGCGCGAGCCGCACGCAACTCACTTCGCGACGCCCATGAAGCCCAGCGTCTCCGCCCAGGCGCGCTCGCTCGCGGCGGCGAAGTCGGCTGCCTTGCGGTCGAAGAAGGAGTGCGGCGCGCCCTCGTAGGTGGTGATGCGATGCTCGACCCCCGCCCGCTCGAGGGCAGCCTCGAACTCGGCGACCGCGGAGGCGGGGATGCCCTCGTCCGCCCCGCCGAAGATGCCCAGGATCGGGCAGGTGAACGTGGCGGCCACGTCGGCCGGGGCGGGGGTGTCGTTGCGCGCCGCGCCGGTCGGCCAGCCGTAGAAGCCGATCGCCCCTGCCAGCCCGAGGTCGGCCATCGTCGCGGTCAGGAAGCACAGGCGGCCGCCCATGCAGAAGCCGGTGGTGTACAGGCGCTCCACGCCGGCGACGCCGCGCAGGTGCGCGGCCGCGGCGCGGACGTCGGCCGACAGACCCGCATAGGTCGTGGCCGCGACATGCGGCGCGTAGTCGAAGCCGGGGCCGCGGTCGGAGATGCCCGCGGTCCGGCCGAAGTAGTCGATCGCGATGGCGTCCACGCCGTGCTCGGCGAAGCGCTCGGTGAGCTCGCGATAGTAGGTGTGGAGGCCACGCACGTCCGGCAGGATCACGATCGCGGCGCCGGTGGGCCGCGCCGCGCGGGCGACGTAGGCCGCGAATCGGTTGCCGTCGGCCGCCTCCAGCGCCACGTCGGTCGCGTCGCGCATGCCGCTGGGGTCGGGGACGATCGGCGGGTGGGAGTCGTGGTCGAAGCACATGGTCGGGCCTCCGGGATCGGGACGCAGTTCGCGGGCGCCGATTGTGGCGCAGGGCGGCGAATCGCGGGCCGGCGGGCGCCGCCGCGCGCCGGACGCCGTCGCCGTCCGCGTCCCGCCCGCCGCAACCGAACCGAAACGCCGGGCTCCGGGCAGCGGGCCGCTAGAATTGCCCAACCATGCCCACCCCCCTTGTCGTCATGAAGTTCGGAGGCTCGTCGGTCGCCGGGGCAGAGCGCATCAAGCGCGTCGCCCGACGGATCGCCCGTGAGCGCGCGGCCGGGTCCAGCCTGGTGGTCGTGGTGTCCGCGATGGGCGACACCACGGACGAGCTCCTGGCCCTGGCCGCGGCCATCACCGATGATCCCGACACTCGGGAGCTCGACGTCCTGCTCGCAACCGGCGAGCAGCAGAGCTCCACGCTGGTGTCGATGGCCCTCCACGCGCTGAGCGTGCCGGCGATCAGCCTCACCGGCGCCCAGGCAGGCATCACCACCGACGGCACGTATGGCAAGGCGCGGATCGCCGGGGTTGACCCCGCGCGGATCCGGACCGAGCTCGACGCCGGCAAGGTGGTCATCGTGGCCGGGTTCCAGGGCCAGAGCGCCAAGGCGCTCGAGCTCGCGGAGACCACCACGCTCGGCCGCGGCGGCAGCGACACCACCGCCGTCGCGCTCGCGGCCGCCCTCGAGGCGGACCGCTGCCAGATCTTCACCGACGTCAAGGGCGTCTACACCGCGGACCCGCGGATCGCCCCGGACGCCCGCCAGCTGCCCGTCATCGGCTACGAGGAGATGATGGAGCTCGCCCACCAGGGCGCCCAGGTGATGCAGGTGCGCGCCGTGGAGCTGGGCTGGGTCAACGACGTGGTCATCGAAGTCCTCAGCTCGTTCGAGGACGCCCCGGGAACGCTCATCAAGGAGGACCCGCGCGTGGAGCAGCGGAACAAGGTCCGGGGTCTTGCCCACGACCGGAACGTCGCCAAGATCACCCTCGTCGGCGTGCCGGACAAGCCGGGCGTCGCCCAGGGCGTGTTCGGTCCGCTGGCGGACGCCGGCGTGGTCGTGGACGTCATCGTGCAGAACGTGGGCCACGGCGGCACCACGGACATCTCGTTCACGATCCCTCGGGTCGAGCTGGCCAAGGCCAAGCGGATCCTCGAGCCGATCGTCCGCGATCTGGGCTTCTCCGACATGACCACCGACAGCTCGGTCGCCAAGGTCTCGATCATCGGCGCCGGCATCCAGAACGCGCCCGGCTACGCGGCCCGCATGTTCGGCACGCTGGCCCGCGAGGGGATCAACATCGAGATGATCTCCACCTCCGAGATCCGGATCACCACGCTCATCGCCGAGGACCGCGTGGACGAGGCCGTCCGGGCGCTCCACGCCGCGTTCGCGCTCGAGCAGCCTGAGGCCGTCGAGGCGGCCGCGGCCGGCTGACCCGGTGACGGGGAGCGGCTCGCCGAGCGGCGCGATCAGCAGGCTCGAGCGCCTCGGCGAGGTCGGGTCCACCAACGACACCGTTCGCGACTGGCTGGCCGACGGCCAGCCGGAGGTGTGCGTGGCCGTCGCCGACGAGCAGAGCGCGGGACGCGGCCGGGAGGGGCGCGTCTGGACGGCGCCGCCGGGCGCTGGCCTGCTGCTCTCGTGCGGCTTCCGCCCGT
This sequence comes from Chloroflexota bacterium, assembly GCA_021783595.1. Lineage (GTDB taxonomy): Bacteria > Chloroflexota > Limnocylindria > Limnocylindrales > CSP1-4 > CAIXZV01. The sequence goes on along the minus strand of JAJXTS010000036.1, from coordinate 1,834 downwards.
CGTGGCTCGCGCCCGAGCGCGTCTGGCGCCTCGGGGCCACGGTGGCGCTCGCGATGTGCGACGCGGCCGAGGAGGCCGCCGGCCTGCCCGTCGGCTCGGTCCGCCTCAAGTGGCCGAACGACCTGGTGGTCGAGACGGCCGGGCCCAACGCGCTGCTCGCCGGGGTCGTCTCGGAGGCCGCCGCGGCGGCGCGCCTGGCCTCGCCGCTCGAGCTCCGCAAGGTGGCCGGCGTGCTCGGGGAGAGTCGCGGCCTGGGGACGGGCGACCCCCAGGCGGTCGTGGGGATCGGCGTGAACGCGGACTGGGCCGCGGCCGACTTCCCCGCCGAGCTCGCCCCGACGATGACCAGCCTGCGCGAGGCGTCCGGCGGCCGCCCGATCGACCGCGAGGCGCTGCTCGACGCCTTCCTCGGCTATCTCGGGACCCGGCTCGACGCGCTGCGTGCCGGGTACTTCGACCTCGCGACGTGGGCGTCGAGGCAGACGCTCACCGGGCGTCTGGTCCGCCTCGACGGCTACGCTCCCGCCGGTGGCGACGAGCTGCTGGTCGAGGGCGTGGACGGCGCCACGGGGGCGCTGGTCGTGGCCCCGGCCGCCGGCGGGGAGATGCGACTCGTCCACGCCGGCGAGGTGGTCCACGCCCGGCTCGCGGTCGGGGTGTAACGCGATGGGCCGCCCGGGGTTTGGAAGGTCTGAGCCGGCGAAGCCCCGCGTCGTCGTCGCGCTCGACCGGGACCGGCCGCTCGTCGAGGCGGCGCGCCGCGACCCGTCCCAGTTCGACGCGCTGTACCGGAAGTACCTCGCCCAGGTGTACGCCTACGCCCTCTACGAGCTCGCCGACCACCACGCGGCGGAGGACGCGACCGAGCGCACCTTCCTGCGGGCGTTGGCCGCGCTGCCGCGCTTCCGCGAGCTGGCGCGCCCCGAGGACGGGCCCGAGGCGAGCACCTTCCGCGTCTGGCTGTTCCGGATCGCCCGCAACGTCGTGGCGAACGAGCGGCGCGCCCGCCGGCGCAAGCCCGCCGCGTCGCTGGACGCGGCACTGGGCGCCGGGCTCGCGATCGCCGACGGCGTGGACCTCGAGGGCGACCTGGTCTCCCGCGACGAGGCGGCGACCGCCCTGCGCGCCGTGCGCGCCCTGCCGGACGACCGGCGCCGTGCGCTGCTGCTCCGCTTCGTGGACGAGATGACGACGGCCGAGATCGCCGGCGTGCTGGGCCGGTCGGAGGGCGCCGTCCGGGTGCTGATCCACCGGGCGCTGGGGGCCGTCGCCCGCGAGCTGGGCGGAGACCGCGGGCGGGCCAGGTGATGCCGCCGCGGCTCCCCCCGCAGGGCGGCGACGCGGTGGACGCGCTCGTCACCGACCAGTACCTCGACGCACTCCTGGCCTCGGCGGATCCTCGGCCCCCGGACGGCGCGGCCGATCCCGCCGCCGGCACGGACCTGCGCCGCGCCACCGCCGTGGTGCGGGCATCCCTGGTGCGCGTCCACCCCTCGTTCCGCTTCGAGGAGCGCCTCGCCGCCCGCCTGGCCGAGCTGGCCGCTGGCGACGTCGCCCACGTGATCGCCGGGGCCGGGGCGCGACACGGGGACCTGATCCCGTTCCCCGGGACCACCCTCGCCACGCCGCCCGGCGACCCGCTGCTGGCGGCCGTGCTCGAGGGGCGGCTGGACCCCTCGGACGAGGACGCCGTGGCGCGGGCCGTGGGCCCCCGCTCGCCGGCTCGTCCGCTGCTCGTCGGCGGCGCCATCACGTCGGCCGCCCTGTCGCTCGTGGGGGTGGCCTGGGTGGCCTGGCGCGCCGCTCGGCCCGGCGGACCCGGGCTGCCGCGGGT
>JAJXTS010000202.1 GCA_021783595.1 Chloroflexota bacterium | reverse complement strand
GCGAGCTCAGGCGCCCCGCCGGTACACCACGCGGCCGCGCTTGACGACGACGTCCACCAGGTCCGCGCCCACCCAGTACGGCAGCTGCTCCACGGACGTGGCCCGCCAGACCACGACGTCGGCGGCCTTGCCCGGCTCCAGCGAGCCCGCCTCGTCGGCGACGCCCACCGCGTGGGCGGCGTTGACCGTCACAGCCGCCAGCGCCTCGGCGGGGCTGAGCTTCATCTCCAGGCAGGCCACGGTCATCACGAGCGGCAGGCTGGGCGTGGGCGAGGTCCCCGGGTTGAAGTCCGTGCCCAGGGCCACCGGCACGCCAGCGTCGATGAACCGGCGGGCCGGCGCCGCGTCGCCCGCCATGAGGAACCACGTCGTGGCCGGCAGCAGCGTCGCCACCGTGGGGGCCGGCCCGTCGGCGGCGGCGGCCAGCGCGGCGAGGCCGGCATCGGAGGGCGTGTGCAGGTGGTCCGCCGACAGCGCCCCGAGCTCCGCCGCCAGCTCGGCACCGCCCGACGGGGCGAGCTCGTCGGCGTGCAGCCGGACGGCCATGCCGTACCCGCGGGCGGCGGTCAGGATTCGGCGGCTCTGGTCCGCGGTGAACACGCCCTGCTCGCAGAACACGTCGCACGAGCGCGCATGGCCCTGCGCCGCGACACCCGGCAGCTGCTCGTCGATGACGTGGCGCACGTACGCCTCCGTGCCGTCGGGACGGGTGCGGAACTCCGGCGGGACGGCGTGGGCGCCGAGGAACGTGGGCACCACGCTCACGGGGCCCTCCGCGTCCAGGCGATGGGCCACCGCGAGCAGCCGGAGCTCGGTGGCGAGGTCCAGGCCGTAGCCGGACTTCGCCTCCACGGTGGTCACGCCGTGGCGGAGCATCTCGTCGAGCCAGCGGCGCCCGTGGGCGGCAAGCGTCTCGGCGTCCGCCGACCGGGTGGCGGCGACGGTGGACAGGATGCCGCCACCGGCCTGGAGGATCTCGAGATAGCCCGCGCCCTGCTGGCGGAGGACCAGCTCGCGCTCGCGGGTGCCGGCGAACAGCAGGTGCGTGTGCGGGTCAACGAGGCCCGGGGTGACGACGCCGCCGTCAGCGTCGAGGCGGGCGAAGCGCGCCAGGCTGTATCCGTTGGCCTCGAGCCGCGCCTCCACGCGGTCGCGCGGGCCGACGCCCACGACCCGGCCGTCCCACAGGGCCACGACCGGGGCTGAGGGTGCCGCGGGACCACCGGCATCGGCGGCGTCGAGCAGCGCCAGGTCGCCCTGCGAGGCGCCGCGTCGGAGGCCGCCGGCCAGCGTGGCGATCTGCGACGCACCGTGGATCAGGAGCCCGGGCGCGTCGCCCTGCCCGCGGCCGCCCTCGATCAGCCGGAGGCTCACGCGCGGCCGCGGGCGTCCTCGAGCCGCAGCTCGAGGGCCATGAGCGGGTCGAAGTCGCGCAGCCGGATCGCCTCGGCCGCCGCGCGGAGCCGCGCTTCGACGGGGGTGCCCGAGGGGGCGCCGGCATGGTCGGCCACGTCGAGGAGCGCCGCCAGCGGGGCCAGGCCGATCAGCTCGGACTCGGCCAGCTCCACGCCGTCCTCGGCGGCCAGCGCGCCGACCTCCTCCCACGCGCGCCAGAGCGACGTGGTGCGGAAGTCGAGCAGGTTCATCGACACCTGGGCGCGCACCGGATGGCCACGCTCGGGCTCCTCGACCCGGAAGCCGTTGGCCTGGAGCCGCGGCAACCCGCCGCCCGACTCGCGAACGCGGCGCGCGATGCGCTTGGCCAGCTCCACATCGTCCGTCGCGAGGTTGATGTTCCAGGCGATGAGGAACGGGCGGGCGCCCACCGCCATCGCGCCGGCCCGCGGGTGCAGCCGCGTCGGCCCGAAGTCCGGCTGGCGGCCAGGCTGCGCGATCTCGGCCCTGAGGCCCTCGTACTGTCCCCGGCGGACGTCGGCAAGCCGGACGCGGTCCGGGCGGGTGGCGGCGTCGGCGTAGAGGTAGACCGGCAGGCCGTGGCGGGCGGCCATGCGGCTGCCGAAGTCGCGGGCGAGGGCGACGCAGGCCTCGAGGGTGGTGTCGCCGAGCGGCACGAACGGGACGACGTCCACGGCGCCGATCCGGGGGTGCTCGCCCTCGTGGCGCGCCATGTCGATCTCGTCGATCGCCACCGCGACCAGGCGCTCCAGGCCGGCGGTGACCGCCTCGTGCTCGCCGGCGACCGTGAGCACCGAGCGGTTGTGGCTGCCGTCTGAGGTGCGGTCCAGCAGGTACACGCCGGGGACCGAGGTGAGCGCCGCGGCCAGCCGCCCGACCGCGTCGAGCCGTCGGCCCTCGGAGACGTTGGGGACGCTTTCGACCAGCATGTCGCCGATGCTACAGGTCCCCGCGGACGACCGGGCGGCGGGCGCGCACGGCCCCCGACGCGCGTCGGGGGCCCAGTAGACTCGCCGCGATGCCCGACTCGAGCCAGCGCCTCCTGCGCCACCCGGACTTCCTCAAGCTGTGGACCGGCGAGACCGTGTCCGTCTTCGGCGACGCGATCACCGGGCTGGCTGTCCCCCTGATCGCCGCGTCGGTCCTCAACGTCACCGCGTTCGAGTTCGGCCTGCTCAACACCCTCGGGATGCTGCCGTTCATCGTGCTCAGCCTGCCCGCCGGCGTCTGGGTGGACCGCATGCGCCGCCGGCCGATCATGATCGCCGCGGACCTCGGGCGGGCCGTCGCCATCGCGACCATCCCGGCGGCGTTCGCCCTCAACGCCCTGTCGATCTGGCAGCTCTACGCGGTCGCCCTCGTGGTGGGCGCGCTGACGGTGTTCTTCGACGTGGCGTACCAGAGCTACCTGCCCTCGATCATCGAGCGCGACCAGCTGGTGGACGGCAACGGCAAGCTGCAGGTGACCCAGTCGGCCGCCCAGATCCTGGGGCCGGGCATGGCCGGGGCGCTGATCGGCGTCCTGAGGGCACCGTTCGCGATGCTGATCGACGCCGCGAGCTTCGTGTGGTCGGCGGCCTTCGTCGGGTGGATCCGGAAGGCCGAACCGCCCATCGAGCCGCACGACGAGGCGACGGGGCCGAAGCCCTCGATGCGCGGCGAGATGGCGGCCGGGCTGCGGTACGTCACCGGCCACCGCTGGCTGCGGTCCATCGCGGCGTCCACCGGTCTCGCGAACCTGTTCGGCAACGTTGGCGGCGCCATCTTCGTGCTGTACCTCGTCCGCGAGCGCGGGCTGTCGGCGGCGGCGATCGGCGTCGCGTTCTCGCTCGGCTCGTTCGGCGTCCTCATCGGCGCGCTCGTCGCGGCGCGCCTGGCCCGCCGGTTCGGCCTCGGGCACACGCTGGTGCTGGCGTCGGCCTGCGGCGGCCTGGAGTGGCTGGTGGTGGCCCTCGCCCCCGATGCGCTGATCTGGCCCGCGGCCGTGGCCTCGGTGTTCGTCGGCGGGCTGACCGCGGTGGTCTGGAACGTCAATCAGGTGTCGCTGCGCCAGGCGATCACGCCGCCGCGGATGCAGGGCCGGATGAACGCGTCGATGCGGTTCATCGTGTGGGGCACCATTCCCGTGGGCGCGTTGGCCGGGGGCGCCCTGGGCGGAGCGATCGGGCTGCACCCGACGATCTGGGTCGGCGCGGTCGGGTCGCTGGTCGCGTTCCTGCCGGTGGCGCTGTCGCCGGTGCGATCGCTGCGCGAGATGCCCGCGGCCGCCGAGGACGGGGCCGACGGCGAGGCCGAGGCGGAGCCCGCGTAGCGCAGGGAGTGGGCACGGGCCGGGCCGGCGGGAGGGGCCGGGGGCCCGGTCCGGCTGGTGGAGGCGGCGATCCCGACACGACGAGGCCTCGACCCTCCCGACCCGGGCCGTCGCGAGCAGCACGCGACGAGATGCCGAGTCAAGGCCTGATCCGCGCCCGGCCGGGGCACCGTCCGGGGCACCCTGGCGGCGCGGCGCGGGGCGCCCTGGCGGCGAGCCGTCCGGGGCGCCGGCA
>JAJXTS010000201.1 GCA_021783595.1 Chloroflexota bacterium | reverse complement strand
CGGATGCGGGCGCTCCGCTGGGCGCGCCGCTCAGCCTCGCTCGCGACGGGGGACACGATCTTGGCAGGCGCGGCCGCGGCCGTCATGCGGCGGCTCCTTCCTCGGCCGGCGTGCCGGGCTCGGCGGCTCTGGCCCTCAGCCGGTAGATCTTGCGGACGAGGTCCGGCGCGGCGACGAACATGATCACCAGCGCCTGGATGAACACCAGCAGGTCGAGCGGGATCGACGTCTCGATCTGCATCTCGTGGCCCCCGTTGTTGAGCGCCCCGAACAGGAGGGCGGCGACCACCACGCCTCCGGGCCGGGTGCCGCCGAGCAGCGCCAGGGCGATCGCCGTCCAGCCGTAGCCGGCATCGATGTCGTTGGACATCTGGGTGACGGTGCCCAGCACCTGGAACGCGCCGCCGAGCCCGGCGAGCGCGCCGGAGACGACCATCGCCAGGATGATCGAGCCGCCCGCGCTCATGCCGGCGTATCTCGCCGCCGTCAGGTTGAGGCCCGCCGTCCGGAGCTCGAAGCCCTTGGTCGTGCGGAACAGGAAGTACGAGACCAGCGCGGCCACCACCAGCGCCACCACGAAGCCCCAGTGGAGCCGGAGGCCGGGCAGCGGCAGCAACGCCGGGACGCGGACGAAGTCGATGACCTTGGAGATCGGCTCGGATCCCGTGGGCGGCCGCATGAAGTCGGTGCGCAGCGACAGCTGGACGATCTGCAGCGCCACGTAGTTCAGCATGATCGTGGTGATGACCTCGTGGGCCCCGGTCCGGGCCTTGAGGAAGCCCGGGATGAAGCCCCAGGCCGCACCGAACACGATCCCCGCCGCCAGCGCCGCGACCAGGATGATCGGGGCCGGGAGGCCGCGCATGATCAGCGCGGTCGCCGTCGCGCCGAGCGCGCCGAGCACGAACTGGCCATCGCCGCCGATGTTGAACACGCCCGAGCGGAACGAGACGGCGATGGCGAGGCCGGTGAAGATCAGCGGCGTCGCCGCGACCAGCGTCTCGCTGAGCGGCCGGACCGCGGTGGCCCACGCTTCGGGCGTCCCCAGCCGCATCGCGTCCGCGAACCGCGACGGGTCGCCGAGCGAGCCGGTGAGCAGCGCGGTGTAGGCCTTGACGACGTTGCCCAGGGCCGTGCCGAGGAAGCCGAGGGGCTGGCCGCCGAACAGCTGCTGCAGCGCCGGGATGTCGGTGAAGATCAGGAACACCGACCCGACGATGAAGGCCGAGATGACGGCCAGGATCGGGATCACGGCGGGCCTCAGCCGCCGTCGCAGGCTGCTCAATGCACGCCTCCCATGAGCATCCCCACTGCCTCCTTGGTCGCCTGCTCGGACGGGAGCACGCCGACGATCTGACCGGAGAACATCACGGCCACGCGGTCGCCGAGCGCCAGCACCTCGTCGAGCTCGGTGCTCACGATGAGGATCGCGGCGCCTGCGTCGCGCTGCTCGATGATCCGCCTGTGGATGTACTCGATGGAGCCGACGTCGAGCCCGCGGGTGGGCTGGGACGCGACGACGAGCCGCACCGGCCTCGAGAACTCGCGGGCCACGATGACCTTCTGCTGGTTGCCGCCCGACAGGTTGCCCACGTGCGTCTCGGTCGAGGGCGTCCGGATGTCGAACTCCTGGACGCCCTTCTGCGCCTCGCGCGCGATGGCGTCGCGGTCGAACCGGCCGCCGGCGCTGTACGGGCTTCGGTGGTACGAGTCGAGGATGTAGTTCTCCGCGACGGTCATCGCCTTGACCAGGCCGTCGCGCATGCGGTCCTCGGGGATGTGGGCCACGCCGAGGTCCGCGACCCGGCGCGGCTTGGCCTGGTCCACCGGGGTGCCGCCCACGCGGATGTGGCCCGAGTCGAGCTGGCGGAGGCCCGTGATCGCCTCCACGAGCTCAGTCTGGCCGTTGCCCTGCACCCCGGCCACGGCGACGATCTCGCCGGCGCGCACCTCGAGGCTGGCGCCCCGGACGGCCATCTCGCCGCGGTCGTTGCGGACGAACAGGTCCCGGATCTCGAGCACGACGTCCTTCGGGTGCGCCTCGCCGCGCGCGACTGTCAGCTCGACGTCGCGCCCGACCATCAGGTTGGCGAGCTCCTCGCGGGACGTCTCCCCGGGGAGCACGGTGCCCGCCACGCGACCCCGGCGCAGGACCGTGATGGTGTCCGCGACCTCGAGGACCTCGTTGAGCTTGTGGGTGATGAAGATGATCGTGGTGCCGCCGGCCGCGAGGCCGCGGATGATCCCGAACAGCTCCTCGGTCTCGCCCGGGGTCAGGACCGCCGAGGGCTCGTCGAGCACCAGGATGTCGCTCTGCCGGTAGAGCGCCTTGAGGATCTCCACCCGCTGGCGGACGCCGACGGGCAGGTCCTCGATCTTGGCGTCGGGGTTGACGTCCAGGCCGTACTGGCTGGACAGCTCGAGCACGCGCTTGCGCGCGGTGACCCGGTCGAAGGTGCGGGCGGCGCCCGTGACGGGCTCCGCTCCGAGGGCGACCGACTCCACGACGTCGAACACCGGCACGAGCATGAAGTGCTGGTGCACCATGCCGATGCCGGCGCCGATGGCCTCCGACGGGTCGCGGAAGGCCCTCGGCTGGCCGTCGATGAGGATCTCGCCCGAGTCCGGCCGGTACAGGCCCGACAGGATGTTCATGAGGGTCGTCTTGCCGGCCCCGTTCTCGCCCAGCAGCCCGAGGACCTTGCCTCGGTCCGCGGCGATGGAGATCCGGTCGTTGGCAAGCACGCCGGGGAACTGCTTGGTGATCTCGCGGAGCTCGAGCCGCATGCGCGTTCGACCCTCGGATGCGACCCGCCCGCCCCCGGGACGATCCGGGGGCGGGCGGGCAGGATGGTCAGACCAGGCGTCGCGCCTCGGCTACTTGAGGTAGTCGGAGACCTTGACGCTGCCGTCGATCAGCTTTGCCTTGAGGGCGTCGATCCCGGCCTTGAGGTCGGCGGAGATCTGGCTGTCGAAGTTGTGGAACGGGGCGAGGGTGACGCCGCCGTTGGCGAGCGTGCCCTCGTAGTTGCCGCCGCCGGAGCTGCCGTTGGCGTTCGACTTGAAGGTGTCGAGCACGGCGTTGTCGATGACCTTCTGCGCAGAGGTCAGGATCGCGCTGGCGTACTGCGGCAGGGAGACGGCCTGGTCGGTGTCCACGCCGATCGCCCACAGGCCCTTGGACTGCATGAACTTGATCGAGCCGTTGCCGGTGGAGCCGGCCACGGGGCCGACCACGTCAGCGCCCTGGTCCACGAAGCCGCTGGCGAGCGACTCGCCCTTGGCCGCGTCGCCCCACGGGTTGTCGCCGTTGACGAACGTGCCGGTCTGGGTGGACGCGTCCCAGCCCAGAAGCTTGACGCTGGCGCTCTTCTCCTGGTCCCAGTACTTGATGCCGGCGTAGTAGCCGTCCATGAACCGGGTCACGCCGGGGAACTGCTGGCCGCCGTACGTGCCCATGATCCCGGTCTTGCTCCAGCCGCCGACGAGGTAGCCCGCGAGCATCGCGGCCTGGTCGATCTGGAAGTCGAGGCCGGTGAAGTTGGCCGGCTGCGCGATGTCGTCGGCGGTGCCGACCTTGCCGTCGGGCCCACTCGGGTCCCAGGTGCTGTCCACGATGCCGAAGTCGATCTTGGGGTTCGCCAGGGCCGCGGTCTGGACCGCCTGCTGCTGGTTGAAGCCAACCGCGATGATCGACTGGCAGCCCTGGTCGAGCAGGCGCTGGATGTTCGCCGCGTAGTCGGTGGACCCCTTGGCCTCGCTGTAGTGCGTGGTCATGCCCAGCGCCGCCGCCTCGTCAAGGCCCTTCTTGGCGAGGTCGTTGAAGCCCTTGTCGCCAAGACCGCCCGTGTCGAACGCGACGCAGGCCACCCAGCTGGTGTTCTGGGACGCGGCGGCGGACGGGGCCGCCGAGCCGGCCGCCGAGCCGGCCGCCGAGGCGGCCGCGCTCGGGGCGGCGCTGGCG
>JAJXTS010000200.1 GCA_021783595.1 Chloroflexota bacterium | reverse complement strand
CGTCAGGCCGCGGGCAGCGATGAGCGGCGCCTGGGCGGGCGCGGAGGTTGTTGCCATGGGCGGCCATCCTACCGGAGCCCGCGGGCCGGCCGTCCATCGCCCGCGGGCCGGCCGTCCATCCGTCGGCCCAGCGCGGCCGCATCGGCGCCCCGGAGCCGGCGCCCGGAGGTCGGCGCCCCGGAGCCGGCGCCCGGAGGTCGGCGGCCCCTCTGGTCCGAGGCCATCTCCCGGCAGGGGGTGGACTCCGGGTCGTTCGCGAATCGCGGAACGACCCGGGCGCGCGGGCTGACGGGGAGGCATCGAGTTCGGCGCGATGCGGTCACCACCCGAGGGCGGCCACCTCCCGGCAGGGGGTGGCCTCCGGGCCGTTCGCGAATCGCGGAACGACCCGGGCGGCGCGCGGAGTCTGGGAAGCGAGTGGCCGGCAGATAAGGCTCGACCGTCATGCTCTTGCCCATGGCACGACGCAATGGAACTGGGATCGCGCTCCTGGCCGACTCGACGCGCAGGGCCATCATCGCGCTGCTCGCCGCCCAGCCGCGCCGACCGTCGGCGATCGCGCAGGAGCTCGGGCTCAGTCGCCCGGCCGTTTCGCGACAGCTCCGGCTCCTCGAGGAGGCCGGCCTCATCCGGTCGTTTCCATACCGTCTCGACCGCCGGGGCGCGCTCTACCAAGTCAACCCGAACGCCTTGCGGCCGATCACCGCGTGGCTGGCGGGCACAGGCGTCGGGCGCCCGCCAGCCACGCGCTAGTTTCGCGATTCGCGAATTGCCCGGAATCCGGTCCCGGCGGAGGCGGTCGTGCCCGCCTCGGCCCCGGCGCAGATCGGTCCCGGCGCCGTCCCGGAGCAGGCTCCCGCAGCCCGGGGGCGGTTCCGCGATTCGCGAACGAAGCTGAGCCCCGCGGGTCGTTCCGCACGTGGCGGCCGCCACGTGCGCGACGGCGTCCCCGGCGTGGACGATCCTGTCGAACTGACGCCACAGGACGGCCACGAGCGTGGCCGAGCCAACGAAGCCGAACCAGTTCGAGCTCGGCCACTTCCGCGGCCAGTGCGTCAAGACCGCGGGCGGCGTGTTCGCACTGTTCGACAGCTCCGAACGGGCCGTCCGGGCGGCGGCCAGGACGCGGGGGCCTCCAGGGCCGGACCGTCCCGCTCGGGCCCTGGAAGCCCCGGCGAGCCGGCCCCGCAGCCCCCGCGTCGGCGGCAGCCCCAGCGTCGGCGGCAGCCCCCGCGTCGGCGGCAGCCCCAGCGTCGGCGGCAGCCCCCTCGGGTCGGAGCACGACGCGGGAGATGAGCACGGCGCCCAGCGAGTAGCACGCGGCGTCGGTCGCGAACGGCAGCGCCATGCCCGCCGCGAACAGGAACGCGCCGATCGGCGGGCCCGCGAGCTGGTTGAGCAGCAGGAAGGCGCCTTGGAGCCGCGAGTTGGCGAGGCCGAGGTCCCGGCGCTCCACCAGTCGCGGCAGCATGCTCGACTCGCTCACGTTCGCGAACACCTCGGCCGTGCCGAGCACGAACAGGCTCGCGAGCACGATCGCGATCGACACCGCGTGCGTGGCGACGGTGGCCGCGAGGACGGCCAGCACGAGCGCCCGCCCCGTGTTCGCGAGCGAGACGATCCGCCGCCGGTCGAAGCGGTCGGCCAGGCCGCCCGCGGCGCGCCTACCGCTCCGGGACGGTGCCCGTGTGCAGCGTGACGATGCCGCCGGTGAGCCCGGTCCAGCGCACGTCCACGAGGCCGGCCTCGGCCATGATCTCGGCGATGCGCTCCGGCGACGGGTAGGCCTGGACGCTTCGGACCAGATACCCGTACGCGGGCCCCTGGCCGGCCACCCACCCGATGAGCGGGACGATCCGGTCGAACCACCAGCGCATGAACCGCGCGAGCCGGCTGCGGGGCCGGGCGATCTCGAGGCACAGGACGCGGCCGCCCGGGCGGACGGAGCGCGCCATCTCGGCGAAGCCCCGGCGGTAGTCGGGCAGGTTGCGCATGCCGAAGGCGATGGTCGCCGCGTCGAACTCGCCGTCGCGGGTGGGCAGGTCCATCGCGTCGCCCACGAGGTAGCCCAGGCCGGGACGGCGCTGATAGCGGCGCTGGGCGACGGCCGTCATCCCCGGCGAGAGGTCCACGCCCAGCACCCGCCCCGCGGCGCCCACGCGCGCCTGCAGGTCCGCAGCCACCTTGCCCGTCCCCGACGCCACGTCGAGCGCGGACCCCCCCGCCCGCAGTCCCGCGGCGTCCACGAGGCGCCGTCGCCAGCGCGGCTCCTGGAACGCGGAGATGAGCAGGTTCATCAGGTCGTACTGGCCGGCGATGCGGTCGAACATGACGCGGACCTCGCCGGAGCCGGCGGCGTTGCCGGCCCCGGTGGAGGCGCCGGATGGCGTGTGGTCGGGAGGGATGGCGGTCATGGGACGATGGGCTCCAGGAAGGCGGCGACGGCGGCGGCGACGGCGTTCGGCCGGACGATCGGCGCCGTGTGGGCGAGACCGTCGAGGGTAGCGCGGAGGACGCCGGGGATGCGCCGGGCGAGCTCGTCGGCGACGGGGGCGTAGAACGGGTCGCTGGTGCCGCCGGTGAGCAGCAGCGCCGGGACGGTGACGCGGGCGAGCCCCGCCGGGTCGAGCCCGAGCAGCGCGCCGTCGGCCAGCGCGCTCACCCCCTCGGCCTCGAGGAAGCCCCGGCTGCGCACGGGGAGCCGCTCCCACGCCTCGTCCCCGGCGACCAGGCGCATGAACCTCTCCGCGACGGCCGGCGGCCCGCCCCGCGCGTAGAGCCCCTCGAGGCCGGTGCCGGCCGGGAAGCCCGCGCCCGGGTGGTCCTCGACCACCGTGCCGTACGGCGGCTCGTACGCGGCGACGGACGCGACGCGGTCCTGGCGGCGCGCCGCCATCTCGAGCGCGACAACCCCCCCGAAGCTCACGCCGACGAGGTGCGCCCGCGCGATCCCCCGTGCGTCGAGGTAGGCCACCAGATCGGCCACGTGCACCGCGATGTCGAGCGGGCGCGGGTCCGCGAGGCGTCCCGTGCCGCTCCCCCGCCGGTCCAGGGCGTGGACGGTGGCGTCGCAGCCGTCGGCCAGCAGGGCGGCGAGCCGGTCCAGCTGGCGGGCCGTGGACAGCGTCCCGTGGAGGAGGACCAGCTGGCGCGGGCCGTCGCCCGTGATCCGCCAGCCGAGGCGGTCGCCGCCGGGGCGCTCGAGGCGGCCCTCCGCCGCGCCGTCGAGCAGCGCCCGAAGGTCCACCCGCCGCAGCTTGCCGGAGGCGGTGCGGGGCAGGACGTCGAGCCGGGTGAAGGACGCGGGCACCTTGAACCCCGCCAGGCGCGCGCGGCAGTGGGCGGCGAGCGCGGCGTCACCGGGATCGTCGCCTGGGTCGCGCAGCACGATCGCCGCCACCGGGACGTGGCCGAGCACGCTGTCGCGCCGGGCGACGACCCCCGCGTCGGCGATCGCCGGGTGGGCGGCGAGCACGGCCTCCACCCCGGCCGGCGCGATGTTCTCGCCGCCTCGGACGATGCGGTCCGTCCTGCGGTCCACGACCTCCAGACGCCCCTCCGGGTCGAGCCGGCCGAGGTCGCCCGTGCGGAACGCCTGGCCGGCAGCGCGCCGGGCCCCGCCCAGGTACCCGGCGAACGCGGACGGCCCGGCGACCACGATCTCGCCCACGCCGTCGGCATCCGGGTCCGCGATCTGGAGCGAGACGTCGGGCAGCGGCCGGCCGGCCGTCTCGGGGGCCGCGGCCGCCTCGGCGACGGCCAGCGCGGTTACGCCCGAGCCCATCTCGGACAGGCCGTACGTCGGCATGACGGGCCAGCCCGCCGCGACCGCCCGCCGGACCAGCGCTGCCGGGATGCTCCCGCCGCCGAGGAGGACCGCCCGCAGGTTGCGCGGCGGCGGGGCGGCGGCCGCCAGGTCGAGCAGCCGCGCCAGCTGGGTCGGCACGAGCGAGACGTGCGACACCGCCGGGTCGCGGAGGCCCCCGAGGAC
>JAJXTS010000035.1 GCA_021783595.1 Chloroflexota bacterium | reverse complement strand
GACCGGCAGTCCAGACTTCCCACCGGGCACCGGCCCTGGCTGGGCTGGCGGTCCAGACGCAGACCGATTCGCCGCCGTCGCGACCGCGGGATTGACGCGGGGTGGACCCCGGGTCCGGAACTCAACCGCACAGGGTCGAGATTCGGGACTGGCACTCCAGCCGAGCCTGGCGCCGGTCGGGTGGCCGAGCCCGGCGCTACGACGCGGCGGCCACGATGGCCTGTGCCTCCTCGAGGATCCGCGCCAGGTGAGCCTCGCCGCGGAACGACTCCGCGTACAGCTTGGTGACGTTCTCGGTGCCCGACGGCCGGGCGGCGAACCAGCCGAACCCGGTCGCCACCTTGAGCCCGCCGATCGGCGCGCCGTTGCCCGGCGCCCGTGTCAGCCTGGCCGTGATGGGGTCGCCGCCGAGCATCGTGGCGGTGACCGACTCGGGAGCCAGCCTGCCGAGCGCCGCCTTGACCTCGGGCGTCGCGGGCGCGTCCACGCGGCGGTACGCGGGCGCGCCGAACCGCTCGGTCAGCCCGGCGTACACCTCGGCCGGGTTCTTGCCCAGCCTCGCCGTCAGCTCGGCCGCCAGCAGGTCCGCGATCAGCCCGTCCTTGTCGGTGGTCCACACGGTGCCGTCGCGGCGCAGGAACGATGCCCCAGCGCTCTCCTCGCCGCCGAACCCGACCGACCCGTCCGCGAGGCCGTCCACGAACCACTTGAAGCCGACGGGCACCTCGACCAGCCGCCGCCCGAGCGAGGCCGCGACACGGTCGATGATCGACGACGACACGAGGGTCTTGCCGACGGCCACGTCGATCCCCCACCCCGGCCGACCGCCGCCGAACAGGTACGAGATCGCCGCGGCCAGCACGTGGTTGGGGTTCATCAGCCCGGCGCCCGGGACCACGATGCCGTGGCGGTCCGCGTCCGCGTCGTTGCCCATCGCAAGGTCGAACTTGTCGCGCAGCCCCACCAGGCCGGCCATCGCGAACGGCGAGCTCGGGTCCATGCGGATCCTGCCGTCCCAGTCGAGCGTCATGAACCCGAACGTCGGGTCCACCCGCTCGTTGGTCACGGTGAGGTCGAGCCCGTACTGCTCGCCGATCAGCCCCCAGTACGCCACGGACGCGCCGCCCAGCGGGTCCACGCCCAGGCGCAGCCCCGACGCGGCGATCGCCGCCATGTCCACGACGTTGGCGAGGTCCTCCACGTACGCGCCCCGGAAGTCGTAGCCGATCGCGTCCGCGCGGGCGCGCTCGAACGGGACGCGCCGGATGCCGGCGAGGCCGTCCGAGCCCGACGCCCCCAGAATGCGGTTCGCCTCGTCCTGGATCCACCGAGTCACGTCGGTGTCCGCCGGGCCGCCGTTGGGCGGGTTGTACTTGAAGCCGCCGTCGTCGGGCGGGTTGTGGGAGGGCGTCACGACGATGCCGTCCGCTAGGCCCGCCGGCCCGGCGCCCCGGTCCCGGTTGGCCACGAGGATCGCGTGCGAGACCGCGGGCGTGGGCGTGTAGCCGTCCTCGGCGTCCACGCGCACGTCCACGCCGCTGGCGACCAGCACCTCGAGCGCGGTGCGCCAGGCGGGCTCCGAGAGCGCGTGCGTGTCGCGGCCGATGAACAGCGGCCCGGTGTACCCGCGCTGCGCGCGGTAGCGACAGATCGCTTCGGTGGTGGCCAGGATGTGGGCCTCGTTGAACGCGTGCCGGAATGCCGAGCCGCGGTGGCCCGAGGTGCCGAACGCCACGCGCTGGGCCGGGTCGGCCGGGTCCGGGCCGAGCTCACCGTAGGCGCGCAGGAGCGCGGCGACGTCCACGAGGTCTGACGCTTGGGCGGGCTGTCCCGCGCGGGGGTGCTGGCTCATCGTGCCCTCGGGTGGCGGCTGGACGACCCCCTCACGATAGCGCGCCGGCCGTTCGCCGTCCGCGACCCGTGGAACCGCTTCCATCGCGATTGCACCCGTTCGCGCCGCGTCGTACGATGCCCGCGACCCGAGCCAGCTCCTCGTACGGGGCTCGTCCTAGTCCGCCAGCCACGTCCGGCGGCAGGATGCATGAGCCCGCGATGCCCTGGGCGGGATGGAGGTCTGTGCATGGCGACCGTGACGTTCGATCACGTGTTCAAGCGCTACGGTGAGGTCACCGCCGTGGCGGACCTCAACCTCGAGATCCGGGACGGCGAGTTCATGGTGCTCGTCGGCCCCTCGGGTTGCGGCAAGACCACCAGCCTGCGCATGATCGCGGGCCTCGAGGAGATCACCGAGGGCGCACTCCTCATCGGCGACAAGGTCGTCAACGACGTGGCGCCCAAGGATCGCGACATCGCGATGGTCTTCCAGAGCTATGCGCTCTACCCGCACATGACGGTCCGGGACAACCTGGCCTTCGGCCTCAAGCTGCGCAAGGTGCCCAAGGCCGACCAGGAGAAGCGGATCAACGAGGCCGCGGGGATCCTGCAGCTGGAGAAGCTCCTGGACCGCAAGCCCAAGGAGCTCTCCGGCGGCCAGCGCCAGCGCGTGGCCCTCGGCCGCGCCATCGTGCGCGAGCCCGCGGTGTTCCTCATGGACGAGCCGCTGTCCAACCTGGACGCCAAGCTGCGCGTCCAGACCCGCGCCGAGATCGCGCGCCTGCACCAGCGCCTCGGCACGACCATGGTCTACGTCACCCACGACCAGGTCGAGGCGATGACGATGGGCCAGCGGATCTCGGTGATGTCGATGGGCCTGCTCCAGCAGGTCGGCACGCCGCAGGACCTGTACGACAGCCCCAAGAACAAGTTCGTCGCCGGGTTCATCGGCAGCCCGTCCATGAACTTCGTGGACATCCCCGTCGGCACCGGGGACCTCAAGGTCGGCGGGTTCAGCTTCATGGTCCCCCACGCCTACGCGGACTCGATCAAGACCGCCGGGCGCACCGTGACCGCTGGCTTCCGCCCCGAGCACCTCGAGCTCGGCGAGATCGCCAATGTCGCGGGCAGCGCCCAGGGCGTGGCCGACGTCGTCGAGTACCTCGGCAACGAGGAGCTGCTCCACGTCAGCGTGGGCGACCAGGAGATCGTGGCGATCGTGGACTCGTCGTACCGCGTCCGCCCCGGCGACGTGGTCAGCCTCAAGCTGCCGGCCGACAAGCTCCACCTGTTCAACCTCGAGACGGGCGACGCGCTGGCCAAGGCCGCCGCGTAGCCCCTCGCCGAGCCGAGAGCGACGGCCGGTCTGCCCCAGCGGCAGGCCGGCCGTTCCGCGTGAGGAGGACCCGCATGACCCGCGACCCCGACCCGCCCCCCGACAGCGACCCGCTCGCCGAGCGGGTCGTGGCGTCGGAGATCGTCCACCGCGGGAAGTACATGGTGTTCCACGTGGACACCATCGAGCGGGCCGATGGCAGCCGCGGCCGGCGCGACCTGGTGGCGCACCCGGGCGCCGTCGCGATCCTCGCCGTGGACGACCTCGGCCGCCTGCTGATGGTGCGCCAGTGGCGGGTCGCGGCCGGTCGGGCCCTGCTGGAGATCCCGGCCGGGACCCTCGACGTCCACGACGGCGTGACCGAGGACCCCGACGTGGCCGCCCGGCGCGAGCTGGAGGAGGAGACCGGCCACCGCGCCGGCGCCTGGCGCAGGCTGGCCTCGTTCTGGACGGCCCCCGGCTTCGCGTCGGAATTGATGCACCTCTACCTCGCGACCGGCCTGGCCGCGGTGGCCGACGAGAGCCGCCTGGCGCCGGACGAGGACGAGGAGCTCGAGCTCCGCCGCCTGTCGCTGGACGAGGCGCGCGACTTGGTCGAGACTGGCGCCATCGCGGATGCCAAGTCGATCCTGGGCATCCTGTGGCTCGATCGGCTCCGCAGCACGGGCGGTGCCACGGCCAGCTGAGTGGGGGGCAACCATGGTCGGGACCAGCGCGGCGCCGCTGGCAGGTCCGGCAGCGACCGTCGTCCGGGGGTTCCGCCCCGGCGACGCGCCAGCCATCCTCTCCGAGATGCTCGCCGCTCTCGAGCGCGGCGAGTACGAGGGGATGGAGCGCTACCAGCTGGAGCACGCCGCGGAGCGGCTGGCGCCGGACCCCGCGTCCAGCGCCGTGGCGGTGGTGAGCGGTCGAGTCGCCGGCTGGGTCATCCCGGCGGACGACGATCTCCACGTCGTCCCCGAGTGCCGACGGCAGGGGGTGGGCCGCCTGCTGGTGGAGGCGGGTCGGCGTGTCGCGGCAGCCCAGGGGCACGAACGGCTCCGTCTGTGGGTGCCGCGCCGTCCCGGCGCCGAGGCCTTCGCGCGTGCCTGCGGGCTGGCGCACACGTCGTCGCTGTGGCAGATGCGTCTCCCTGCGGCGGGCATGGAGGCCCTGGCCGAGCCGGAGTTCCCACCGGGCGCCGCCGTCCGGCCCTTCCGGCTCGGGATTGACGAAGGGCCGTTCGTGGCGCTGGTGAACCGCATCTTCCTCGACCACCCGTCCCCCATCGCGCTCCGCGAGGAGGAGGTTCGTCGCGTGCACGCCACGCCCGGGTTCGACCCCTCCACGATCCTGATCGTCGAGGATGCGGCGAGCGGCGCGATGGTCGGCTTCTGCCGGGCGCACCCCTTCACGGCCGCCGACGGGACGCCGGCAGGCGAGATACGCCTGCTCGGCGTGGACCGGCCGTGGCGCGGGCGCGGCCTTGGCCGGGCGGTGACCGCGTGGGGGGTCGCCGAGCTGCGGCGCCGGGGGGCGCGCTTCGTCCTGCTCGCGGTCGAGGGCGCCAACGAGCGCGCGTTCAGCCTCTACGCGGACCTTGGGTTCGGGCTCGGGGTGGAGTGGCCGCACTGGACGGCGGCCGCCCTCGCGGACGCCTGACCGGCCCCGCCGGCACGGGCCGCCCAACGCGAGCGTCGACGGCGCGAGCCGCTTCCGCCGAGCCGTTCCGCGGCGGGCCGGGCGTCACCCCTCACCGGTCGGGCCCGCATCGCCCTCGTCGGCCACGTCCGCGTCCGCATCGCCCTCGTCGGCCCCGCCATCGGCGGGCAACCACGCCTCGGCGCGGGCCAGCGCGCCCCGGTAGAGCGCCGACGCAGGGTCCAGCGCGCAGGCGAGTCGCAGGCGCGTCAGGGACTCCTCCGCGCGGCCGGCCTTGCGCAGGCACTGGGCCGTGGCGTAGTAGGCGTAGTGCGAGACGGGGTCCACCTCCAGCAGCGCCTCGAAGACGTCCAGCGCCAGCTCGTGCTGGCCGGCGTTGAAGTGCGCCCGGCCAAGCGCCTCGAGGATCGAGCCCCGGCCGGGCTCGAGGCGCGCGGCGCGGCCCAGCACCACGGCCGCCTGGGCGTTGTGGCGCTGCCGCATCAGCAGCTGGCCGCGCTGCAGGAGATCGTAGGCAGACTCCTCGTCATCGGGGAGCGGGTCGGCCGGCTTGGGGGCGTCGCCGGGCGGAGGCGCTTGGTCGTGCATGAGGAAATGCTCGCACGGACGGGCTGGGGGCGCCGGTACGATGGCCCCGCGGCGCCGCCCACGCCCGTGCCGGCCGCGCCGCGCCGCACCCCGAGCGCCGCGTGACGATCCTGCTGCTGGCCATCGCCGTGTTCCTCGCCCAGTCGGGCTTCTACGGCTACACGGCCGCGCTGCCGATCGCGCTCGCTCGCGGGGGCGTCCCCGACGCGGCGATCGGGCTGGTCGTGGGCCTGTCCGCCCTGGTCCAGATCCCGGCCGCCGTGGCCGGGGGGAGGCTCCTCGACCGCTTCGGCGGTGACCGCGTGCTCATCGCCGGCGGCCTCGCCTATCTCGCCGGCTCCCTGCTGCTGGCCCTGCCGCAGGCGGAACCGGCGTCGTCGCTCGCGCCGTTCCTCGCCGCGCGGGTGTGCCAGGGCGCCGGCATCGCCATCGTGGTCCCGGCCGCGCTCTCGCTCGTGCCGACGATCCTGGCCGCGTCGGGCCAGGCGAGCGGCCTGTCGGCGATCGGCGCGGCAGGCAACCTGACGGTGGTCGTCCTGCCCCCGCTGTCGCTGGCGATCCTGGGAGCGGCGGGCCTCCACGCGCTGGCGGCGACCGTGGCCGGGCTGGTGCTGGCGGGCCTACTCGCGGCCGGGCTGGCACGGGCGCGGCTGCCGTCGGCGCGGGCCAGCCGGGCGCCCAGCGCGGCGGCGGCGGCCGGCCCGATCGCCGCCGGAGCCTACGGCCTCGTCTTCCGGCGCGCGTGGGCGGTCCCGCTGGCCGTCGCGATGCTGTACATGGCGCACTGGGGAGCGGTCACCGCCTATCTCCCGGTACGGGCCCAGAGCGCCGGCGCGGACGTGGGGATGTACTTCGCCGCGTACGGCAGCGCGGTGTTCGCGATGCGGATGCCCACGGCCTGGCTGGCCTCCCGGTGGACCAGCCGGGCGCTGATCGCCGCGGGCGCAGGCTCCACGGCCCTCGCGGTGGGCATGCTGCTCATGCCGCTGTCCACGCCGTGGCTCGTGGCCTCCGGGCTGCTGGCCGGGGGAGCGTCCGCGGCCGTGCTGTCACCGGTGCTGTTCGAGTTGAACTGCCGCAGCAGCTCGGCTGACCGCGGCTCCGCGTTCGCCCTGTACTCGGGCGCCTTGGCTGTCGCGATCTCGCTCGGGAGCATCGGCGGAGCACCGCTCGTCGCCGCCGCTGGCCTGGGGGCGGCCCTGTGGGCGGGCATCGCGCTGATCGCCGTCGCCCTGGCCCTCGCCCTGGCCGACCCGTCGCTGCGCGCGATCGGGACCCGGTCGGCCGCTGGCGCCGCGGGCTGATGGCGCCGCGAGCGGCGGTTCGGGCTAGTCGCGCCAGCCCGCGAGGTCGAGCCGCCGCAGGCGCGGGCTGTCGGTCATGCCGGGGATGCGGCCGCGCTTGGCGATCGGCTGGCCGTCGATCTCCTTGATGTCGCCGGTGAAGTCGATGGGCGTCGCGCCCGAGATGTAGCTCCCGACCGCGAATGAGTCCACGGGGGCGCCCTTGTCCTTGAAGTACCGGATCCGGTCCGGGGTGAGCCCGCCCGACACCACGACGGTGACGTGGCTGAAGCCCTCCATGTCCAGGCGAGCCCGCACCTCGGTGACCAGGTCCGCGGTCACCCGGCCCCGCTCGGACGGCGTGTCCAGCCGGATCCCGTACAGGCGCTCCCCCAGCGCGTTGGCGACGCGGATGGCCTCCTCGGCCTCGTCCTTGAAGGTGTCCACGAGCACGATGCGCGGCACCTCGGGCGGCATGTCCCGGTCGAACGCCTCGGCCGCGCGGACGGTGTCGCCGAAGATCAGAACGAGGCTGTGGGGCATGGTCCCCGTGGGGTTGAGGCCCGCGAGGCGCGCCCCGGCCGGCGTGGACGCGCCGACGCAGCCGCCCACGATGGCCGCGTAGTCCAGCACGTCGGTGATGTCCGGGTGGACGTGGCGGGCGCCGAACGAGATGACGGGCTGCGGGGCGGCGGCCTCCACGCAGCGGCGGGCGGCGGTGGCCCAGCCCGTGGACTGCGAGAGCATCCCCAGCATGGCGGTCTCGTACAGCGCGAAGGCGCGGTACCGGGCGCGGATCCGGAGGACGACCTCCTTGGGCGTCACCAGGTCGCCGTCCTCCATCGCCTCGACGATGGCGTCGGGCTCGTTGGCGAGGACGTGGCCGATCAGGTTCGTCGCCTCGCCGATGCCGCACAGGACGGCGTCCTCGCGGCAGAAGACCTCCATCGTGACGAAGGGGTCCATGCCCTCGCGATCGAGGATGCTGTTGGCGCGCGCGAAGTAGACGTCCGCCGTCGCGCCCGAGAGGATCTCGCTCGACGGGCGGGTCCGCTGCAGTCCCATCAGGCGCACGCTGCGTCTCGCACGCTGGCCATGCCGATCACTCCGCTCCTACGTCCGCGGCGTCCGACCGAGGGCCAGGCGGCTCCCGGGGCCGTTGTGTTGGCCGGGAGTATAGGGGAAGGACCGGGCCCGGCCGGGTGCTCGCGCGACCGCGGCCGCCCCGCGGACAACCCCCGGACAACTCCCCGAGCAACCGGCCTCATTCGCCACGCGGCGCCTGGCGCGACGGGCCCCGGCGGACTCGGCTCGCCACTGAGGCGCCGAGCACCACGAGCGCGGCAGCCAGCGCGGCCGTCATCAGGAGGCGCCGGCGGCCCTCGTCCGGGGCCTGCGCCCACGCCGCGGACGCCGCCTGGGCCAAGGTCGCGGCCTTGGCCGGGTCCCCCGACCCGAGGGCGGCCCTGGCGGCGGCGAGCTGGCCTGCCGGGTCGCTGCCGAGCATGCCCACGGTGGCGGTCAGGTCGCCCGCCTTCGGGCGCGAGGCCGCCGCCCCGGCGATCTCCTCGACTGCCGTCTCCTCGGCTTGCGCCTCCTGCAGCGCCCCGGCCATGTCGCCGGCCTCGAACAGCGATCGGAGGCGGCCCGGCAGCGTCACGCCGACGGCCTGGGCTGCCCGCTCGAGACTCACGCGCGCGGCGAGCACCTGCCGGGCAGCCGCCAGCTCCGCGCTGGCCGTGTCGAACTGCCAGGCGCGCAGCGCGTCGCGGATCGAGCGCGGCAGCGCCCAGCCCTCCGCCGTCGCCAGCACCGACGCGTACGTCGCCCGGGCCGCCGCGCGCTGGTCAAGGAGGCTCGCGTCGGCGGGGCGCACGACCCACGCCCGCCACAGGTCGGTGAAGTCCTGGCCGGTCTCGGCCTCCAGGAGGTCGAGCAGGCCGCGCCAGTCGGGCGGCCCGGCCGCCGGCTCCGGCACCCCGCTCCCCTGCCCCGCGGGCGGCTGGTACGCGCCCGAACCGCGGGCGGCGTCCGCCCAGACCCGCGCCAGCGCGGCCGGGCCGGCTCTCGCGGCGACCAGCGTGGCGAGGGCATAGGACGCCGCGTAGCCGTACGCCTCCGACGACGAGGAGGGGGCGGGCGACACCGCCCACGCGTTCAGCGGGAACGCCACGGCCTTGAGGGCGGCGGTCAGCTTGGGCGGCGCGGCCGCGATCTTGAGCTTGCCGAGGGCGCGTTGGGCGTACAGGCTCGCGAAGCCTTCCGCCGCCCAGCGGTCCGCCACCAGCGTGCCGTTAAACCAGCCGTGGGCGGCCTCGTGCACCACCACGGCCGGGCTCGCCCAGTAGGCCACCTGGATCTGGCCCGCCTTCGGGTCGTACAGGCCGGCGTACCCGCCCGCGCTCCGGCTGACAGCCTCCTGGACCACCACCGGCGTGCTGTGCGGCCACGGCAGGCCGATGTCCGCCTGCAGGACCGGCAGCGCCTGGCTGAACAGCCCGCCCACGCGCGTCGCCCAGGTCGCGTCGTCCTTCCACGCCTGGAGCGTCAGCGCGATCGGCCCGCCGCCGGTGGCAACCGTGAGCGGGCTGCTGCGGTACGCGGCCGGCTGCTGGGCCGAGACGTAGGCGAAGTAGGCGAGCGGGCTGGCCAGCGGCCCGGCGGCCAGGAGCGTCCCGCCGTCGCTGGTCCGGGTCTGGGTCGCGAACGAGCCCGACTCGACGGCCACGTCGTACCCGGCCGGGAACCGCACGGCAACGCGGCTGCCGCTGGCGCCGTTCGAGGCGTAGGCCCAGACGGGGAAGGTGATCAGGCTCGTGCCCACGCGGATGAGCCGCCGGGCGCTCGTCCCGGTGTCCGCCAGGTTGAAGGCGAAGCGCAGCGAGATCGAGTGGCCGCCGTACAGTCTGGAGCCGAAGTCGAGGCGCAGGGTGGTGGCGTCCGCGGTCCGCGACGATACGCTGACCGCCGCCCCCGACGGCCCCTTCGCCACCGCCGGGCTCGCTGCCCCGGGCTGGACCGCCAGGAACGCGTGGTCGAAGAAGAAGCGGTTCACTCGCGTGTCCGCGCGGTGGTTGGCGATCGTCGCGTCCACCACCACCCGGATGCGCCCCTGGGCGGGCTGCACCGTGTATGTGGCGGTGGTGACGACCGTGAGGTCCGTGTTGGCCGCCCGGGCCGCGGGGACGGGCGCGGCGCCCAGCGACGCGAGCAGCCCGATCCAGACCGCCGCCAGCGCCATCGCCGCCGCACGCCAGCGCCTTCCCGCCGTCGGGAGCGCGCGGGCCCGCCCGCGGTCCCGGCCCGTGTCCACCCTGAGCGCGCGGGGCCGGCTAGCGGCCGACCACGCCCTCCTCGTCGTCCTCGCCCGCCACGGCGGGCCGCCGCTCGATCGTGCCGCCGGACTTGACGGTGCGGGCCCTGAAGTCCGACGAGCGGACCTGGTAGCCCACCTTCACGTTCCGGCCGAGTCGCGCGCCGCGCGGCACCACGGACTGCTTGCCGATCACGGTGATGCCGGTGTTGAGGCGCCCGGGCTCGGCCTTGTTGGGGGTGTCGAGGTCCGGCCCGTCGCCCACCAGCGCGCCCTGGCCGACGGTGACCTCCTTGTCCAGGATCGCCCGGTCCACCACGGACCCGCTGCGCACCACCGTGTCGAACATGAGGATCGAGTCGCGCACGACGGCGCCCACGTCCACCCGGACGCCCGGCGACAGGACGCTGTTCACGACGGTGCCGTTGATGACGCACCCGTGCGAGATGAGGCTCCGGTGCACCTGGGCCGTCGGGCCGACCTTGGCCGGGGCGCGCTCCTCGGACCGGGTGTGGATCAGCCACTCGCGGTCGTAGAGGTCCAGCTCGGGGTTGTCCTCGAGGAGCGCCATGTTGGCCTCCCAGTAGGACTGGATCGTCCCCACGTCCTGCCAGTAGCCGTCGAACCGGTAGCCGAACACGCGGGCGCCCGCCTCCAGCATGGCGGGCACGATGTTGGCGCCGAAGTCGGTCCGGTCCTCGGACAGGAAGCGGCGCAGCGCCCGCTTGGAGAAGACGTAGACGCCCATCGACGCCAGGTCGCTCTTGGGCAGCCTGGGCTTCTCCTGCCACTCGATCACACGGTCCTGGTCGTCCATGGCCAGGATGCCCATCCGCGACGCCTCGGACAGCGGCACGCGGCGGACGGCGATCGTGACGTCCGCGCGGTGGCGCCGGTGGGCCGCGATGAACGGCGTGTAGTCCATCTTGTAGATGTGGTCGCCGGCGAGGACGAGCACCGTGTCGCCCGCGTCGTGCTCGATGACGTTGAAGTTCTGGAGCACGGCGTCGGCGGTGCCCCGATACCACTCGGCGACGCGACCGCGCTTGACGTATGGCTGGAGCAGCTTGACGCCGCCGGTGTTGCGGTCCAGGTCCCAGGGGCGTCCGAGGCCGATGTGGTCGTTGAGCGAGCGCGGGTTGTACTGCGTGAGCACCATGACGTGCTGGATCCCGGAGTTGACGCAGTTGCTCAGCGTGAAGTCGATGATCCGGTACTTGCCGCCGAACGGCACCGCCGGCTTCGCGCGCACCGATGACAGGATCGAGAGCCGCTCGCCCTCGCCGCCAGCGAGGATGACCGCCATGACCGGCTTGACCAACGTCGTTCCTCCGGACCTGCGGGGACCTGACCGGATCCTAGCATCCAGCGCGGTCGCGGAGCCGCCTCGGGCAGGCTCGCCTAGGTGAACAGGCGGGGGTTCACGAACGATCCGTTGTACTCCACCATCCAGTGGAGGTGGGCCCCGGTCGAGTGGCCGGTGCTGCCCTCGTAGCCGATGACCTGTCCCTGCGTGACCCAGTCGCCCGAGCGGACCGGGTAGCGCGCCTGCATGTGCGCGTACCAGGTCGTGAGCGAGCTGCTGTGGGCGATGATCACGATCCAGGCCGGGTTGGCGCCGTCCGCGTAGTTCCAGCCGACGTACACCACCCTGCCGGCCCCGGCCGCGCGGACCGGCGTCCCGTAGGGCGCAACCATGTCGATCCCGTTGTGGTAGTGCGCGCAGTTGCCGTAGGCCGGCTCGGCCCAGAAGCCCGTGCAGCCGAAGTCCTGGGTGATGGCTCCCGACATCGGCCAGATCAGCGTCCCGCTGTACTGGCTGGGGATGCCACCCCGGCGGGCCTGGGCGGCGATGATCGCGTCGATCTTCTTCTGGAGCGCCTTCTGAGCCGCCGCGGCCTTGGCGACCGCGGACTGGAGCGAGGCCTTGTTCGAGGCCATCTTGGCGTAGTCCGCCCTCTGGGCGGCGAGCGACGCCTGGGCGGCCGCCTCGAGCGCCTTGAGCCGCTTGGTGGCGGCGGCAAGGTCCGCGATCTTGCGGTCAAGGGCCTGCTTCTGGACCGCCGTCTGCTGGCTCAGCACGCTCGTCTGGTCGCGCGTGTCCTGGACCGTCTGGTGGAGCGAGAGGAGCGTCGCCTGGTCCGAGGCCACCTGCTGCGCCAGCTGCTGGTCCTGACTCGCCGCGTCGAGCTGCGTGGACATGGCGGCGAGCATGTCCGTGAACGAGGCGCCCGAGAGCAGCGTCTCGAGCATCGAGGTCCGCTGGTCGTCGTACGCCACCTGGATCCGCGCCGCCAGCTCGGCCTGGTGCTGGCCCAGCTCGGTCCGCGTGGCTGCCTCCTGACCCTCGATGGTCGTCAGCTGCTGGTCCAGGTCGGCGAGGCTCGCCACCAGCGCGTCGTACTGGGCCTGGACGTTGCCGAGATCCGCCGTGAGCGAGGTGACCTGGGCCCGGGTGGTCGTGAGGTTGGCCACGATCCCGTTGAGCTGCTGCTTGGTCTGGCCGATCTGCCCCGACAGCGAGGTCTGGGAGGCGTTGAGCGCGGCGATCTGCGCCTTCTCGGCGGCGATCTTGGCCACCAGCGCCGTCTGCTGGGCTCGGGCGTCGGAGAGCTGGTCCGCGTACGCCATCTGCGGCGCGCTCACATTGCCGGCCAGCAGGCCCATCAGCAGCGGGACGGCCAGCAGGGCGGCGAGGGTGCGGCGTCCGAGGGTGCGGCGCGCTCGGGGAAAGCGCTGCGCGACCTGGCGGCTCACCGAAGGGGCGTCCTCATCTCGTGCGAGCTGTCTCCGTCATCGTCGGCGCCCCACGGCGCCGGGCTGCGGCAACCACGCTCGCCGGATACGGCGCCGCCTCGGAAGGGCACGCCCGAGACGACCTGAACCGGCGTTCGGGCCGGAGTGTACCAGCATCGGCCGCCCGTGCTCGCGGTCGGCACCCGCCCCCGGCCCGCTCGGCGCGGCCGGGAACCCGCGTCAGGACGCAGAACGGCCCCGGGTCCGCGAGGGCCCGGGGCCGTTCCGTGCGAGATCAGGAGATCAGTTGCCGGTCCAGCCGGTGCCGGCCAGCCAGGCCTTCCAGACGTCCGGGTGGGCATCGACCCACTTCTTGGCCGCCGCGTCATCGGTCATCTTGTTGAGCGCGATGTCGGTGGCGACCGCGTTCTGGTCGTCGTTGGTCCACTTGAAGTTCTTGATCATGGTGACGGCCGGGCTGCCGCTGTTGATGAACGACACCGACGCCACCTTGTTCAGGTTGTACGGCGGGTAGTCGCAGGTCATCGACTTGGTGTTGCTGTCGCAGCCGGCGGTGTACGGCGGGAGCGACAGGTGCACCATCTGGTTGTTGATCTGGCTGTCGAACCAGTTCGGCTCCCAGTAGTAGGCCAGGATGGGCTTCTGGGCGTTGATCGCGGTCTGGATCGCCTTGTCCGAGGCGGCCTCGGAGCCGGAGTAGACGACCTTGAAGTTGAGGCCCAGGCCCGCCACGAGCGCCTCGTCGTTGGTCACGTACGAGGGGTCGCCGTCGAGGAGCTGGCCCTTGCCGCCGGACTCGGAGGACACGAAGTCGCTCGCGACGGCGTTGAGCGCGGTGGCCACGGCCTTGGCCGGGTCGGCCTGCTGGTAGGCGTTCATCAGGTTCGGGTGCGCGTCGGCGTAGTACTTGGGGAGGAACCAGCCGATGATGCCCACGTTGCCCTGGGAGCCCAGGTCAACCGCGACCTTCTGGTCGGTGATGTAGGTCTTGGCGAGGTCCTCGTGGCCCCAGTTCTCGAGGATCACGTCCACGTCGCCGGTGGGGAAGCCCTGCCAGCTGACCTGCTCGGAGAGGGTCTTGACGTTGACGGTGCAGCCGAGGTCGTTCTTGAGGATGTACGCAACGACGGCGACGTCCGCCTCGTAGCCGACCCACGGGTTGTCGGCAATGTTGACGGTGCCGCACGCCGCCAGGCTGGCGGCCGCCTGGGACGGCGCCGAGCTCGCGGCCTGCGAGGCCGCGGCCGACGACGCGGCCGGGGCCGCGGACGCAGCCGCGGACGCAGCCGCGGTGGGTGCCGGTGTCGCCGAGCTGCCCGAGCAGGCGGACACGATGACGGCCACCGCGGCCGCGCCCGCGGCCAGCCGTCGCATAGAGGTTCCTGCGAGTTTCAAACCTTGCCCCTTCCTTCCGTGCCGGCCAAGTGCCTCCTCCGGCAAGTTGCCGCATGATGCCCTGTCGGGCGAAACCGCGCCACGGACGGCGCGAGCGCCGGCGTTCTGGCGCGCGTCCCTGGCGCTGGACGACCCCGGCGGCCCGAGCGCCGGGACGACGGGCCGTCCGCTGTCGCGCTACTCGTCCTCGATCCGCTTCACCTCGCGCCGGGCGCCGGCGCCCTGGGTGATCCGGTCGAGCATCACGCCCAGGAGCACGATGGCGAGCGCCGCGGACAGGCCGATGCCGAAGTCGCTGGCCTGCGCCAGCCCCTGCACGACGCGATAGCCGAGCGCCTGGCCCCCGACGAGCCCGCCCACGACCACCATGGCCAGCACCAGCACGACGCCCTGGTTGAGGCCGGCCAGGAGCGACCGGCGGGCCATCGGCAGCTGGACCTTGCGGATCACCTGGAAGGCCGTCGAGCCGGAGGACGTGGCGGACTCGATGGCCGTGACCGAGACGCCCCGGACGCCGTCCTCCACGAGGCGCGTGACGGCCGGGATGGCGTAGATCACGGCGGCCACGACCGCGGTGAACCGCGTCGGGCCGAACAGGGCCAGGGCCGGGATCAGGTAGACGAACGCCGGCATGGTCTGGAGCGCGTCGTTGATCGGCCGCACAATCTGGCTGACCAGGCCCGAGCGGGCGGCCCACGTGCCCACGGCCACGCCCACGACCATCGCGATCACGACGCCGAACAGCACCTGGGTCAGCGTCTCCATCGCCGGCCGCCAGACGCCGAGGGCGGCGATCGCCAGCCCGGCGATGGCCGCCACGGCAGCGGCCCGGCGCCCCGAGACGACCAGCGCGA
This sequence comes from Chloroflexota bacterium, assembly GCA_021783595.1. Classification (GTDB taxonomy): domain Bacteria; phylum Chloroflexota; class Limnocylindria; order Limnocylindrales; family CSP1-4; genus CAIXZV01. Next base: position 2,658 of record JAJXTS010000035.1, on the reverse strand, counting down.
GCGCCGCCGCGTAGCCGATGACGAGCCAGAACGGCGCGCTGGTCAGGACCTGCTGGAGGGGGTCCAGAAGCCAGGAGGACGCCACGTCCTTGAGACCCGAGGTGAGCCACACGGCGTTCGCCTCCAGCCATGAGACCAGGGCGTTGACCGGGTCCGCGAACGACAAGCTGAAATCGCTGGGGAACACGTGGGCCCAGGATTGGGTCACGCCGAGACCGATCCCCACGATGGCGATCGTGATGCCGGCCGCCTGAAGGCGGCGCCGGTCCGCGACCGAGACGCGATCCGCGCCCGGCCGGCTGCGATCGGAGGTCTGGCTCGCGCTCGCCGTGAGCCGGTCGAGGACCATCGCGAGCAGGACGATCGCGACGCCGGCGTCGAACGAGCCGCCCACGTCCTGGATCTCGAGGGCCTTGAGCAGCACCTCGCCCAGACCGCCGGCGCCCACGAAGGCGGTGATGACCACCATGGACAGCGCCATCATGATCGTCTGGTTCACGGCCAGGCCGATCGTGCTCCGGGCCATCGGGATCTGCACCTTGCGCAGGACCTGCCAGCCCGTCGAGCCCAGCGAGGAGGCCGCCTCCACCGTCTCGGCGGAGACGCCGCGGATCCCCAGCGCGGTGAGCCGGATCGCGGGCGGGATCGCGTAGATCATCGTGGCGATCGTCGCGGTGCCGTTGCCGATGAAGAACAGCAGCACGAGCGGCACGAGGTAGGCGTACGTCGGCATGATCTGCATCAGGTCGAGCAGGGGCGTCACGACGTGCTGGACGCGGTCGCTCCGGCCGGCCCAGATGCCGATCGGGATCCCGATCACGAGCGACAGCGCCACGGCCACGATCATCTGGCCGAGCGTGACCATGGTCGCGTCCCACACGCCGAGCAGCCCCACCAGCACCAGCGCCACGGCCACCGCGACGCCCGTCCGCCAGGTCACGAACACGAGGCCCAGGGCGCCGGCGATGGCGGCGATGCCGACCCACCCGAGCGTGGTCAGCCAGCCGGTGACGAAGTCCACCAGACCGGCCGTGCCCTCGCGGACCGGCGTGAAGAAGAACACGAAGAACCACGCGGTCCGGTTCGCGATCATCCAGTCGCGGAACGAGTTGAGGGCAGTGAACAGCGGCGTCTGGGTGTCGAGCGGCAGCGTCAGATGCCCGTTCGCCAGGACGTACAGCAGGACGGCGACCGCCGACAGGAGCAGGATCGACCGGGTCTTGGACAGGCGGAGCGCGGCCCGGGGCCGGGCCGCCAGGGCGGCCGCCGTCATGCCTCTGGCTCGGTCCCGGCAATGGCCGCCAGGACCATCGAGCGGTCCACCACGCCGACGAGCTTGCCGTCGTCCACGATGCGGATGGGGCTGTCCGAGCAGGCAACGTCGCGGACGGCCTCGCGGATGATCGTGGTGGACGGGTAGGCGGGGCCGTCGAGCGGATCCTCGGGGCGGACCTCGCGCATGATCCAGCCCAGGGTCAGGACGTAGGACTTGGGAACGTCCTGCACGAAGTCCGCGACGTAGTCGTCGGCCGGCGCCCCCACGATCTCCTCCGGGCGGCCGATCTGCACGATCTGCCCGGCGCGCATGATCGCCACGTGGTCGCCCAGCTTGAGCGCCTCGGCGAGGTCGTGGGTGATGAAGATCATCGTCTTGCCCACTTCGTTGTGGAGCCGGAGGACCTCGTTCTGCATGTCGCGCCGGATGAGCGGGTCGAGCGCGGAGAACGGCTCGTCGAACAGCATCACGTCGGGATCCACGGCCAGCGCCCGTGCGAGGCCGACGCGCTGCTGCATGCCGCCCGAGAGCTGGTCCGGGTAGCGCATCTCCTGGCCCTCGAGGCCCACCAGCGCAAGCATCTGGGCCGCCTTGTCGCGGCGCGCCTTCTTGGGCTCGCCCCGAACCTCGAGGCCGAACGCGACGTTGTCGATCACGCGGCGGTGCGGCAGCAGGCCGAAGTGCTGGAACACCATCGAGAACCGGTGGCGGCGCAGGTCGCGCAGGCGGGCCTGGCTGGCCTTGCCGATCTCCTCGCCGTCGAACATCACCTCGCCCGCGGTGGGCTCGATGAGCCGGGTGAGGCAGCGGATCAGCGTGGACTTGCCCGAGCCGGAGAGGCCCATCACCACGAAGACCTCGCCGGGGCGGACGTCGAAGCTCACGTCGCGGACCGCGACGTTGGAGCCGGTGGCGAGGCGCAGCTCGTCGCGGGTCAGATCGGCCAACGGCGTGCCGATGATCTTGTGCTCGCCGGGCCCGAAGATCTTCCACAGGCCCTTGACCGAGATCGCCGTCTCCGCGGAGGGCTGCTGCGCCTCAGCGAGGCGGGCCTGCGCGAAGGGGCCCGGGGCGGGGAATGTCGAGGTCATGCGAGACGACCCCCGAGCGGGGCGGGCAGCGAATGAGCGACGGACACGAAGCGATGGTCCTCCGACGCGGCAGCGGGGCTGGGCGAAGACGACAGGGTAGGCGGTTCCGGCCGAGCGCGTGGGTGCGATTGTGCACGGCAGGTCAAGAATGGCGTCGAGCCCGGCGGAACCGGCCGAAGGGGTCCTAGCCGCGCCAGCCGATTCGCCGGCTGATCTCCTCGCCCGCGGCGATGACGGCCGCGGCGACCGACTCGAATCGGTCGGGGCCCAGGCGGTAGGACGGCCCGGACA
>JAJXTS010000034.1 GCA_021783595.1 Chloroflexota bacterium | reverse complement strand
TAGCGCTTGAGGATCTCGGGGTCGAACTCGAGCGTCTCCTTGAGCACCCGCCGGTAGCCCGCGTTGTCCTCGTCGCGGAGCATGTGCATGAACGCGCTGTTGTAGACCCGGTGCATGCCCAGCGTGCGGACGAAGTAGCCCTCGAGCAGCCAGAACGCCTCGGCCAGGAGGAGGGTGTCGGGCACCTCGGCGGCGACTCGGTCCACCACCTCGCGCCAGAACTCGCCCGGCATCGCGGCGTCGAACTCCTCCGCCGTGAGCGTGCCGAACTCGGCCCGCGACGGGATGGCGCCGCCGCCCTCGCCCGGCGCGGGGAACCACAGCCGGCGCACGTGCTTGCGGGCGAGGACCATCGCCGCGTCGAAGCGGATGACGGGGAAGCGCCGCGCGACGTCGAGGATGGCCCCGATGACCTGCTCGCGGACCGCGGCCTGACTGAAGTCCAACTGCGCTGTGTCGTTCCACGGGAAGCTGGTGCCGTCGTTGCCGTGGTAGACGTACCGCCGCTCGCCGGTCCATCGGTCGCGCCACTCGAAGGTGACCGCGGCGTCCGAGTTGTCCCAGTAGTGGTCCTCGAGCCGGACCTCGACCCGCGGGTGGTCCGCCAGGTTCTCGCCGGTGTAGGCGTAGGCCGGGTAGGGGGGCTGGGGGAGGGAGAGGAACCAGTCGGGGTGCTCGGCCACCCAGCGCGAGTCGATGCCCATGTGGTTGGGAACCATGTCGGAGGCGAGCCGGATCCCGCGCTGCCACGCTTGGTGGCGCAGCACCTCCCAGGCGGGCTCCCCGCCCAGGTCGTCCGCGATGCGGTAGTCGTCGAGCGAGTAGGCCGATGCCGCCGCATCCGGGTTGCCGCGCCACGCCTTGATGCGCTGGCTGGCCCGGCTGCGCTGCCACAGCCCGATCAGCCACAGGCCGGTGACGCCCCACCGCGCGAGCCGGTCGAGCTCCTCGTCCGGGACCGCGTCGAGGGTGCGGATGTCGCGCCCGTAGGTCTGCGACAGCTGGTCCAGCCAGACGTGCGTGCTCTTGGCGATGAGCACCAGCCGGGGCATCCAGGCCGAGTCGCTGGAGAAGCGCTCGGGCTCGGCGTCGAGGCCGGACAGGTCCGCAACGTCGGGCCGGCCTCCCGCGTCGCCGAAACCGCCCCCGCCGAAGCGCAGGTGCAGGCCGCGCTCCTCCTCGGCGATGACGTCGAGGGTGAGGAGCATCCGGTCGAGCAGCGCGCCGAGCCGCTCGCCGAGGATCGGCCCCCAGTGATCGCGGACGTAGCGCAGCTGGCCGGCGAGCGATGTCGGGTAGGCGCGGGCCGGTGCGCGCAGCAGGTCCACGAGCGTCTCGCCGTTGGGCCCGATGGGCCGGCGCCCCGCGTGGTGGGCCTCGAGGGCCGCCATCGAGCCGTCACGCGCCTCGCGGGGGAGCGGGCCGTCGTCCACCAGCGGCACGAGGGGGCGGGCGGCCGGGTTCTCGTTGGCGATGCGCACGAGGAGCATCTCCTCGAGGCGGACCGGGCCGTCGGCCCCGAAGACGTCGGGGAACTCCTCGCCGACCGCGTCGAGCAGGGCCGTGGCCTCCCGCTCGCCGAGCGCGGCGGCCACGGCGCCGGCCGAGGCGCTCATCGACGCCTCGGGGTCCAGCTCGGCCGCGCGCTCGACCATCAGGTGGAAGATCTCGTGGAGCAGCTCGAGCGCGGCCAGCTCGCCGGCCTGGGCGGACGGGGCGCCGGGCGGCAGGGTGGCGTTGAGGGCCGTGACAACCCTGCGCGCCGCCGGCAGGTTCGCGGCCAGGCGGCGCCGGGCGGGCCCGGCGGGCTCCGCGCCCGGGGCGGGGGGTGTCGAGACGGCGTCGAGGCGGAACCGGCGGCGGGCGGTCCGCGAGTAGGGCAGCGAGCGCATGGCCGAAGTGTCGCACGCAGGGAGCTCCCGCGGCCACGTTTCGACCGTTCGGGCCGCCGCCGCGCGCCATCGGCGATTCGCCCGGGCGCGAACGGGAGGCGGCCACCCTCGGGCCGGGCGGGCCGGCGGGGCGGGACCGGCAGGCGGCGACTCAGTCGGCGACCCCGTGGTCGCTCCCGGCGGACACTCGCTCGACGGCCCGACGCAGGATCTCGAACGCGGCCGGGTCGAACTCGTAGCTCCACTCGCGGAGGCGGTCGGGCCGCTCGAAGCGGCTCTCGAGCCCGAGGGCCATCGCCTCGCGCGAGAGCAGGACGACGTCCGCCTCGCGGTCCACGAGGTCCAGCTCGGCTTCCGTGTGGGCCACGGCGGAAAGGAGCTTCACGTCGCTCGCGCCGGAGAGCTGGAGCACCTCCGCGATGTTGTCGGCACCGCGCTGGGAGCCGCACACCACGCCGACCTTGGAGCCGGGCCGCAGCTGGCTGATCTCGTGGACGAGACCCATGTACCCGGGGCCCACCAGCATCGCCACCACCGGCACCCGCCCCGCCACGAAGGCCTGCGCCTCGTCGGCGTGGAACGTGGTCGTCGCAACCAGGTCGTAGTGGTACCTGGTCAGGCGCTCGGGGAGCTCGTCGAGGAGCACCGGGATGACCTCGAGCCGCTCGGGGAACGCCTCGGTGATGCGCTCGGCGTCCACCGTCGCGTCGGCCGTGGTGCACTCGGCGAACAGGATGCGCAGGTGGGGCCCCGGCCGCTTGCGCTCGGTGGCGGCCGTGAACGTGGCCTGGGCCACCTCGTCCGGCGTGAAGCCCAGCTGGGCCGCGCGCCGAAGGGTCTCGGTCACGATCCCCGTCAGCGCCTCCGAGCCGCGTCGGACCGGGGGTCGGTCCACGACGCGCGTGCCCGCCCCGTGGCGACCCTCCACGAACCCGCCGTCGGCCAGGCGCCGGTACACCGCCCGGATGGTGTTCGGGTTCACGCGCAGGGCGGCGCCGAGCTCGCGGACCGGCGGCAGGCGCGTGCCCGGCTGCAGGCGCCCGGACTCGATCTGGTAGGCGAGCTGCCAGAAGATCTGCGTCGAGATCGGAACGTCCGAGTCGCGCTCGACGTCGAGGTCGTGGCGGGAGGCCGCGGCCGACTGGGCGGAGGTTGCGCCTGATGGTCCGATTGGGGCCGAGCGGGGAGCGAAGGGTCCCGACGCAGCGGGTCCTTCGGGTGCCGCAGACGGGCCGTTTCGGCTCGTTGACACAGCTGACTAGTCCAACTAACCTCGGGATTGGCCTAGTTGACTATACCAACGCCAGCAGCCAGGCCGGAAGCGAGCAGCGCCGTGGAAATCCTCATCTTCGCCATCATCGCCCTGTTGGTTCTCAGCGCGGTAGGCGCGCTGGCGTCCGAGATCGGCGTCGATTCGCGCGATCTCTCGGACGACCCGCACCGCCCCTTCTACCCGGTGTCGCTGTCGTAGCGGCCCACCACCCGCGACCGTCCCGGGCGCCGACCCTCCCCCTCCTTCCGGCGCTCGAGACACCTGGCCCCCGGTTCGCCGGGGGCCAGGCGCGTTAACGGGCCAGCGTCGCGACGGCCCGCCGCGTCGGGCGCAGGGCCGCGGACCGCGCGCCGCCACCGGCCCAACTGCCCGTCACCGGCCCGGCGGCGGCTGGCCGACCGCCACGAGCGCGTGCCGGTAGATGGTGGCCCCGTCGCTGCCGACCGCGGGCGAGCGCAGGACGGACAGGTCGTCCACGAGGCGGCCCTCGAGGTTCGTGCCCGCGAGCCGGTCCACGATCCTCACGGCCCGCGCCGCCGCGAGCAGGTTCTGGGCGGTCTCGGGACGGATCGGGTCGTCCCAGAACCAGCCGTCGGAGGCGAACATCGCGAGGCGCCAGCGCTGCGCCTCGAGGATCGCGGCCAGGCGCCGGCGATCGTCGGCGGGGCTGTGGGGTCCGAGGCAGGCTGCGGCGTAGTCCTCGGGCGCCACGAGGCCGATGACCACGTCCACGTAGCCGTCCCGGGCCCGCCAGATGTCGTCGAGGCCCGGCAGGTCGGCCGTGAACGCCTCGGTCACGGTGTCGATGGCGCCCGCGAGCCGGTCGAGCGCGCCCCGGAGCGGCGTCTTCCACCGCCCGTCGGGCACGTCGGGGCACTCGGCGCCCCAGCGGAGCACGCCGTGGTGGCAGCTCCACGAGGTGCGCTCCCGGATCCGTATCTCCCTGTGCGGGCGCCCACCGGGCTCGCGCAGCAGCGAGGCGAGGGTCACGACGTCGAACCCGCGGTCCGGCGTCCCGGGCGCCGGGTCCACCAGCGCCTGGAGGAACATGTCGCGGTAGCGCTGGTGGTGGCCGTACAGCTCGCCGTCGGACGCGATGACGATGGTGGGTGCGCTGCCGTCCGCGAGCGGGCTCGCGAGGCGCGGCGCGACGCGGTCCCGGGCGAAGGCCTCCGCGTCGGACGTGAGCGCGGCGTTGAACGAGACGGAACCGGACAGGTCGCCGTCGTAGAACGCCACGGCGATGTGGCGTCCCTGGCCCACGTCCACCCGGTAGGCCCGGGCCTCGAGGTGGGGCGTGTCCGCCTGCCAGGGCGCGAGCACCGTGCCCGCCACGCCCTCCTCGGCAGCCACCCGGAGCGTGGACAGGTCCACGGCGGTCTCCGGGAACCAGATGGCCGTGGGCATGCGGCCGAACCGGGCCTCGAAGTCGCGCAGGCCCCAGCGGATCTCGGTCCGACGGTCGTGGAGCGGCGCGTACGGCAGGATCGAGTGGTGGAACGCCTGGGCGATCGCCGGGCCGTCGTTCTCCCCGCCGCCCAGCCGGTCCGCCCGGGCGAAGCCCGCGAGGACGTCCGGCGCGTTGTCCGCGAGGTAGTGCGACAGGGTTGGCCCCAGGTCCCAGGAGGCCCGGGCCAGCGATCCGTGCTCGGCGTTCGGCCGGTAGCACTCGGCGGTGATGCGGGCGTTCCAGTCTCGGTACGGGGCCGCCGCGACGTCCGCCGGCAGCTCGCCGGTGAACGGGTCAACGCGCGTGGGCTGGTAGAAGTGCGCGTGGACGACGAGCCGGCCGCGGGTCATGACGCCACACGGTACTGCCGCCGCGCCGCTCGTGTCAGGCTCGGGCGGCGCGCTCCTCGGCATCGCGGTCCCGGGCCACGGCGACCTTCAGGCGCACCGCGAACCGCCGCGCGGCCCCGGGCTCCAGGCGCACCGGCCACGACAGCAGCAGCGCCGAGCCCTGGTACACGCGCTCGAAGCCCGACTCGGAGTTAGAGACCGTCTCGATCGGGCTCCACCATGCGTCGGCAGCGGGCTCGGGCCGGGCGGTCACCGCCACCGCCACCCAGTCGTTGCCGAAGCCGATGGCGTCCACGCCGCGCGCGGTGCCGGAGCCGTCGTGCGCGGTCCGCTCGCCGCGGAGGTCGTACCAGGCCGACGGGTTGCCCCCGCCGCCCAGGAGGTGGATCCCGAACTCCAGCCCCAGGCGCGCCTCAACGGGCTCCGTGCCGCGGTGGTGCAGCTCCAGTTCCGCGATGAGCTCGGGGTCGAGCCGACCGCCCCCGAGGCGGATCGTCTTGGACAGCCCGACCGGCTGGCCCAGGACGTCGCCCTCGCGTGACAGCGACACCTGGCCGGGGGCGAGGTGGTCCACCGTGAACTCGCCGTCGCGGAAGTCGCCGACCTCGCGCTCGCGCGCGGTCGCGTACTGCTCCGGGGTGGCCCCGGGGTCCAGGAACCGGACGAGCGCCGACCGCCGCTCGTGGTCGTCGTAGTGGAGGTGGTCCGAGAGGCGAGCCTCCTTGGTCATGACGATGTCGTGGATCGATGCCGGGGCGCCGCCGGCACCGGTGTCGGCCGCCGGCCGCGCGGCCTTCGCGTCGTGGGCGCGCAGCGTCTCGTGGTACGCCTCGGGCCGTCGCCGCAGGACGGCCGCCAGCGCGTGGCGCGCGGCCCGCACATCCCAGGCGCCGATGCCCGCGCCCTCGTTGGGCTTCACGGTCACCACCTGGCCCCGCTCGGCGAGGTACACCTCGGGCCGGCCGTCCATGTCGAGGTCCGCGAGCCTCGCCTCGCGCAGCGTGCCCAGCACGGCGTCGGCGGCGTCCTCGGCCGCGATCAGGTGCTCGAGCGTGGCGAGCCTCATGTGCGAGATGTAGATCCCCCCGAACAGGCCGTGCCAGTAGCAGTCGTTGGACTGGCCGCGGTGGAGGTGGTCCAGCGCGGCGGCCCGGGCGGGCCCGTCGGGCATGGCCGCCACCTTGCCCGACGCCCGGAGCATCTGCTTGTGGAGGTCGTTGACCTCGCGGTACTTGACCTGGAAGTTGCGCCAGAACCCGCCGCGCAGCCAGCGCGCATCGGGCTTGTGCCGCTCGATCGCCTCGTGGAGCAGCCCGTGGAACACCACGGTCTCGTCGGCCGGCAGGGCCCACTCGCCCATCTCCATGTACGAGGACGTGGGGACGTAGACCCGGCCGATCGGCGGCTCGCGCTCGAGCCACTCCGACGGCGTCACGGTGGACAGCCAGGACGCGTTGGCCTCGAGCGCCTCGAAGAAGCGGTCCACCCAGCGGCCGTCGCCCCAGCAGTGCGCGTGCGTCGTGGGCCACGCGCCGAACTTCTCGCCGTCGTCGCCCATCATGCCCACGCGCTCGCCGCCCTCGGTCGCGTGGTCGCGCAGGTAGTCGATCACCGACTCGACCGTGCCGAACGGGATCCGGTACCGCAGGCCCTGCTCGGTGCCGAAGACCGACAGCAGCTGCCCCTGGTCCTCCGTGGTGTAGGCGCCCCACAGGTTCGCCTCGGGGATCGCCGCGGCGCGGAAGTGCTGGTCGTCGAGGATGGTCCACTGGTAGCCGGCGCTCACCAGCGACGTGGGCAGGTCCGGCTCCCACACGCGCTCGGCGAGCCACGCGCCCTTGGGCCGGCGGCCCGTGATCCCCTCCAGCCGCGCCGCCATCCGCGCGAGCTGGTCGATCCGGTCGTGCTCGGGGAGCGAGGCGAGGATGGGCTCGTACAGGCCGCCGCCGAGGAGCTCCACCTGGTCGCCGCGCACGAGTGCCCCGAGCCGCTCGAGGAACGCCGGCCGCTCGGCCGCCAGCCACTCGAGCAGCGGGCCCGTGTAGTGGAGGGACAGGCGCACGCCGCGGTGGCGCTCGAGCGCCTCGAGCATGGGCAGGTACGCCTCGTCGTAGACCTGGGCGAACACCCAGCCGAAGTTGCCGACCGGCTGGTGGTTGTGGATCGCCAACGCGAGCGAGATCCGCGGGGCCACGATGTCCTCCGTGGGGGCCGGGCGACGGCCGGGTCAGCCCCGGCGAGCGCCGGACGCCGCGATCTGGGCCCCGGCGGCGGGCAGGTACAGCCGCTCCACGTACTCGTGGAGCATGCGCGTGGTGGAGAACCGCCAGATCGAGCTGGCGATCGAGTTGCGCATGAGCTGGACGAACCGCTCCGGGACGCCGTCCTCGTTGCGGTCGTAATAGGCGGGGATGAGCTCCTGCTCCAGGATCCGGTACAGGTCCTGCGCGTCGGCCCAGTCTTGGGCGCCCTCGTCGGGATTGGTGTTGCGCCCGCCGATGGCCCAGCCGTTGTCGCCGGTCCAGCCCTCGTCCCACCAGCCGTCGAGCACCGACAGGTTGAGCACGCCGTTGGCGGCCGCCTTCATCCCCGAGGTGCCCGACGCCTCCAGCGGCCGGCGCGGGTTGTTGAGCCAGACGTCCACGCCCTGGACCAGGAACCGGGCGATCCGGATGTCGTAGTCCTCCATGATGAACACCCGGCCTCGGAGCTTGGGGCTCCGGGAGCGGCCGAAGATGTCCTGGATGACGCCCTGGCCCGGACGGTCGGCGGGGTGCGCCTTGCCCGCGAAGATGACCTGCAGGGGGCGCTCCGGGTCCCACACGATCCGGGCGAGCCGGTCGAGGTCCGTGAACAGCAGCGAAGCGCGCTTGTACGTGGCGAACCGCCGCGCGAACCCGATGGTGAGCACGCCCGGGTCCAGGACCTCCTCGAGCTCCTCGAGGGTGGAGGGGGCCTCGCCGTGACGGGCGAACTGGTTGCGCAGCCGGCTGCGGGCGAAGATCGAGAGCTCCAGCTTCTGGCGCTGGTGCGCCTCCCACAGGTCCTCGTCGGGAACGGCCGCGATGCGCTCCCAGAAGCGGTCCGCCTCGTGGGCGTCGTCCATGGCGTCGAAGTCCGCGTCGGTCCGCCGCTCGAGCAGGTCCCGGATCGGCTGGCCCAGCCAGGTGGGCGTGTGGACGCCGTTGGTGAGGCTCAGGATCTCGTGCGGGGTGATGCCCTGCCAGGTGGCGTTGGCGGTGTGGCCGTGGAGCTGGCTGACGGCGTTGGCGCCGCCGGTCAGCCGCAGCGAGAACGCGGTCATGTCGAACTGGGATCGGTCCTGCTCCACGCCGAGGCCCAGCTCGAGCACCGCACCCAGGCCGACGCCGCCCGTGTTCGGCCGCCCGTCGCCGTCGAGCAGAGGGCCAGCCACGCGACGGACCAGGTCCGCGTCGAAGCGCTCGTTGCCCGCGGACACCGGCGTGTGGATGGTGAACACCGAGTCCTGGCGCACGGCGGCCCACGCGTCGTCGAGCGAGGCGCCCCCGCCGATGTACTCCCGGGCGCGCTCGGCGAGCAGGAACGCGGAGTGACCCTCGTTGAGGTGCCAGACGGCGGGGGCGATCCCGAGGGCCCGCAGGGCGCGGACGCCGCCGACGCCCAGCACCAGCTCCTGGTGGAGGCGCATCTCGCGGCCGCGGACGTACAGGATGTGCGTGATCGGCCGGTCGGAGTCGTCGTTGTCCGGCAGGTCGGTGTCCAGCAGCAGCACGGGCACGCGGCCCACCTGCGCCACCCAGACCGCGACGTGCAGGTCCCTGCCGGGGAGCTCCACGGTGACGGTCAGCGGCTGGCCGAACCGGTCGACGGCCCGCTGGATCGGCAGCTGCGCCGGGTCGTAGTCCGGATAGGCGTGCTCCTGGTGGCCGTCCGCGTCGATCGTCTGGCGGAAGTAGCCGTTGCGGTACAGCAGCCCCACGCCGACCAGCGGCAGCGCCATGTCCGACGCGGTCTTCATGTGGTCGCCGGCGAGGATGCCCAGGCCGCCCGAGTAGATGCCCAGCGATTCGTGGAACCCGTACTCGGCGCAGAAGTAGGCGATCGGCCCCTTGAGCCGCTCGCCGTGGGTCCGCGCGAACCAGTGGTCGGCGCCGTTGGCCATGTACTCGTCGAACTCGCGCAGGACCGAGGTGTACTCCGCCACGAACGCGGGGTTCTCCAGCAGCTGCGGCCAGGCGACCGGCCCCGCGAGCACGGGGACGGGGTTGCGGTGGCGGGCATAGCCGCCCGCGTCGATCCGCGAGAACAGGACGCGCGCCCGCGGGTGCCAGCTCCACCACAGGTTGTAGGCCATCCGGCGGAGACCCTCGAGCTTGGGCGGCAGAAGGAAGTGCGCGCCAGGCGCGACGGGGACTTCGACGAGGGGTTCCATCAGGTCGCCCATAATAGAGGCACCGGCCCGGTGGCGTGAACCGGTTTACCTGCCGCCGGGGCGGGGGTGCGCTTCGCTACGATCCGACCATGAGCCTTCGTGTCGCGCTGCTCGCCGCCGAATGCGAGCCCTGGGCCAAGACCGGCGGCCTGGCCGACGTCGTGGACGCCCTCGCCCGGTCTCTCGGCCGCCTGCCCGAGGCGGGCGGTGAGCTGCGCGCACCCGTGGACGTCCTGCTGCCGCGCTACCGCTCCGTCCCGGTGCCGCCCGACGCGGTGGCGGAGGCGCCGCTCGAGGTGCCGGACCCGCGCGGGGCGGGCATCGTCACCGCCCGGATCGTGAACGTCGCGGCCAACGGCTACCGTCTCCGGCTGGTGGACGTGCCCGCGGCGTTCGACCGTGACGGGTTCTACGACCACCCCGACGACCCGTGGCGGTTCGCGGTCTTCTGCCGGGTCGCGCTGGCTGCGCTCCGCCGCGACGGCACGCCGCTCGACGTGCTCCACGCCCACGACTGGCACGCCGGGCCCGCGCTCCTCGAGCGCGCCCGCGGCGAGGCGGCCGGCGATCCGTTCTTCGCCGACATGGCCGCCATCGTCACGATCCACAACCTCGCCTACCACGGCTGGGTGGGCAACGACGGCCTGGGCCAGCTGGGCATCCGGCGCGACGACCCGCTGGCGGGCCCGAACCCCGACGGCGTCGATCTGCTGCGCACCGCGATCGAGCGCAGCGAGCTGGCCAACACCGTGTCGCCCGGCTTCGCGGCCGAGGCACTCACGCCCGCGTTCGGCATGGGCCTCGACGGCACGCTGCGCGGGCTGGGGGACCGTTTCTTCGGCATCCTCAACGGCATCGACCCCGACGTGTGGGACCCGTCAACGGACCCGGTGCTGGCGGCGCCCTACTCCCGGGACGACCCGGCCGGCAAGGCCGCCAGCCGCGCGGACCTCCTCGCGCGCGTGGGCTTTGATCCCGACGACGACGGGCCCGTGCTCGGGATGATCGGCCGGATGGACCCGCAGAAGGGCTTCGACCTGCTGGCCGACGGCGCCGCGGACCTGCTGGCGGCCGGCGCGCGGATCATCGTCCAGGGCAGCGGGCACGCCTCGCTCGCGGATCCGTTCCGGGCCCTGGCCGCGGCCGACCCGCGGCGGGTGGCGCTGATCGAGCGCTTCGACCGCGAGATGGCGCGGCGCATCTACGCGGGCTCGGACCTGTTCCTCATGCCGTCGCGCTTCGAGCCCTGCGGCCAGGGCCAGATGATCGCGCTCCGCTTCGGCACCCCGCCGGTGGTGCGCCGGACGGGCGGCCTCGCCGACTCGGTGCTCGACGTGGACGAGCACCCGGGGGAGGGGACGGGCTTCGTGTTCGACGCGGCCACCCCGTCGGCGCTGGTCGCGGCGGTCGGGCGGGCCTCGCGGCTTCGGGCGGATCCCGTCGCCTGGGCAGCCCTCCGCGACCGGGCGATGGCCGCGGACTTCCGCTGGGACACCGGGTCCGCGCCCCGCTACCTGGAGGCCTACCGGCGCGCCGTCGCCCTGCGGCGGGGATAGCGCGGGCCGAGCCCGGCAGGGCCCCGAAACGGGACGCGCGGCCTCGCGGCTCGCCCTGACCCGTGCGACACTCAAGTCCCAGCCGAACCCCGTCTCAACCAGCGGCGCTCGCGCCGCCCGGAGGCCCCGCATGCCGAAGCAGTTCGTCATCCAGGTGCAGAACAAGCCCGGCGAGATGGCTCGCCTGGCCGAGCAGCTCGCGGCGCGCAGCGTGGACCTGCGGGCGATCGGCGGCGGCGGCCTGGGCGACGTCGGCCACTTCATCATGACCACGGCCGATGACGAGGCGGCCCGCCGGGTCCTGGAGGAGGGTGGCTGGACCTTCCTCGAGGGCGAGTCGCTGCTGGCCGAGGTGGACGACCGGCCGGGCGGGATGGCCCGGATCGCGCGCGAGCTCTCGGACGCCGGCGTCAACGTCCTCGGCCACCTGTTCATCGGCCGCTGGAGCGACCGGGCCACCTTCGCGTTCGTCGTGGACAACCCGGAGAAGGCCCGCCCGATCCTCGAGCGCCGCTAGGGTCGGCGCCGCGGCCCGTCTGGCCGCCGCGCCGGGCCCGGCCGGCGGCTGGCCCGCCCGGCCGCTCGCGGCAGCGAGGTCGCCTGACCGTCACCAAGGAGGCGTCGCGATGCGCGTCGGGATCATCGTTCCCCAGGGCTGGACCGGCGAGTACGACGGCTGGGAGCCGACGCGCGCGTGGGCGCGGACGGTGGCCGTCGCCCACGAGGCCGAGGTGCTCGGGTTCGACTCCATCTGGCTGTTCGACCACGTCCAGACCGAGCCCGAGCCCACCGACGAGATCACCTTCGAGGCGTTCGTGGGGCTGTCCGCGCTGGCCGCGGAGACGGCACGCGTGCGGCTGGGGCACCTGGTGCTGTGCGCGGGGTACCGCAACCCTGCGCTCGTCGCGAAGATGATCGCCACGCTCGACGTCGTCTCGGGCGGGCGCGCGGAGCTGGGGATCGGCGCCGGCTGGAAGCGGGACGAGTACACCGCCTACGGCTGGGGCTTCCCGCCGATCGGCGAGCGCATGGCGGCCCTCGAGGACGCGCTCGAGATCGCGACGCGAATGCTCGGGCCGGACCGGGCGACCTATGTCGGGCCCACCGCCCGGGTCGAGGACGCCATCAACGTGCCCCGCGGGCTCCAGCACCCCCGGGTGCCGATCCTGGTGGGCGGCAACGGGCCGAACCGCACCTGGCGCCTCGCCGCGCGCTACGCGGACGAGCTGAACCTCGACTGGCTCTCGCCGCGGGAGGTGGCGGAGGCGCGGCCCGTCATCGACTCGCGCTGCGACGAGGTGGGCCGCTCGCCGCGGACCCTCCGCCTGTCGGTCAACATCGGCCGGCCGCAGTCCGAGCCCGAGGGCCAGCCGCGGGTGGACCTCCTGCGGGCGTACGCCGACGCGGGCGCGGACCGGGTGATGACGCTGGTCCGGGCCTGCGCGTCCGACGAGGGGGCCCTCGAGCGGTTCGCGGACGACTGCGTCCGGGCGGGCTGCGAGCTCGAGGCCTGAGCGTCGCGCCCGGGCGGCGCGGACGCAGCCAGCGCTGCGGCAACGCCGTCGGCCCCGGCTCGGGGCCGGGGCCGACGCGACGTGGCGAGGGGCGGACGTCAGGGAACGGGGTCCGAGTACGTCGATTCCGCGCTCCAGCCTGCGGGGTTGTGCGCGCTCACCGTGAACGCGTAGGTCTTCCCCGACGACAGGCCGGTGACCTCGTAGCTGGGGCTGCTGCTGCTGGTGACGTACGAGCCGACGAGCCGGTAGGTGCCCGCGGGGTTGCGTTTGCTCCCTGCCCGGTACGCGTAGACATAGACCGTGTGGTTGTCGATGCCCGCGGCGGAGGCGTCATCGGTCCAGGTCACCGTGGCGGACAGGTCCCGCCTGCCGACGGGCGCGGTGGTGGCGCTGACGCCGGTCGGTGCGGCCGGCAGGAGCACCGGCATCGCGGACACCTCGTTCGACGGACCGCTCTCGCCGGCGCTGTTGAGCGCCGTCACCGTGACGTAGTACGTGTCCCCGTTGGGGGCGAGATTGTCGATCGTGTAGCCGGAGGCGTCGGCCGGCAGGGGCGCCGAGTTGCGCCTGTTCGTGCACGGGCCGGACGTCGTGCATGCGTAGACGTTGTAGCCGGTGATGGCGGACCCGCCGTCGTCGGTCGGGGCCGCCCAGGTCACGCTGATCGACCCGTTGTCGACGCTCCCGAGCGACAGCGCCGGGGCCGAGGGCGCGGACACGGGCCTCGTGGGCGTCGCGGAGACCGCATCGGAGAGCGCGCCCTCGCCCATCGAGTTGATGGCACTGACCGCGAACCAGTAGGCCTGACCGTTCGTGAGGTTGCTGATGGTGGCTGTGACCACGTTCCCATCCACCCAGGTCTGCAGGCCGAGCGTCCCGGCCGAGGCGCCGAGGTAGACCTGGTAGTAGCCGATCGTCGCGCCGCCGGTATCCGCCGGGGCCGTCCAGGACAGCGTCACCGAGCCGTCCCCCGCGACCGCCTGGAGCCCGGTCGGGGCGCCCGGCACGTCGATCGCGATCGCCTGCGTCTCGCCGGACGGAAGGCTCTCGCCCAGGCCGTTGACGGCCGTGACGGTGAAGTAGTAGGTCTGCCCGCCCGTCAGGCCCGTCGCCGTGTAGACCGTGTCGGCCACGGGCGTCGCGCCGTTCAGCGGCGCCGCGTAGTCCTCCGCGCCGCTGGCGAGGCCCGCGTACACGTTGTAGCCGGTGATCGGGAGGCCGCCGTCGTTGTTCGGCATGGTCCAGTTCATGCCGATCGCGCCGGCGCCCTCCGCCACCGCTGCGCCGGCATTCATCGTGGGGGCATCCGGGACGGTCGCCCCGGACGGGACGACGGCGACGCCGTCGAGGTACCAGCGGTCGGTCTGGTTGTAGTAGCGGATGGTCAGGGTGGCCGTCTCGCCGGTCCCGACGAAGGTGCTCCACTGCTCGTTCCACGTGTTCGTGTAGCCGGAGCCGTGGTTGTAGGCGAGATCGACGGTCTGGGTCCCGTACGTGAGCGAGGCCTCCAGCCAGCTTCCGGCGAGCCCGGCGTCGCCGCCCATGTACCAGAAGCTCGCCCGGTACGCGACGCCGTCCGCCGGCGTGAAGGTCTGGGTCAGCGTGGCGCCATCGGTGGTGCTGGTCGGATCGGTGCTGCCCGCGAAGGCGTAGGAGCCCTCATAGGGCCCGACCGCGCCGCCCCAGCTGTCGGGGACATCGGCGGTGGTCGCCGCGTTCGCGGGCTCGCTCGCGGTCCAGTGATCCAGCCCGCTCTCGAAGCCGCAGTTCTGGACCAGGTTGTCGGTCGCCTGGCAGCCCGTGGCGGCCAGGGTCCGGGCGGCGGGCCCGCCCGCGGCGGGCACCCCCGCCAGCAAGAGGAATGCCGCGGCAAGTGCCACGACCAGTCTGCTTCTCACGAATTCGTCCCTCCCGGACGCTCACGGCGGGTCGGTCTCGCCAGTGGCTCGGCACGGCCCCGGCGGCCTGTGTGTGGACCGTGCGTCGTCGCCTCCCGCCGTCGCTTCCACGTTCGCCCGAGTGGGCCCGAGCGTCATGCGTACCGGTACGGGGGTCGGTGCGGCATCGCAGCACCGTGTACGGGGCCGGGCTACCGTATCCGCCCCCGTACTGTCACGGATGGCGGCGGCCGGGGCTGGCCCTACAGTCCCCGCATGGAGCTCACGGACCGACCCGACGCGCGGTTCGCGATCGACCCGACGGGCCGGGACGGGCCGCCGGCGGCGCTCGCGGACGCTGGCGACATCGTGGAGCGGGCTGCCGCGGACCAGGCGGCGGCCGACGAGGCGCGCCTGCGGTTCCGCCGCGACGGGCTGCCGACGCTCCAGCCCGACAAGCGGATCGCGCCGCTCCTCGAGCCGGGCGAGCGACTGGTCGCGGTGCGCCACGACGCGCTGCTCGACCGCCGCGAGCCCGCCCCCGGCGAGCGGGTCGCGCCCGGCGTGGCCGGCGAGCTATACGTGACCTCGCGGCGCCTCGTGCTGGTGGGGCGCCTCGCCATCACGGTCCCGCTCGACGCGATCGCGGACGTCGTGGTCTCGGGCGGGCGGCTCCTCCTAGTCCTGCGCGACGGCCACGGCGTGGCCCTGCAGGTGGCCGGGCCGCGGCTGCTCTGGGCGGAGATCGCCGCGGCACGGGCGTCCGCCAAGGCGGTCGAGGCGGTCGAGACGGCCGTGCCGGCGGGGTCCGGGGCCGGTCAGCCGCCGGCTGCCCGATAGCGGCGGGCCGCCTCGGCCCGGTTCCGCGCCCCGAGCTTGTGCAGCACGCTGCTGACGTGCATCTCAACCGTGCGCGGGGAGAGCGTCAGGGCCTGGGCGATCTCGTGGTCCGTCAGCCCCTCGGCGAGCCGCCCGAGCACCTCCGCCTCCCGCGGCGTGAGCGTGGCGAGCGCCGGGTCGGCGCCGGGCGGCACGGGCGCGCCCGAGCGCGCGGCCTCGACCAGCCGGTCCACGAGCCGGGCCGCGGTCAGGCGGGACATGGCGAGCTCGCCCTCCCAGGCGGCCCGCACGGCGCGCGCCAGCCCCTCCATCGAGAGGTCCTTGCTGAGGTAGCCCGCCGCGCCGAAGCGCATCGCGTCGAGCACGTGCCGGTCCTCGTGCGAGGCCGTGAGCATCACGATGCGCGTGGCGGGCAGCCGTGGCGCGAGCTCGCGCACCAGCGCGACCCCGTCCATGCCGGGCAGCTCGATGTCGACGAGGAGCACGTCGGGCCGCAGCCGCGGCGCGAGCTCGAGCGCGTCCTCGGCGCTCGCCGCCTCGCCGACCACCTCGAGGTCGGCCGCGGTGAGGGCCTGGTGCACGGCGCTGCGCAGCAGCGGGTGGTCGTCCACGATCATGACCCGCACCCGCGCGCGGGGGGCGTTCGTCGTCATGCCGTGCCCGCTTCCGCTGCCGGCGCGGCGGCGGCCGGCGCGACGGCGACCGGCACGCGCAGGCGCACGCGCGTCCCCTGCTGCGGCGCGGACTCGATCTCGAGCTCGGCGCCCATCTGTGCCGCGCGCTCGCGCATCCCGGCGAGGCCGAACCTGCCGTCGCCCGCCGCCCCGGGGTCGAAGCCCCGCCCGTTGTCGCGGACCTCCAGCACGAGGCGGCCGTCGTCGATGCTGCCGCGGACCCGCACCACCGTGGCGTCGGCGTGGCGCCGGACGTTGGTGAGGGCCTCCCCCACGATGCGCAGCGTCTCGGCCTCGGCACGCGACGGCAGGGCCGGCAGGTCCGCGCAGCAGTCGAACTCGACGGACAGCCCGAAGCGGTCCTCGAAGTACTCGAGCGAGCGCGCCAGCAGCTCACGCAGCGACCCGTCCGCCGCGCCCGGCGCCCGCATCGTGGCCACCGCCTCGCGCGCCTCGGCCATCCCCGCGTCCACCGCCGCGGTGACCTCCTCGGTGAGGGCACGCGCCTCGGGGCCGAGCTCTGGCTGCGCCGCGAGGCGCGTGACCTTGAGCTTCGCCAGCCACAGGTCCTGGGCCAGGCCGTCGTGCAGCTCGCGGGCCAGCCGCCCGCGCTCCGCCGCGGCCGCGAGCGCCCGCTCCTGGTCGACGAGCTGCGCCTCGATTCGCCGCAGCGCGGTGATGTCGTGGAGCAGGACGAGCCGCCCCATCGGCCGCCCCTGCCAGTCGGTGAGCGGCGTGCTGCTGACCTGGCAGGTGCGCGGGCCGCCCTCCGCCTGGTACGACGCCTCGCCGGAGGCCTCGCCCTGGGCCACGCAGCGCGCCAGGTCAGGGGCAGCCGCCAGCGTCGCTGCCGCCGGCAGCCCGACCACGCGGTGCCGGTCCCGCCCGAGCAGGCGCAGCGCCGCCTCGTTGGCGTCGGCGATCCGGCCGACGGCGTCGATCACGAGGAGGGCGTCGGGCATGCGCGCGAGGATGGTCTCGCGTGCTACCGGCACGAGGTCGAACAGCCGGAAGCGGAACAGGGCGACCACGTACATCACCGCCACGCAGTCGAAGCCCACCACGCCCGACACGATGTTCGGCACGTACACGATGTTGAAGACGCCGATCGGATAGAGCACGCGGATCGCCGTCTGGCCCACCAGGATCAGCGCGACGGGGGTGCGATGGGCCGGGGAGCGGACGAACAGGAGGAGGAGGACGGCCGTCGACAGGACGAACATGAGCACCACCGCCCCGGCGAACACCAGGCCCAGGGGCGTGCGCGTGCCCTGGACCTGCCCGCCGTTCCACCACACGCTGCTCCATGTCAGGGCGCCGCCGCCGAGGAGGTCGAGCCCGACGTGGGCGGCCGTCACGCTGGCGAGGACGGCGACGACGGGACGGGTCAGAGCGCGCTCGAGCCCCGCGTACTCGAGGGCGAACCAGAACGCCAGGACCACGCTCGGGAGCGTCAGCGTGTCGCGGACGAGGAACCAGGCCCGCTGCGTGGCGATGTCGGTCGCGGCGACCTCCGCCGCGCCGCCGAGGCACCACAGCGCCAGCAGCAAGGCGACCAGGGCGAGCGGGCGCGCACCCTTCGTGGTGGCGCGCCGCCGCCAGAGGTACAGCGCGATCCCCCCGATGAACGCGGCGGACCCGAGCGTGGGCCACAGCAGCGGGTCGTAGCGGTAGGCGCTCACCCTGTCACCCTCCAGCCCGCCCGGGGCGCGCTCACAGCGTTCGTGCCCCGGCCGGTGACCGCGAAGGACGGCGCTCTCCCATCCGCGTCAGGGTGCACGTCGCGTTCCTGCTTGCGTAGGGCCGATTGTCGTGGGCCGGTCCGCCCGACCGTGACGAGCGGCCGC
>JAJXTS010000199.1 GCA_021783595.1 Chloroflexota bacterium | reverse complement strand
TCTCGCCCGACCTCGGCCTGTCGGAGTCGCTCCCGGCCGAGAGCACCAAGATGGTCACGTGGACGGTCCCGGACAAGCCCGGCACCTACGACGTCTGGTGCGAGACCTGCTGCGGCGGCAAGGACGCCCCCCAGATGCACGGCAAGATCGTCGTCAAGCCGGCGTCGGCCTCGATCGGGGCGTCGGCGGCGTGACCGCCGAGGCTGGGGCGCTGCCCACCCCCACCCACCGCACCGTCGCGGGCTGGCCGCTGCCCGCGCTCGCGCTCGCCGCGATGCTCGCGGTCGTCGGCACCGCCGCGTCCGCCTACGTGCTCGCCGTTCCGTTCGAGGCTGGCGCGTTCGGTGGGCTCACCATCCCGGCGGTGCTCGCGGCGGGCTTCCTCGATGGGTTCAACCCCTGCGCCTTCGCCCTGCTCGTCCTGTTCGCGACCTTCACCCTGACTCTGGTCAACGCGGTGACCGCGAGCGGCTCGCCGACAGCCGAGGCGCGGCGCCGCCTGCTCGGTGCCGGCTCCCTGTACGTGGGCGCCGTGTTCGTCACCTACTTCGTCATCGGCGTGGGCCTGCTGTCGTTCCTCGGCTGGATGGGCCGCGATCACCTCGTCGCCAGGGTCGCCTCGGTCATCGCGCTCGGAATGGCCCTCTGGATGCTCAAGGACGCCATCCTGCCGGGCGTCGGCCCCTCGATGATGGCGCCGTCGGGCACGCACGGCCGGATGCGGAAGGCGATGGAGCGGGGCGGGCTCGGCGGGATGCTGCTCGCGGGCGTGCTCGTCGGGATCTGCACGGTCCCGTGCTCCGGTGCGATGTACCTCCAGATCACCGCGGTCCTGCACGCGTCGGGCGGAGGGGCCACGGGGCTCGCACTCCTGGCCCTGTACAACATCGCGTTCATCGTGCCCCTCGTGGCGATGCTCCTCGCGGTCAGCAACCGGCGGGTCCTGGGCCAGATCGGCCGGTGGAACCGCGCCAACTCGCCCTGGGTCAAGGCCGGCATTGCGCTCGCGATCATCGCCATGAGCTTCGGGCTGATGGTGTCGATGTGAGCGCGCCGATCGGCGAGCTCGAGCTCGTCCGCTTCCCGGTCCGCGGGATGACGTGCGGCTCCTGCGTCAACCGGATCGTGCGAACGGTCGGCAAGGTGCCCGGGGTCGCGAAGGTGTCCGTCGACCTGCGGCACGAGACCGCGACAGTCCGCCGCGAGCCCGCGCTGGTGTCGAGCGCGACGCTCGCGGCGGCGGTCGCCGCCGCCGGGTACGAGGCCGACATGTCCGCCGCCGAGGTGCTCCCGCCCGGCTCGGACCGCGGCCTGCTCGGCCGCCTCCTCGGCCGCCCCTGATGCTCCTCCTCCCCATCGGGCTCGACCCCGTCGCGCTCTCCATCGGCGGGGTCGAGATCCGCTGGTACGGCCTGTTCGTCGCCCTCGCCATCGTGGTCGCAGTCGCGATCGCGCTCGCCGGGGCGCGGCGGGCCGGCCTCGCCGCAGGCCTGGTCGAGGACGCCGCCCTGTGGGTCGGCGTGTCGGCGCTCGCCGGCGGGCGGGTGCTGTACGTCCTCCAGAACGGCCTGCCCGACATCGCGGCGCACCCGCTCCACCTGTTCGCGATCTGGCAGGGCGGCCTGTCGTTCTACGGCGGGCTCATCGCGGGCCTGCTCGGGCTGGCCGTCTGGGCGCGGCGCAGCGGCGTCGGGTTCGGGCGGGCCGCCGACATCGCGGCCCCGGCAGCGGCCGCCGGGCAGGCGGTGGGCCACATCGGCTGCCTCATCGGGGGCGACTCCTACGGCCTCCCGACGTCGGGGCCACTCGCGGTCGTCTACTCCAACCCGGGCGCCATGGCCCCGCAGGGCGTGGCGCTGGCGCCGACGCAGCTCTACGAGGCCGTTGCCCTCGGCCTGCTCGCGGTCGCCCTGTGGCTCGGGCGCGGCCGCCTCGAGCGCCTGGGACCAGGCGCGACGGCCGCCGCCTACCTGCTCGGCAATGCGGCGATCCGGTTCGGACTCTTCTTCCTGCGCGACGACGTCGTGGTCCTGGCCGGGCTCAAGGTGGCACAGGTGATCGCCGTGGCGATCGCGGTGGGCGGGGCTGCCTGGCTCGTTGCGCTGCTCCGGGCGCGGCGCCCGTGGCCGGCCGCCGCCGCGTCATGAGCGTGCGGGCGCCCCGTCTTGACCAAGTCTTGACGAACCCTTGTCCGGGCCTCCATGGCCTTCGGGACGGCGTTGGCCGAACCTTGGGTGACCGCCCGCCGACGCGGGCCGCCGTCAACGAGGAGCCAGCGTCCTGATGTCCCGCCGCCGGAGCCGGGCCCGCGCCCAGACCACGAGCGTCGCATCGGCCCGCACCGACGCGCGGGCCGTCTCGCCGATCGCCCCAGCCGCCGGCGAGCCCGAGCTCACCGAGGCCGAGGAGCTGCACCGGCGCGCGGTGGAGCTGCGCGAGGTCCGCATGGGCCTGCGCGCCCGGCCCGCGGCGCCGAAGGCGGCGCCCACCGGCGCGGGCACCGTGTCGATGACCTTCCCGGTCAAGGGCATGACCTGCCGCTCCTGCGAGGCCCGCATCGGCAAGTTCGTCGGGCGCCTGGCGGGCGTCGAGCGCGTCAGCGCCTCCGCGGTGAGTGGCCGGGTCACGGTCGAGTGCTCCGCGCCGGTGGCCGCAGCATCGATCGAGAGCGCCATCAACGAGGCGGGCTACCTCGTCGGCCGCGACGCCTGGCTCGCACGCGACCCGGTTGTCTGGGGCACCGCCGGCGCCGGCGCCGTGGCCGTCCTCGGCCTCGCGGCCGCCGCGCAGCTCAGCGGGATCGGGGACCTCGCCGGCGCCGTCGGGGACATCAGCAAGGGCGGCGTCCTCGTCGCGCTGCTGCTCGGGCTCGCGGCGGGCGTGTCCACCTGCATGGCGCTCGTGGGCGGCCTGGTCTTGGGGCTCTCCGCCGCCCACCAGGCCGGCCGGCCCGCCGACACGGGAAAGGCCGCGCAGATGCGGCCGGCCCTCGCGCTGATGGGCGGCCGCATCGCCGGCTACACGGCCTTCGGCGCGTTGCTCGGCGCCCTCGGCGCGTCGGTCGCGATGCCGCCGCAGCTCACCGCGGCGCTGATGCTCGGCGTCGCGGCGGTGATGCTGCTCCTCGGCACCCGCCTCACCGGGCTCTCGCCGCGCCTGGCGGGCTGGTCGCCGACGCTGCCGATGGGCATCGGCCGCCGCCTGGGGCTCGCCGGCGGCGGCGGGGCGGCCGCGTACTCCGACACCCGGGCGGCCACGCTCGGCGCGCTCACCTTCTTCCTGCCCTGCGGCTTCACCCAGGCCATCCAGGTCTTCGCGCTCTCGACCGGCTCGCCCGTCTACGCGGCGGCGCTCCTCGGCACGTTCGCGGTCGGGACCGCCCCCGGCCTGCTCGGCCTCGCCGGGCTGCCGCTCGTGGTCCCCACGCGCGCCAAGCCCGCGCTCCTGCGGCTGGTGGGCGTGGTCGTCATCGGCTTCGCGGCCGTCAACGGGAGCGCGGGGCTCCGCCTCTCGGGGTTCGCCCTGCCGACCATCGTGGGCAGCGCCAACGCGGCCGACGTGGACCCGGGCATCCTCGGCGCCGACGGGGTCGAGCGCCTCACCACCTACCAGGGCGCCGACGGCTACAGCCCCGCGAACGCCACCATCTACGCCGGGTACCCGCTCGAGTGGACGGTCGTGTCCTCGAACACCGCCACCTGCGCGGCGTCGATCTTCGCGCCCGGCGTCGACATCCGGGCCAGCCTCAAGATGGGGCCGAACACCTTCAGGCTCCCGGCCCTCCCGGCGGGCGTGCTCCGCTACACCTGCGCGATGGGGATGTACGCGGCCCGGATCACCGTGGTGCCCAAGCCGCCTGGCGCGGGCGCCGCGCCCGCGGCGAGCGCCCCCGCCGCTGCGACGGTCCAGGAACTGCGGACCTACCAGGACGAGGGCGGCTACGGCCCGTCCGACGCCGCGATCACCGCCGGCGTCCCGACCAAGTGGCACGTCGACTCCCGCTCCCAGTACGGGTGCTCCGCCTACATCGTCGTGCCGA
>JAJXTS010000033.1:12101-17739 GCA_021783595.1 Chloroflexota bacterium | reverse complement strand
CGGTGCCAGGGCGCGGTGGCCGAGGGCCCCACGGGGTCGGGCCTCGACGGCAGCCGCACCGCCGGGGGCGGTGCCAGGGCGCGGTGGCCGAGGGATCGCCGGGGTCGGGCCGCGACGCAGCCGCACCGCCGGGGGCGGTGCCAGGGCGCGGTGGCCGAGGGTCCCACGGGGTCGGGCCGCGATGGCAGCCGCACCGCCGGGGGCGGTGCCGGGCCCCGGGCCGCGGCTACGCGTCCTCGCGTTGCCAGGCGTCGAGGTGCGAGACGATCCGACCGATCAGCCCAGGCACACCCGCGGCAACGGGCGCCGTCAGCTCCAGCCCCAGTTCGATCGCCAGCGGCTCCAGGCCCACGACGCGGACCCGTCGGGGCCACGCCTCCATGACGTGGAGCGCGCCGAGGAGCTCACCGGCGCCGAGGTCGTGGACGCTCATCACGAGCTCGTGGCGGATCAGGGTGGCACCCTCGAGGTCGATCAGCGTGCCGGGCGCCTCCCCGCCGCTGATCACGTCCACGACAACCAGGCCGTCGAGGCCGGTCAGGTACGGGATGAGCCCGAGGCCCACGGTCCCGCCGTCGATCAGCTCCACGGCGTCGGGCTGGGGCAGTCCGGCAAGGAGGTCGGGCTCCGCGGTCAGGCGCTCCACGACGAGCCCGCCGAGGGCCTCGTCGGACTCGAGCCGGTTTCCCAGCCCGAGCACGGCGTAGCGGCCGGTCACGCCGCGTCTTCCCGCTGCGTCGTCGCGCCCGCGGACGCGACGGCACCCCAGCAGGGCCGCCGGGACCCGGTCACGCCGCGCCCCCGTGCGGCGCGCGGCCGATCACGGGCGCGCTGGCGCGCCCGCGCGGCCAAGACCCGGTCACGCCGACGCCCAGCGGACGGTGGCCTCGACCTGGTCGCCCCCTCGGTCCGGCAGCGGCCAGCCGCAGGCCTCGCAGAACGGGTGGTCCGGCTGGACGTCGTTGGGGACGTCACACATCGGGCAGGCCACCGGGTCGGCGGTCACCTCGACGGGCACGTCGTGGAGCCCTCGCGCGCGGAGGGCGAGCTCCGCGTGCATCTGGGCGGCGTCCACGCCGATGTGGACCGGGTCGTGGACCCGGATCGCCACGGCCACGGGCCGACGAGCCCCGGCCCCGCCGGAGCCCGTCGTCGTGTCGGGCGGAGCCGCCGCCAGGGCCTGGGCGATGGCGGCGGCGAGCAGCCCTGCCTCGTGCATCGGCCTACGCGTCCTCGTCCGCGGCCTGCTCCTCGGGGGCTGCCCCGACCAGGCCCAGCGACTCGACGGTGCGGCCGCGCCGAATGTTCTTGTACCCGGAGAACATCGACGAGAGGACGCCGTTGCGCTCCTCGATGTCGATCAGGACCGCCGAGTACACGTGGTGAACCATGAACGCGAGGAACAGGAAGGTCATCACGTTGTGGAGGAACCGCACGCCCTGGATGCCGCCCCATGGGAACGCGTTGCCCCACCCGAACAGGACGTGGAACGGGCCCGTGGGCATGATCCAGCCGAACAGGAGCAGGCCCGAGAGCACCTGGGCGAACAGCCCCACCGACACGATGGTGTAGGCGAGCCCCGCCAGGTGGTTGTGGCCGGTGTACGGCACCGGGTGCTTGCGGAGGCCCAGGTAGTAGCGGGCCATCTCCTTCATGAAGTAGAACTGCTCGCGCCGGTGGGGGATGATCTGCCGCCAGCTGGAGAAGCTGTTGCCGACGAACCCCCAGTAGAAGCGCACGGCGACCGAGAGGCTGAACACGATCGCGAAGATCTCGTGCCAGAACCGGACGTCGGCCATCCGCGAGGAGGCCTCCACCGGGTTGGACGGGGCGAGGTACGGGGAGTGGATGTACAGCCCCGTTGCCGCGAGGACGACGATCGAGATGACGATCAGCCAGTGCGTGATCCGGACGGGGATCTCCCAGACGTAGATCGGCCCGCAGCCGATGCTCTCGTCGTCGGCGATGTCCGGCACGCGGCTGACGGGCGGCGCCACGGCGGCCATCACCGCACCTCCACGCGCACGGCCTCCTTGCCCGTGGCGTCCACGACGTGGACGGCGCAGGCGAGGCACGGGTCAAACGAATGGATTGTCCGCAGCATCTCCAGCGGCCGCGTCGGGTCGGCGACCGGGGTGCCCTCGAGCGAGGCCTCGTAGGGGCCGGTCTGTCCCTTCTCGTCGCGCGGCCCGGCGTTCCACGTGGACGGCACGACGGCCTGGTAGTTGGCGATCTTGTGGTCCTTGCCGATCTTCACCCAGTGGCCGAGCGCGCCTCGCGGGGCCTCGTGGAACCCCCAGCCCTCGAGCTCGGTGTCCGTCGGCCAGGTGGAGGGGTCCCACTTGGTGCCGTCGTGGATCCGCAGGTCGCCGGTCTCCATGTTCTGGACCAGCTGCTCGAGCCAGCTGTCCATGAGGTCGAGCAGGTAGACCGTCTCGAGCATGCGAGCCGCCGTGCGGCCGAGCGTGGAGAACAGGACCGGCGGCTGCGCGCTGAACTTGGCCAGCGCGCCGTCCACCAGCGTCTTGACCGGCGCGACGCCCTTCGCGTACGCGATCAGCATCCGGGCCAGCGGCCCCACCTCCATGGGCATGCCGTCGTACCGAGGCGCCTTGAGCCAGCTGTACTGGGAGTCGGTGTTGAGGGCGTCGTACGGCGGCGTGGGGCCGGTGTACTTCGGGTTGGTCTCGCCCTGCCAGGGGTGGAGGGCGGTGGCCCCGCCGTCGTACGTGTAGTACGAGTGCGCGATCGCCTCGGTGATCTTGGTCTGGTCGAGGTCGAGGACCTTGCCCAGGTCGCCGCCGACGATGATCCCGCGCTGGAAGCCGAACTGCGACTGGTCGTTCTGGTTGCCGTCCTGCAGGCCGCCGTAGGCGAGGTAGTTCTTGTGCCCGGCGCCGATCGACCACCAGTCGGGGTAGTAGCCCGCGACGGCGATCACGTCGGGCATGTACACCTGCTCCACGAAGGCGCGCATCATCTTGATGCGCTCCGAGATGAAGCCGATGCGCTCCCAGTTGATGACGTTGGGGGAGTTGGGGTCCACGGCCGCCGCCATGCCGCCGACG
The DNA here is from genome assembly GCA_021783595.1 of Chloroflexota bacterium. Taxonomy (GTDB): domain Bacteria; phylum Chloroflexota; class Limnocylindria; order Limnocylindrales; family CSP1-4; genus CAIXZV01. The sequence goes on along the minus strand of JAJXTS010000033.1, from coordinate 14,671 downwards.
AGGTACGTCTGCAGGTGCGGGTTCTTGCCGCCGAGGACGGAGTGGATCTTGATGACCTCGCGCTGCCAGTCGAGCGCGTCGAGGTAGTGCGCGACGGCGAGCAGGTCCACCTCGGGCGGCAGCAGGTAGGCCGGGTGGCCCCAGTAGCCGCTCGCCATGAGCGACAGCTGGCCGGAGTCGGCCAGCTTCTGGACGCGCGCCTGGACGTTCTTGAAGTACGTCTCCGAGCTGCGGTCGTAGCTGCTGATCGACTGCGCGATGGAGGCGGTCTTGGCAGGGTCGGCCTTGAGCGACGCCACCACGTCCACCCAGTCGAGCGCGTGGAGGTGGTAGAAGTGGATGACGTGGTCCTGGATGTGCTGGGCGCCCGCGATCAGGTTGCGGATCAGGCGGGCGTTGGGCGGGACCTCGATGCCCAGCGCGTTCTCCACCGCGTACACCGAGGCGTGCGCGTGGACCGTGGTGCACACGCCGCAGATGCGCTGTGCCCAGATCCAGGCCTCGCGGGGATCGCGGCCCTGGAGGATGAGCTCCATGCCGCGGAACATCGTGCCCGAGGAGTAGGCGGAGGTCACCTTGCCGCCGTCCACCTGCGCCTCGATGCGGAGGTGACCCTCGATCCTGGTGACAGGATCGATGACAACGTTCGTCATCGTCCGCTCCTACGCGCTGGTGCCGGAGCCGTCAGACGGCGCGGCGGGTGTTGGCGGCTCGGGAACGACCGTGCCGTCCGGGGCGACGACCGCCTTGCCGCGGCCGCGCGAGCGGCGGGCGATGACCGACCCGGCGTGGACCGCGGTCAGGACCGAGACCGCGCCGATGGCCCCTAGGCCGATGGTCTGGGCCTGGACGTCCACTCCGAACATCTGGACGTCGGGCAGGCGGTCGTAGAACGGGCTCATCCGCGCCCAGAAGTTCGGCGAGGCGCAGGCGATGCAGCCGTGGCCCGCGCCGATCGGCCAGCTCGTGCCGCCGTTCCACCGGACGATCGGGCAGTTGTAGGTGGCCTGCGGCCCCTTGCAGCCCATCTTGTACAGGCACCAGCCGTTGCGATGGCCCTGGTCGCCCCAGGCCTCCACGAAGCGGCCGGCGTCGAAGTTGGCGCGCCGCTCGCACTGGTCGTGGATGAGGTGGCCGTAGGCGAACAGCGGGCGGTTGTACTGGTCCAGCTCCGGCGCGCTGCCGAAGGTGAGGTAGTGGACGATCGTGGCCGTGGTGTTGGCCACGTTGTGCGGGCAGCCGCCGAGGTTGATGAGGGGCTTGCCGGAGATGATGTCGCCCACGCCCTTGGCGCCGGTGACGCCGAGGCCGGGGAAGCCGCCGTCCCAGGCGCAGGCCCCCACCGCGATGACGAGCTTCGACGCGGCGGCCGCCTCCTGCAGGTGCTGGACCGCCGTCTTGCCGGCGATGGTGCAGTAGACGCCGCCATCGGCGGTGGGGATCGCGCCCTCCACGATCAGGATGTCGATGTCACCAGCGGCCACGTGCTTGGCGAGCACGGCCTCGGCCGCGGCGCCCGCGCCGGCCATGATCGTCTCGTGGTACTCGAGCGAGATGGCCTCGAGCACGATGTCGGCGATCGTCGGGTCCGCGCTGCGGAGCATCGATTCGGTGTTGCCCGCGCAGTCCTGGAACTCGAGCCACACCACGGTCGGCTTCTTCGCCGTGTCCAGCGCCTTCACGATCTGCGGCGTCATGCTCGCCGGCAGGGCGAGCAGGGCGGTCATCGCCGAGGCGAAGCCGAGGAAGCGGCGGCGGCTGATCCCGCGGTGGGCGAGGGCGATCTGGAGCCAGCCCTCCTCCTCGGCTGGCGGGGCGGCCCCCGCGACAGTGAGCAGATCGGGGCGCGTGACCAGCCCGCCAGCCTCACCCATGGCCATCTCCTCCAGCCCTGGTCGCGCGGACCGGCGCTCGGCCACCGCGTCACGCGCCTCACGATGGGCCGACGGCGAGCGGAGTTGGCGGTCATGACCCCCGTCGGTCGCCCGGTCGTCGGATTGGGCTCAGCGTCCGTGCCCAATGTCCTAGGCCAAAGGGCCGGTCGGTCCCCGCCGACAGGCCGAATGGACTCCTGTGGATATAGACGGCTGCGACGGGTGCGCCATCGAGAGACGCAGCCCGACAGGAGCTCGCGTGGCGTCGGGCGAGCGGTGGACGGCGGGACCCCGCGCCGCCGGGTCAGCGAGGACGCCGCGCCCAAGCGCCGCCGGGTCGGCGAGGACGCCGCGCCCAAGCGCCCTGGCCGCCCCCGGGCCACGAACGCCGACGCTGTTCATTCGGAGCGAACAGCACAAGGCCACGAGCAGACACTGCGCCGCCATGCCGACGCGCCGCCGGCCCGGAGTGCTCCCGCCCGAGCGCGGCGCCCCCGCTCGGCGCTACTTCATGGCATCGAGACGGAGCGGCATCGCCGACCCGCAGGCGCCAGACGCCTGTGCCGGCCGATCGTGTTCATTCCGAGCGAAATTCGGCGACCGACCCCCGTGCCTCACGCAACCCGTGGACACGCACGCCGCCGGAGGGTGTCCGCGCGATCGCCCGACACCCCGGGGCCGCAACTCACCGTGGGG
>JAJXTS010000033.1:0-12001 GCA_021783595.1 Chloroflexota bacterium | reverse complement strand
GAGCCGGTCCGGGCGCCGCGCCCGGTTTGCCCATCGCATCCCGCGGACCCTCCCGATAGGCCGTTCGCCCGAGCAACGCCCGGCCGCCGCGCGCGATACCCTCGGCCACGATGCGAGACCTGACGAGCCGCGCCCTCGACACGGCCACCGCGCTCGGAGCCACGTACGCCGACGTGCGCGTGGTCCGGCGCCTCGAGGAGTCGATCAACATCAAGTCCGCTCGCGTGGAGGGGGTCGCCTCCAGCGAGACCGAGGGCTTCGGCGTCCGGGTGGTGGTGGACGGGGCCTGGGGCTTCGCGTCCAGCCGCGACCTCACGACGGCCGAGGCGGACCGCGTCGCGGCCGATGCCGTGCGCATCGCCCGCGCCAGCGCCACCGCCATCCGCAACCGCATCGTCCTCGACGACCGGCCGCCCGCCCGCGGCCGCTACGTGACGCCCGTGGCCGAGGACCCGTTCGCGATCCCGCTGGACCGCAAGATCGCCGCGCTGCTCGAGGCGGACCGCGCCATGAGCGCCGTCAAGGGCATCTCGTGGACGGAGTCGATGTACGCCGCGCAGCGCGAGGAGAAGACCTTCGCCGCCTCCGACGGCAGCTACACCGAGCAGGTGGTCACGCACATCGGGAGCGGCCTCGAGGCCAACGCCATCGACGGCGACGAGCACCAGCGACGCAGCTACCCCGACAACGGGGGGCTGTGGGCCTCCGCCGGCTACGAGTTCGTCCGGGGCATGGACCTGGCTGGCAACGCGGAGCGCGTCGCGAGCGAGGCCGTGGAGCTCCTCTCGGCCCCGCCGCTCCCCTCGGGCACGCGCACGATCCTGCTCCACCCGTCCCAGCTGTACATGCAGGTCCACGAGAGCTGCGGCCACCCGACCGAGCTGGACCGCGCCTTCGGCACCGAGGCCAGCTACGCCGGGACCAGCTTCCTGATGCCGGACATGCTCGGCAGCTTCCGCTACGGCTCGGACCTGTGCGACATCGTGGCCGACGCCACGGTCCCGGGCGGCCTGGGCACCTTCGGCTGGGACGACGAGGGCGTCGCGGCCCAGCAGGTCCCGTTGGTCAAGGAGGGCATCTTCGTCGGGTACCTCAGCTCCCGCGAGACCGCGCCGCGGATCGGCCGCCGGTCGGGGGGCGCCATGCGGGCCGACGGCTGGAACCGCATCCCGCTGATCCGCATGACCAACGTCAACCTGCTGCCGAGGCCCGGCATGAGCTTCGACGGCATCGTCGCCGACACCGACGACGGCCTGCTGTTCGAGACCAACCGCAGCTGGTCCATCGACGACCGGCGCCTCAACTTCCAGTTCGGCACCGAGATCGTGCGCGAGGTCAAGCACGGGAAGGTGGGCCGGCTGTACCGCAACGGCACCTACACCGGCATCACCTACGAGCTCTGGCGCTCGATGGACGCCGTGGGCGACGCGAGCTCGTGGAGCCTGTGGGGCACGCCCAACTGCGGCAAGGGAGAGCCGCCCCAGACCGGCCACGTCGGCCACGGTGTGTCCGGCGCCAGGTTCCGCAACGTGCGCGTGGGGGTGATGTCGTGAGCAGCTCGTCGCGCACGCTTGGCGCGGCCGCGGACCCGGAGACCGCCCTCCGCGTCGCGGAGGAGGCCGTGCGCCTGGCCGCGCGGGCCGGCGTGTCCGAGGCCGAGGCGCTCGTGGTCGCGGGCGAGTCCGCGCTGACGCGCTTCGCCAACTCCGAGATCCACCAGAACGTGGCCTCGAACGAGGCGCTCGTCAACCTGCGGGTGGCCCGGGGGCGCCGCGTGGGGGTCGCGTCCACCGGCCGCACGGATGCCGAGGGGCTGCGCGCCCTGGTCGAGCGCGCCGCGGCCATCGCCGCCCACGTCGAGGAGCTCGAGGACTGGGCCGGCCTGCCGGACCCGGACGGTGCCGCCCCCGGGCCGGTCCCGGCCGCGTGGTCCGACGGCACGGGCGGGGCCACGCCGGAGCTCCGCGCGGACGGCGCCCGGGCGGTCATCGCCGCCGCCGACGCCGAGGGCGTCACCGCGTTCGGCTCCTTCTCCACGGACGCCGAGGCGGTCGCCGTCGCCAACTCGCGGGGCATCCGCACCGCCGAGCGCCGGACCACGAGCCAGCTGCTCACGGTGACGATGGGCCCGGACAACGGGACCGGGTACGCGGAGGACTGCTCGGTTGACGCGACGCGGATCGATGCCGCGGCGCTGGGGCGCGAGGCGGCCGAGCGCGCGCGCCTCTCGGCCAGCCCGGTGGACCTCGAGCCCGGCGACTATCCGGTGGTGCTCAACCAGTACGCCGTCGTGGACCTGCTCGACATGCTGGGCTACCTGGGCCTCAGCGCGCTGGCCGTGGCCGAGGACCGATCGTTCTGGGAGGCGGGCAAGCGGGTCGCCTCGCCCCTGGTGACCATCACCGACGACGGCCGCGACCCCGCCGGCCTGCCGATGGGCTTCGACGCGGAGGGGGTCGCCAAGCAGCGGCTGCTCCTCCTGGACCGGGGCGTCTGCCGCGACCTCGCGTTCGACACGCAGACGGCGGCCCGGGCAGGCCGTCGATCCACCGGCCACGGCCTGCCGGCCCCGAACCCGTGGGGCCCGTTCCCCATCAACATGGCGATGGCACCCGGGGAGGCTACCTTCGAGGATCTGATCGGCGGGCTCGACCGGGGCCTGCTGGTCACGCGTTTCCACTACACCAACCCGGTGCACCCCAAGCGCGTGGTGGTCACCGGCATGACCCGCGACGGCACGTTCCTCGTGGAGGGCGGGCGGATCGTGGGGCCGGTGCGCAACCTGCGGTTCACGATGTCCTACCTCGACGCGCTGGCGGGGGTCGAGGCGGTGGGCCGCGAGCGCCGGACGCTGCGCGGGATGCTCGGCGGGTGCACGGTGCCCGCGGTGCGGCTCGCGTCGTTCGGCTTCACCGGCGCCACGCGCGCCGGCTGAGCGGGCGATGGGCATCGGCGAGACGCGGGGCGGGGACCTCACGGTCCTGGCCGGCGACGACGGCACCGTCTCGGTGGACGTCGGCGCGCGGTTCGTGGCCGTGGGCGAGGACGACCTCGAGCGGCTGCTGGACAACCTGGCGGCCGATGGCGGCACGCTGACGCTGGTCGGCGGCGCGGGGCGGGCGGACGACGGCGATGACGAGCCCTATCGCGAGAGCGACCCCGGGATGAACGCCGCGGGCTGGGTGCAGGCGCTCGCCGAGAAGCGCGGGATCCGGGTGGTGCGCGAGGCGTAGGGTCGGGTCGGGCGGGCCGCGCCGGGCGGGGCGGGGCCGGCGACACGAGGCCCGCTCCGGGTTTGCGTGTTTCCGGCAGCGCCGCAACCGTGCGCTGGCGGCACGAACGATTCCCCGGGCGACGCGTTTGTGCGCGGGCCCGGCGCGGGCCGGGCGCCATCCGCCGCCAGAGCGCACGAACGATTCCCCGGGCGATGCGTCCGTGCAAGGAGCGCACCGTTGGCTCGCTGGGCGAAACACGCGCTGAACTCCCAGCGGCCCGGGGCCCGCGACACCCGCCCGGGGCCCGCGGAACCCGCCAAGCCAGCGGCCCAGGCCGCGACACCCGGCCCGGGGCCCGCGACACCCGGCTGGCGCCGGCGACACCTCAGCCCCCCAGGCCCAGGAACCGCTCCACCAGCCGCCGCCGCCAGAACTCGCGCACCAGCACCGTCCACGCGACCACCGCCACGACCACCAGCGCCACGTCAGGCGAGGTGGGGACTCCGAACGAGAAGAACGCGCGGGAGACCCCGAGCCGCAGGGTCACCACGAAGCCGCCCGCCAGCACTAGCGCCAGCAGCGCCGGCCGCCGGTCGGTGGTGAGCGGCTCGATCACCGCGAACCACCGCACGGGCGGCTCCACGAACACGATCAGCAGCAGGCCGACGAACACCAGGAATGACGTGAGGGCCGTCTGCGCATTGTCGAGCGCCACCACGAAATTGCCCGAGTGCAGGCCGCTGGCGCCCGAGAAGTAGAGCGAGCCGTTCAGGACGAAAAGCCCGCCGAGGCTGGACACGATCGCCGCGGGCGCGACGAAGGTCGCGAGGGTGCGGGGCAGCGAGGCGCGGACGCGCCGGCCCGGCCTGGCCCAGAGCGCCAGCAGCAGCGTCGGGATCCCCACGGTGAACACCGTCAGCGCCGAGGCGTTGCGAAGCTCGATGGGGAACGCCACCACCACCAGCGACGAGACCACCACGAGCGCCACGGTGGCGATGCGGGCGAGGAACAGCTTGAGGATGTCCTGCATCCCGTTGAGGATGCGCTGGCCCTCCTGCACGGCCTCCGCCACAGCGCCGAACGAGTCGTGCATCAGGACCAGGTCCGCGATGCCCCGCGTCGCCTGCGTCCCGCTGCCCATCGCGATCGCCAGGTTCGCCCGCTTGAGGCTGAGCACGTCGTTCACGCCGTCGCCGATCATCGCCACGTAGTGGCCCCGTGCGCGCAGCGCGTCCACCAGCCGCTCCTTCTGGGCGGGGGTGATCCGGCCGAACACGGTGGTCTCCTCGGCCGCCACGCCCAGCTGCGCGTCGTCGAGGCCGTCGAGGTCCGTGCCCGAGAGGGCCGCCGCGTCCGCGAGCCCCGCCTGCCTCGCCAGCGCCACGACCGTCTCCGGGTCGTCGCCGGAGATGATCTTGACCTGCACGCCGTTGGCGCGGAACGAGGCCAGCGTCTCGGCCGCCTCGTCCCGCAGCTCGTCGCGGAGCGCCACCAGGCCCAGCGCCCGCATCCCCCGCGGCAGGGCGGCCGCGGCGTCGTCGGCGTGGGGCGGCAGCGCGCTGGCGTCGGGGTGGGTCGCCACCAGGAGCACCCGCAGGCCCAGGGTGGTGAGGGCGGCCAGCTCGCCGCGCAGCGCGGTCCAGCCGTCGGGGTCCAGGTCGGCGTCCTCGGGACCCTCCACGTCGCCGCTGGTGGCGAGGTACCGGCGCAGGAACTGCGGGGCGCCGAGGGCGACGAGGCCGGTGCCGTCCGCGAACGCCGCCGCGCTCCACTTGCGCGCCGAGGAGAACGGGACCTCGTCCGCGAGCGGCCGCGGCGCCGTCGGCCAGCGGGCGGCGATCGCCGCGCTGGTCGTGGTGCCCGACGTCACGGAGGCGGCCAGCGCGGCGAGCGCGGCCACCACCTCGTCCGCGGTGGCGTCGCCCAGCGGCACCACGCGGTCCACCTCGAGCCGGTTCGCGGTCAGCGTCCCGGTCTTGTCGAGGCACAGCACGTCCACGTGGCTCAGGCTCTCGATGGCGTTCGCCTGCTGGACCAGCGCGCCGAACCGCAGGATCCGGATCGCGCCCAGCGCGTACGCCACCGCGATCGACACGAACAGCCCGTTGGGCACGAGGCCCGCCAGCAGCGTCGCGTCCGCCACCACCTCGCCCGGGCGGATCGCCTGCACGAGGCCCCGGACGGCCAGCAGGATCTCGAGGTAGACGACCATCGCCAGCACCACCCGGACCACGAGGTTGACCTCGGCCTGGAGCGGCGTGACGACGCGCCGGAAGGAGCGGGCGCCCGCGGTGACCTGGTTCGCGAAGCTGGCCGACGCCACCTTCTCCACCCGATAGCGGCCGCTGCCGGTGGCCGCGAAGCTGCCGCTGAACACCTCGTCGCCGGGGCGCTTGGGCACGACGTCGCTCTCGCCGGTCAGCTGCGACTCGTCCACGCCCACGCTGCCGGTCGCCAGCCGCCCGTCGAGCACCACCTGGTCGCCGGCGCGGAGCTCCACCAGGTCGCCCAGCACAAGGTCGTCCGGCGGCACGGCGCTCGGCACGCCGTCGCGGACCACGGACGCCGTCGGGCGGGTCAGGAGCGCGATCCGGTCGAGCGTCCGCTTGGCGCGGATCTCCTGGACGATGCCCACCACGATGTTGGTGGAGATGACCGCCAGCGAGACCACCGCGTCCGTCGGCCGGCCGACCGCGACGAGCGCGATGCCCAGGAGGAACAGGATGTCGTTGATGAACGTGAAGGTGTTCTCGCGCAGGATCTGCGCGTAGGTGCGCGTGGTCGGCGGCAGCGCCGCGTTGCCCATGCCGGCCGCGCGACGGCGGGCGGCCTCGGCGGCGGTCAGGCCCCCTGCCGGCGTCGGCGTGAGCTCCGGGTGCGCGGCCAGCGTCCCGGGGTGCGGCGCAGCAGTGGTCATCGTGGGGCGAGCATACGCGGAAGGGGCGACAACTCGGCTAGTGGAGCATGGTAGACCTGTACCGTGGTTATGGTAGATTTCACCTAATGGGACTGAACATCAAGAACTCGGAGACTGAGCTCCTCATCCGCGAGCTCGCGGAGAAGCTGCACTGCTCGCTAACGGCGGCCGTTACCGATGCGGTTCGGACACGGCTGTCGGAGCTGGACGGATCGGAGGCAGATCGCAAGGCTGAAGCGCGGCGGCTGCTCGAGATGTGGGGCGAACTCGGCGCCATGCTCGGCCCCGGCCTCACCTCGGAGAACTTCACGGATGAGCTCTACGACGAGCGGGGGCTGCCGAAGTGATCATCGACCCATCAGCCCTCGCGGCCATCCTCCTCGGGGAGCCTGATGCCGGGTTCTTCGCCGACACGATCGCCGCGGCTCCTTATCGGCGCATCTCCGCTGCGAGCTATGTGGAGCTGGCGGCGGTCCTTGACGGTCGACGCAATCCCGTCCTCTCCGGGGCGCTGGACGCCATCCTCGCGTCGTCGCACATCGAGATCGCCCCGTTCACCGTCGCCCAGGCTCAGATCGCCCGCGATGCCTACCAGCGGTTCGGTCGCGGCTCGGGGCACCCGGCGCGCCTCAACATGGGGGACTGCTTCGCGTACGCGCTCGCGCGAGACCTGGGCGAGCCGCTCTTGTTCAAAGGCCGGGACTTCGCCCTGACGGACATCGAGCTCGTGACGGAGCCGGACCATCGCAAACGCCTGAGCGAGGTCGTCGCCGCCTATCTCGCCGGCTGACGCCCTATCGCCAGGAGGGCCGGGCCTCGTCCGGGTAGAGCCGGACCCGCCGGTATGGCTCCCGGCCCCGTGACCGCGAGACCAGGTTGGCGCGCTCTGCAAGCTGGTGCTGGAGGCGGCGGACGTAGGCGTTCTGGGGCGCCAGCTCCACCGGCTCCTGCTGCTTGATGACCATCGCGATCGCCTGCTCCGTCTCGCGGAGCGCCGCCTCGCGCGGGTCCACCTCGAGCGCGAACACCGACGTGAGCGACGCCTGGATCTGGGCCACGGTGTTGGCCTTGAGCACGTAGATCGGCATGCCGCGGTCCTCGGCCTCGCGCAGGGCCGGCGGCTTCTGGCGGTACTCCGAGCGCAGCGTCATGACCACGTCGGCCTCGTCCGCCTCCCGGGCGATCTGCACCGGCAGCTGGAGCTCCCTGATCGCCTGCTCCAGGCGGCGGCGGCTGATGCCGTGCGGGAGGACGCGCAGCGTGGGCAGGATGCCGCCCTCCACCGCCAGCGCCGCCGAGCCCAGCGGGGCCTCGTCGTCCTCGCCCTCGTCCCAGCCGGCCTCGCCGGGCACCATCCGGGCGATCCGCTCCTCCTCGGCCCGCTCGAGCTCGGCCGCGTTCACCGGCCGCGTCCCCTCGTCCTCGTGGAGCGCGTCGAGCGCGCGGGCGGCCTCGGTGCGCCACGCCCGCTGGCGCTCGAGCTCGCGAGCGTCGCGGGCCCGGACGTCGGTGGCCTGCACGGGTCCGAGCCCGTTCTCCTGCCGCTCCACGGGCCCGCGATCGGCGATCTCCCCGGCGCGGAAGGCGCCCTCCGGCGGGGCGGCGGCTCGCCCCCCGGACGCGACCGAAGCGCGCTCGCCGGGTCCGCCGGCCGATCGCGCACCGGGCCCTGCGGCGAACCGGTCCGTCGGGGCGACGGCGAACCGCTCCCCGGGCATCACCGTCAGGCCCTGACGGTCGCCCTCCGGGCCGCGGGCCCCACGCTCGGCGCCGGACGCGGCGCTCCGGCCCGCGCGCCAGCCGCCGGACTGCCCGGGTCGGAGCCCGGGTCGCGGCGGCAGGCGCTCGTCGCTGCCCGGCAGCCCGGCGCGGTACGGGGTGGCGCCGCGCCAGCCGGGCTCGCGTCCCCATGCCCCGAACCCCGACCCGGTGAGCCCGCTGAACCGGTCGCCGCCGCCGGCCGCCTCGCGCGCCGTGGGCTTCGGCCGCGACTGGCTGCGGTGCACGCCCTCCTCGTCGCGCCAGCGCAGTTCCGGCGCCACCGGGTCGCCCAGCAGCATGGCGTCCACCGTCTGCGCCACGTCGCCGTGGACCAGGACCTTCTCGCGGTCCTGGATCTCCACGATGACGTCGAACGTCGGCGGCGCCTTGCGCTCGAGAACGCTCTTCTGGGATCGGCGTCGGCGGGCCTCCTCGTCGCCGAGGGTCACGCTCTGGATGCCGCCGATGAGGTCCGACAGCGTGGGGTTGAGCATCAGGTTGTCGAGGTTGTTGCCGTGCGCGGTGCCGATCAGCTGCACGCCGCGCTCGGCGATGGTGCGGGCCGCCTGCGCCTCGAGCTCGGTGCCGATCTCGTCGATGACGATGACCTCGGGCATGTGGTTCTCCACCGCCTCGATCATCACCTGGTGCTGGAGGCTGGGCGTCCGGACCTGCATCCGGCGCGCCTTGCCGATCGCCGGGTGCGGGATGTCGCCGTCGCCCGCGATCTCGTTGGAGGTGTCCACCACCACCACGCGCTTGCCCTGCTCGTCGGCGAGCACCCGGGCGGCCTCTCGGAGCATCGTGGTCTTGCCGATGCCGGGGCGGCCCATGATCAGGATGGACTTCCCGGCCTCGAGGAAGTCGGCGATGATCTCGATCGTCCCGTAGACCGCGCGCCCGATGCGGCAGGTCAGCCCGACGACCTTGCCCGTCCGATTGCGGATGGCCGAGATGCGGTGCAGCGTGCGCTCGATCCCCGCGCGGTTGTCGTCGCCGAAGCTGCCGATGTGCTCCACCACGAAGGCGATGTCGGCGTCGGTGATCTCGCGGTCGAGGAGCGTCACCTCCTTGCCCGGGTAGCGGGCCTCCGGGCGCCGCCCGAGGTCCATCACCACCTCGATCAGCAGCGCGGCATCGGGCTGGGCGCGGACGGCGGCCACGATCTCCGGCGGCAGCGCCGCGAGCAGGACGTCGAGGTCGTCAACGTCCTCGCGACCGCGCACCTGGTCTCCGTCTCCCACGGCTGTCGGACCTCCCTCTCGAGCGCTCACCGCACCCCGGCCGGCACGAGGCGCGGCTCGGCGACGCGGACCAGGGTCTCCTTCATGAGGAGGGTGACGGTGGCCACGGGCTCGAAGCCGGCCTCCTCCAGGCGCCGGTCGAGCGGCGACTCGTAGGTGCGCACCGGTGCGATGACCCCCTCGCGCTGGGCCGTGGACCGGTCGGAGCGCTCCGCGATGACGCCCAGCGCGAATCGGACCAGCGGGGCGGTGTCCGCCTCCGGCCGGGCGATGACCTTGAGGTAGTGGGGCTGGTCCTCCTCGGCGACGCCCACCTGGAGGAACGCGTCGAGCTGGGTGCCGTCCCGGCCGCCGCTCGGCGACTCGAGCACGTAGGTGTACACGTCTGCGAAGCGCAGGATGGGCACGAGCGAGCTGCGGGGCACGCGCCAGTCGCGTCCCTGTCGCTCCCAGTCCACCATGCGGACCGACTCCAGCCGCTGGACGGGCGCGGGCGTGACGGCGGCGTACAGGCGCGCGAGCGCCACCGCGTCGAGCGGGTTGCCGGGGCGGATCCCCGCGAGGCGCGCCTGGGCCTCCGTCCAGGGCGTGGGGAGCTCGCCCGGCGGGCGGAACAGGATGCGCTCGTCGCCGAAGCGCACGAAGCCGTGCTGCATGAACAGCTCGATGTTGTCGTGGGCGTCGGCACAGGCCACGTGGAAGCGGGTGGCGCCGCGCTTCGCGCCGTCGCGCAGGAGGTGGTGGACGAGGCGGAAGCGGACGTCCCCGGCGTCGAGCCCGCCCACGGCGTCCAGCTCCACCACGGTCCACTCGTCACGCGACGAGTCGCGCTCCACGCGGAGCAGACCCGCGATGTGGCCGTCGCGGTCGAAGACGTAGAGGGCGTCGTGGGGCTGGAAGGCGCCCAGCGGCAGGCGGAACAGGCTGAACACGCCGATGGGCGGCCGGCTCACCGGCAGGCCGAGGGAGCGCGTGCCCTCGGCATCGCCCTGGGCGCGGCGCGACAGCTCGCCGAGCGCGGCAAGGTCCGTCAGCCGCGCCGCCCGAACTTGGCCGGTGCTCCGGGCCACGGTGGGGTCACCGCCCCCGCTGCTGGAGACCGGCGAGGTCCGGCTCGCGCCCCGACCCCTCGCCCGGCTCGGCGTGCTCGGCGGCCATGGTGGCCACCAGGCGGTGGAACCGGGTCTCGCCGGCGAGCTCCGGGTGGAACGAGGTGGCCACCACGTTGCCCTGCCGCACGGCGACGATGCGACCGCCCGGCAGCCTGGCCAGAACGTCCACGTCGGGTCCCACGCGCTCGATGATGGGGGCGCGGATGAACACCGCGTGAACGGGCGTGCTGCCGAGGAGCGGCACGTCCAGCTCGGCCTCGAAGCTGTCCAGCTGGCGGCCGAACGCGTTGCGCTCCACGGTGACGTCCAGCAGCGGCAGGACCGGCTCCTCGCCGCCGACGATGTCGCGGGCGAGGACGATCATCCCCGCGCAGGTCCCGAAGACGGGCGCGCCGCTCGCGGCCAGGTCCAGGATTGGCTGGCGGAGGCCCCAGCGCGCGATGAGCCGGCGCATGGTGGTGCTCTCGCCGCCCGGGATCACCAGCCCGTCAACGTCCTCGAGCTGGACGGGCAGGCGGATCTCCACCGGCTCCGCGCCCACGGCGCGCAGCGCGGCGACGTGCTCTGCGAAGGCCCCCTGCAGGGCCAGGACGCCGATCCGTGTGGTCATGGCGCCGGCGGCCGCCGACCCGTCCGGCCTACCAGCCGCGGACCGCCAGCCGCTCCTGCGCCGGGATCGCCTCCATGGCGATGCCGCGCATCGGCGCACCAAGGCCCTTGCTGATCTCCGCGAGGATCTTGGCGTCCTGGTAGTGCGTGGTGGCCTGGACGATGGCGTTGGCCATGCGGGCCGGGTCCTCGCTCTTGAAAATGCCGGACCCGACGAACACGCCCTCGGCGCCAAGCTGCATCACGAGCGCGGCGTCCGCCGGGGTGCTGATGCCGCCGGCGACGAAGTTGACGACCGGGAGCCGGCCCGCCTCGGCGACCTGCCTGACCACCTCGTACGGCGCCTGCAGCTCCTTGGCGGCCACGAACAGCTCGTCCTCGCGCATGCCCTGGAGGCGGCGGATCTCGGCCAGCACGTCGCGCAGCTGGTGGACGGCCTCCACCACGTTGCCGGTGCCGGCCTCGCCCTTGGTGCGCATCATCGCGGCGCCCTCGTTGATGCGCCGGAGCGCCTCGCCCAGGTTGCGGCAGCCGCAGACGAACGGGACCTTGAACGCGTGCTTGTCGATGTGGTTCCGCTCGTCGGCCGGGGTGAGCACCTCGGACTCGTCGATGTAGTCCACGCCGAGGGCCTCGAGGATCTGCGCCTCGACGAAGTGGCCGATGCGCGCCTTGGCCATGACCGGGATGCTGACCGCGGCCATGATCCCCTCGATCATGGCGGGGTCCGACATGCGGGCGACGCCGCCGGTGGCCCGGATGTCGGACGGGACGCGCTCGAGGGCCATGACGGCGACGGCGCCGGCGTCCTCGGCGATCCTGGCGTGCTCGGGGGTGACGACGTCCATGATGACGCCGCCCTTGAGCATCTGGGCGAGGCCCTTCTTGGTGGCCCAGGTGGAGGTTTCGGTCATGATCAGTTGGGCTCTCCGGAGAGGGACGCGCGCGCCGGCCGTCCGACTGGCCCCGGGGTCGTCGCCCGCTCGAGCCGGTTCGGTCCGGCGATAGGCCTCGATTATGGCACGGGCAGGCGATTCCTCCGCGCGCGCGACCTTCCGGCGGGACAGCCCGGGGCGTCGCGCGAGCCGGGGCCCGCCCCGCAACCTCGCGCCCGGGGTAGCGCGACGGCCCCGCCGCGGCCCC
>JAJXTS010000032.1 GCA_021783595.1 Chloroflexota bacterium | reverse complement strand
GCGCTCCGCTCGCGGCTGGCGGCGGTCTCGGCGCGGATGCGGTCCGCCTCCGGCACCGTCCGTGCCGCCGATCTGATCGAGCGCGTCGCGCTGACGGGGCGGCCGGTCCCCCGCTGACCCCGGGGCCACGACGCGCCATGCCGCCCCGGCCCGGCGATCGGGCTCGGGCCGGACTGCCAGTCCGAACTCCCGGCGGTTTGCGGTGGCTCGTTGGACTCCCGGTCCAGATGCCGACCACACGGAGGCGCTCGCGACGTGGATTCGGTGGCTCGCTGGACTCCCGGTCTGACGGCGGCCGGTCGGGCCCCGGAGTCCGGACTCCCAGTCTGGCCACGGGAATGGGGCGCCGCCGCGTGGGCGCGGGCCGCGGGCGTGGGGCGCGCCGCGGAGCGCGGGGCGCGGGGGCGGCCCGGCCGTCCGGCTCGCGCCCTACATCCCCTCGCGCAGCAGGCGCCAGACGGCGCGCATCCCGGGCCGCTGCCCGTAGAGCAGCACGCCGGCAGCGTAGATCCGCGCGGCCACCCAAATCGCGAGCGCGATGGACCCGACCAGCAGGGCGAGCGACAGCACGACCTCCCACGGCTGGGCAACGCCGGTCGCGGCCCGCCCGAGCATCATGAACGGGCTCAGGAACGGAACCACCGACAGCACGGTGATCGCCGGCGACCGGCTGTCCAGCAGGCCCGTCGACGCGTAGACGCCCACCATGTACCCGGCGGTCGAGATCAGGGTCATGGGCATGACGGCGGCGTTCACGTCCTCCTGGCGGCTGACGAGCGAGCCAGCGGCGGCGTAGAGGGCCGCGTAGAGCAGGAACCCGAGCACGCCGTACAGGCCGAACAGCAGGAGCAGCGCCGGCGTGAGCCCCTGCGTGAGGTCGCCCGCGCCGGTGCTGCCCAGGACTTGCGAGGCGACCGCCGGCTGGAGCTGGAGCGACACGACCCCGCCCGCGATCACCGCCGCGTACTGGACAAAGGCGACGACGCCCACCCCGAACACCTTGCCGGCGAGCAGCTGGTAGGGGGTCGCGGCGTTGAGGATGACCTCCATGACGCGCGACGCCTTCTCCTCGACCACGCTCATCGCCACCCAGTTGCCGTACATGATGATGATCATGAAGATCAGGATCGTCATGCCGAAGGCGAGCATGTCCTGGCCGACCGACGCGGCCACGTTCCTCACCGGGTCGGTGCGGGTCGGGTCCGGCCAGGCGACTGCCAGATCCACCGGGGCGAACAGCGCGGCGGCCTGGGCCCCGCTGACGCCGAGCCGGCCGAGGCGGTCGGCCATCGCGATCGAGTTCGCGGCCAGCCGGAGCTCGGCCGTGGACCGGCCAGCGGCGCCGTCGTTGCTGTAGTACGTGAAGGCGAGGGAGCCGTCCGCGGCCCGGGCGATCCCGAGGACCCCCGCGAGCTGGCCGTCCGCCGCCTGGCGGCGAGCGGCGGCGAGATCGGACTCGATCGTCACGGTTACGTCGGGTTGCGACCCCGGCGTCGTGGCGCCCGCTCCGGCGGACGGGTTGAGCAGGGCCTCGATCGTCGCCTTCGCCTGCGCGCCGACCGCGGGCTCATCAGCCACGACGGCGACCCGCGTGGTGTCGGTGCGGTCGAAGTGGCCGATGATCACGGGCAGGAACGCGATGGCGATGACGCCGAGGACCAGCAGGAGCGTGCCGACCAGGAAGCTGCGGGTGCGGATCCGCACCTCGACCTCTCGTCGGCCGATCGCGCGGATGTTTCGCAGGGCGGTCATGCCCCAGCTCCCGGGGCCAGCGTCTGCTCCTCGGCCTCGATCGCGCCGACCAGCTCCACGAAGACCTCCTCGAGGCTCGGGTCGGCCACCTCGAGCCGGAGGACCGGCCCGCGTCGGACCGCCGCCCGGAGCACGGCCTGCGGATCCACGCCCGGCGCGACGCGGGCCTCGGTGTAGTCGGCGCCGCCCCGCGTGACGGTCACGCCCTCCATCTCGCCGAGCCAGCCGGCATCGCCGCTCTCCATCGCGACCCGGACGACGCGGTGGCCGGTGGAGCGCCTGACCTCCCGGGTCGGGCCGGAGGTGACGATCCGGCCGTGGTCGATGATCGCCACGCTGTCGCACAGCGCCTCGGCCTGCTCGAGCTGGTGCGTGCTGAACACGATCGTCCGGCCGCGGTCGCGCAGCTCCAGCAGCGCCGAGCGGAGCATCTTGACGTTGATGGGGTCGAGGCCGACGAACGGCTCGTCCATCAGCAGCACGTCGGGCTCGTGGAGGATCGTGGCGATGAACTGGACCTTCTGCTGGTTGCCCTTCGACAGCGTCTCGAGCCTGCGGCCGGCGTGCTCGGCGATCCGGAAGCGGGCCAGCCAGTCGAGCGCGGCCTTGCGGGCCGCCGCCCGCGTCACGCCGTAGAGCGTCGCGAAGTGGACGAGCTGGTCGATCACGGCCATCCGGGCGTACAGCCCCCGCTCCTCGGGCATGTAACCCCAGATCCTCCGGGGCCATGCGTGCGCCGGGCGGCCATCCCACGTGACGGTGCCGTCGTCCGGGCGCATGAGGCTGAGCACGATGCGCATCGTTGTGGTCTTGCCGGCGCCGTTTGACCCCAGAAAGCCGAAGATCTGCCCGGGCTCGACGCGCAGCGACACGCCGTCGAGCGCCTGCACGGCGCCGAACCGCTTCCGCAGCCGGTCAACCTCCAGCGCCATCCGTAGCCCTCCCTCCCCAGAGGATGCCGGCGGCCGCGGCTGCGGCGGCCCGCTCCAGTGCCTCGCCAGTCTGCCACCGCTCCGCCCGCCAACGCTGCCCGTGGCCGGGTGCCGTCGTCGCGCCCCGTGCGCTCGAGGTTGGTCGCGCCCTGCGACCTGCGCCACAATCACGCTCACCGCAGGACCCGGCGCGCCTCGCCGCCACTCGCCTTGGAGGACCCTCGTGACCGACGTCAAGACCTACCAGCAGTTCATCGGCGGCCAGTGGGTGGACGCCGCCTCCGGGGAGACGCAGGCGGTCGAGAACCCGGCCGTGTACCAGCAGATCGCACGCGTCCCGGCCTCGGGCCAGGAGGACGTCAACCGCGCCGTCGAGGCTGCTGCCCGGGCGTTCGAGACCTGGAGCCTGACCACGCCGCAGACCCGCAGCCTCGCGCTGCTCAAGGTGGCGGACCTCCTCGACGCCAACGCCGACGAGATCGGTCGGCTCGAGAGCCTCCAGACCGGCAAGCCGGTGCAGGCCGCCATCGACGAGATGGCCGTGGCCTCGGACCTGTTCCGCTTCTTCGCCGGCGCGTGCCGCGTCCCCGAGGGCCTCGCGGTCACGGAGTACCTGGAGGGCCACACCTCGATGGTCCGCCGCGACCCGGTGGGCGTCGTGGCCAGCATCGCGCCCTGGAACTACCCGCTGTACATGGCGGCCTGGAAGCTCGGCCCGGCGCTCGCCACCGGCAACACCTGCGTGCTCAAGCCCGCCTCGCGGACGCCGCTGTCCGCGCTGCGCTTCGCGGAGGTGGTCGCCGAGGCGCTGCCGGCCGGCGTGCTCAACGTCATCACCGGCTCCGGCGGCGTCATGGGCGACATGCTCGTGGCCCACCCCAAGGTCCGGATGATCTCGATCACCGGCGACACCGTCACCGGCAAGCACATCGCCTCGGTGGCCGCCGCGGGCGTCAAGCGCCTCCACCTCGAGCTCGGCGGCAAGGCCCCGGTCATCGTCTACGACGACGCGGACGTGGACCTCGTCGCGGACACGCTCCGCTTCGCCAGCTACTGGAACAGCGGCCAGGACTGCACCGCGGCCTGCCGCGTGATCGCCGGCCCGGGCGTCTACGACAACCTCCTCGGCGCGCTCGCGGACCGCGTGAAGACCATCAAGTGGGGCAACCCGCTCGAGCACGACGACCTCGACATCGGCTCGCTGATCGGCAAGTTCCAGGCCGACAAGATCGAGCTGATGGTCAACAACGCGATCGAGGCCAAGGCCGAGCTCGTGGTCGGCGGGCATCGCCCGGCCAACCAGGGCGCCTACTTCGAGCCCACCGTGATCGCCAACCCGGACCAGCGGTCGGAGATCGTCCAGGAGGAGGTCTTCGGTCCGGTGGTCACCGTCCAGCGCTTCACCGACGAGGACCAGGCCATCGCCTGGGCCAACGACGTCAAGTACGGCCTGGCCAGCTCGGTGTTCACCGGCTCGATCGCCAAGGCGATGCGCACCGCGCGCCGCCTCCAGTTCGGCACCGTGTGGATCAACGAGCACTTCACCCTCGCGTCGGAGACCCCGCACGGCGGCGTCAAGGAGTCCGGCTGGGGCAAGGACGGCAGCAAGTACGCGCTCGAGGACTACACGGTCGTCAAGCACGTCACCATCAACACGGGCATCTAGGCACCCTTGGCCATCGCACCTGCGCGCGGCCGCCGGAACCGCCGGCGGCCGCTCCGATTCCCGTGAGCCTCGACCGGGCCGCCGTGGCGGCGGCCGTGCGCGCGCTCGACCTCGAGTCCCTCGCCCGGGAGCGGTGGTTCGCGTCCAAGGGCGAACCCGTCAGCTCGGCGCGCCTGGCCCACGCCTTCGCCCTGAGCGGGGCGTCGGCGCTCGCGCTCGTGGACCTGCGGGTGGGCGAGGGCGCGGGCCGCGTGGAGCGCTATGCCGTGGCGTTCACCGCCCGCGCCGGCGGCGCGCTGGCCCCGGCGACGCCCGGCGACGGCGCCTGGCGGGCGCTCGCGGTCGCGATGGCCGAGGACCGGACGATCCCCGCGCTCGGGCGCGACCCGGGCAGCGGCGGGGCCGCCCGGGGTTCCGGCATGGATGCCGCGCTCGTGTGTCGGCGCTCCCCGGGGTTCGCCGACGTCTGGCCAGAGGACCCGGCCACGCTGGCAGGCGCCTCGGAGGCGCCGCTCGGCCGGGACCAGTCCAACACGTCCGTGGTGCTGGGCGGTCGGGCGCTGCTGAAGGCCTACCGGCGGGTGCAGCCCGGCCTCAACCCGGACCTCGAGCTCACTGCCTATCTCTCGGAGGAGGCCGGGTTCGAGGGCGTCCCGCGCCTCGCGGGCTGGGCGGAGGCGGTCACCCGCGACGGCGGCGCGGCCACGGTCGCGATGCTCCAGGCGTTCGTCGGCCACGCCCGCGACGCGTACGAGGCGACCGCCGAGCACCTCGCCGACCTGGTTGCGGCCCCCGGGACCGTCAGCCTCGAATGGGCGACCGAGCTGGCCGAGGACCTCGGCGTCCTGGTCGCGGGCCTCCACGCCGCGCTGGCCTCGCCGCCCCGCGACGCGACCGAGATGGCACCCCGCGCCGCCACCCGCGACGAACTCAAGGCGTGGCGCCTGGAGGCGCACCGGCGCCTCAACCGGGCGATCGCCGACGTGGCGGCCGCCGACCCGGACCTGGCGCAGGAGCTGCGCGACGCGGGTGCGCAGATCGCCGCCCGCGCGTCGCGGTTCGAGGCCGTCGTGACGGCGCCGCTGGTCATGCGGATCCACGGCGACCTGCACCTGGGCCAGATCCTGCTGGACGGCGACGGCTACCGCATCGTCGACTTCGAGGGCGAGCCGCTGCGTCCGATCGACGAGCGGCGGCGGCTCGACTCCCCGCTGCGCGACGTCGCGTCGCTGCTGCGGTCGCTGGACCACGTGGCCCGTTCCGCCCGGCGCCGCGCCGAGCTGCGCAACGGAGGGCCGATCGCGCGCCCGGCGCTCGACGTGGACGCGTGGATCGGCCGCGCCCGGCAGCGGTTTCTCGCGGCCTACGCCGCCGGCCTGCGCCATGAGGCCGCGCCCATCGCCCTCGACCTCGACCTGCTCGACGCGTTCGAGGTGGCCAAGGAGTGCTACGAGTTCAGCTACGCCGCCACCGTCCTGCCGTCATGGCTCTGGGCCCCGCGCGACGGCATGCGCTGGCTGCTGGCCCAGGGCGAGGCGTGACCGGGGCCTCGCCGTCCACCGCGACGCGGCTCGCACGCGGTGGCCGCGACCGCAGGCGCGGCCAGGCCGGCGGGTGGCGCCGGCGGCGCCGGCGTCCGTCCTGGCCGTCGCCTCAGGCGGGGCTGGTGGCTGCGAATTGCCAAGGTTCGGGAGCTCCGGCCGAGCCGCAGGGCGAGTCCGCCGTGACCGCCGGCGCCCATCTGGTGCCACTCGGCCCTGTCGTTTGATGTGCCAATCCCAGCTAAGATCTCGGCAGTTTCGACCAGATCTGGTGGTTTTGGGAGTTTTGTCAGGCGATGGCGTCCCAGGCAAGCGTCAAGGACCCGGGATGGGCCACGCTGACGGACGCCTGTCGGCTCCTGGGCGTCTCGCCGTCCACCGTTCGCCGCTGGGGCGACTCCGGCAAGGTCCGGACGTACACGACCCCCGGCGGGCACCGCCGCTTCTCCCGGGCGGGGCTCGAGGCCATGCTGCCCGTCAGCCCCGCGACACGCCCCGGGCTCGCCGAGCTCGGCGAGACGCCCCGGAACCTCGCCCGCAGCTACCGGGCGGGCGGCGAGGACGCGCCGATGCGCATCCCCTGGGTGACCGAGCTCGACGAGGCCAAGCGCGAGCGGTTCCGCGGCTTCGGCCGTGGCATCGTCGCCTCGCTGATCGCCGCGCTCGACGCCGATGACGCCGGTCAGCGCGCCGAGCTGCTCCGCTCGGCTGAGGACGCCTGCGCGAACTACGGCCGGCTGGCCGCGGGGGAGTCGCTGGGCGCCTCGATGACGGCGGACGTGTTCCTGAGGTTCCGCCGACCGTTCCTCGACGAGCTCGCCTCGGTGGCCCGGCGGCGGGAGTTCGACGCCACCTCCACCTCGGCCCTCATCGCCGACGCCAACGCCGCCCTGGACGACCTGATGCTCGCCACGCTGCGCGGCTGGGAGGCCGCGACGCTCGGCTCGGGCCGTCGGCCCGCGCTCCCGAACCCCTGACCCCAATCGCACGGAGTACTTCCCGACGTGACCGTCCCCCGCGCCGCGCTCCAGCCCCGCGCCGCGATCGAGCTCCACGCGCTCGTCCTGCACGCGCGATCGGTCGCCAGCGACGACCGCGAGGCGTTCGCCCGGACCGTCATGCGCGTGGCCCACGACCCGCGGGCCATCCTGCTGCGGACCTGCCACCGCGTCGAGCTGTACTACGTCGAGGACGAAACGCCCGGGACCAGGGCGCTGACGCTGCCGGAGACGCCCGCCGGCGGGCTGCACCTGGAGGGGCTCGACGCGGCACGGCACCTGATGACCGTCGCCGCGGGGCTCGACTCGGTGGTCGTGGGCGAGGACCAGATCCTCCACCAGCTGCGCGAGTGCCTGGTCGATCGCAAGCTGCCGGGCGCCGCGCAGTGCCCGGTGGACGTCGGCTCGCACGAGGTGGAGGCGCTCGAGCTGGACCCGCTCATCGAGCGCCTGTTCCAGGTCGCGCTTCATCTCGGGCGCGAGACGCGCGCGTGGCGCGAGGGCCCGCCCCGGTCGCTCGGCGACATGGCGACCGAGCGCGTCGCCGACGCCGTTGGGCCGCTCATCGGCAAGCGCGTCCTGGTCGTGGGGGCCGGCCGCATGGGTCGGCTCGCCGCGCTGTCCGCAGCTCGCCAGGGCGCCCACGTGCTGGTCGCCAACCGGAGCGCCGAGCGCGCGGCCGACCTCGCGTGGGAGGCGGGAGGCGAGCCCGTCGCGTTCGGGCCCGACGTTCCGCTGCCCGCGGTGGACGCGGTGATCCCCGCCATCGGGGCTCGCTGGGAGCTCTCGCCCGCTGCCCGCGCCGCACTGGTCGAGGGCCCGCTGCCTGTGGTGGACCTGTCGTCCCCGCCCGCGCTGGCGCCCGAGATGCGCGAGGCCCTGGGCGACCGCTACACGAGCATCGACGACCTCGCCCGGAGCCCGCAGGACCAGCTCCGCCCGCGCCTGCGCAACCGCCTCGAGAAGGCCATCGATGCCGGCGAGGCCCAGTTCGCGGCCTGGGCCAACGCCCGCTCGTCGGTGCCCGCGATCCAGGCGCTGAGCGAGCAGGCGGAGACCCGGCGCGCCGAGGAGCTCGAGCGTCTGTTCCGCCGACTGGACCTCGCCGACCACGAGCGCGAGCTCGTCGAGCAGATGAGCCAGCGCCTGGTGGCCGGGCTGCTCCACGCCCCGCTGACCTCGCTCCGCGAGGACGCGTCCGGGGACCTCGACCGCGCCGCCCGCGCGCTGTTCTCGCTGTAGGGGAGCGTCCCGTGGACCGAGTCCTCCGCATCGGCACGCGCGGCAGCGAGCTGGCGCTCGTCCAGGCCCGCTGGGTCCGGGCCCGGCTCGCCGAACGCGGCGTGGCAACCGAGATCGAGATCATCCGCACCGAGGGCGACGATCGGCCCGTCGACACCGCCTGGGGCGAGGGCGCGTTCGTGGCGCGAATCGTGGGCGCGCTGGTCGAGGGGCGCGTGGACCTGGCGGTGCACTCGGCCAAGGACGTCCCAACGGCCGAGCCGGACCGGCTGGCCATCGCCGCCTACCCTCCGCGAGAGGACCCGCGCGATGCGCTCGTCTGCCGCGTGCGGGGGACGACGCTCGCCACGCTGCCGCACGGTGCCCGGGTGGGCACCGACAGCCCGCGCCGCACGGCCTTCCTGCTCGCGCAGCGCCCCGACCTCCAGCTCCACCCGCTCCACGGCAACGTGGACACCCGCCTCGCCAAGCTCGACCGGGGCGACTCCGATGCGCTCGTGCTCGCGGTGGCGGGCCTGACGCGTCTCGGGCGCGCCGACCGCATCGACGAGATCCTGCCGCTGGAGCTGATCCCGTCCGCGCCGGGCCAGGGCGCGCTCGCCGTGCAGGTGCGAGCCGACGACCGCGATGCCCTCGCCGCCGTGGGGGCGCTCGACGACCCGGCCACGCGCGCCGCGGTCGAGGCCGAGCGGGCCTTCCTCGCGGGCACGGGCGGCGGCTGCCGCTCGCCGATCGGGGCCATCGGGACCGTGGCCGCGGGCGAGCTGACGCTGGTTGCGGCGGCCGGCCGGACGTGGGTCCCGGGTCGTGGCGCGACGATCGCGCCGACGCCGGTGGCGTGGGTGCGCGGCCGGGCCCCCGTGACCGAGAGCGGCGGGCTCGCGGCTCGGCTCGCGGCCAGGGTCGTCGCGCTGCGGCAGGGCCCGCGGGTGCTGGTCACGCGGCCGGAGGGCCGGGCGGGCGACCTCGTCGCCGGCCTGCTCGCGCTTGGCATCGGCGCCGTCCACGTGCCGGCTATCGAGATCCGTCCGGCGCACGACGGCGGCTCGCTGGACGCGGCGCTCGCCGACCTCGAGCCGGCCGGGCGCATCGTCCTGACCTCCGCCAGCGCGGCGCGCGCAGTCCTCGGCGCGGCCGCCAGGGTGGACCTCGATCCGCTCACGGTTCGCTGGGCCGCCGTCGGGGAGGCGACCGCGGCGGTGCTGCACGACGCCGGGATCGAGGACGTCTTCGTCCCGTCCGAGGCCAGCGGCCAGGCGCTCGCGCGCCAGCTGCCGCTCCATCCCGGCGAGCGTGTCCTGGTGCCGCGCGCGGACATCGCCGACGGCCGCCTGCTGGATTCGCTCGCCGAGCGTGGCGCCGCCGTGCGCGACGTGGTCGCCTACGAGACGGCCGAGGCCCCCGAGTCGTCCCGCCCTCGCCTGGCGGCGGCGCTCGAGGACGGTCCCCTGGACGCGGTGATCCTGACCAGCGGCTCCACCGCCCGGGGCCTCCTGTCGCTCGCGGACGGCGCCGACCGCGCCCGGCTCGCCGCCACCCCGGCCATCGCCGCCGGCGCCCCCACGGCAGCGGCCGCGCGCGAGGCGGGGTTCGACACGGTCCTCGTCGCGCCGTCCCCAAACACGCGCGACCTCGTCGCCTTCACGGCCCGTGCGCTGGGCGCGCGGGAGGACGCCAGCCCCTTTGACCTCGGCCTCGCCGACGAGACACCCCGCACCGGAGCCACCGCATGAGCCTCCTCGCTGACCGCCCCGAGCCCGCCGCGGATGTCGCGGTGCCGCTGCCGGACCCCGCGTACCGCCTGCGTCGCACCCGGCGCACGGAGACGCTCCGGGCCTTCGTCCGCGAGACGCGGATCCACCCCCGCCAGCTCGTGGCCCCGCTGTTCGTGTTCCCGGGTCGCGGCCTGCGGGAGCCGGTGGGCTCGATGCCGGGCGTCGAGCGGGTGACGCCCGACGAGGCCGAGAAAGACGTCCGGTCGCTCGCGGCGCTGGGCGTCGGCGGGGTCATCCTGTTCGGGCTGCCGGCCGAGAAGGACGCGATCGGCACCGGCGGCTGGGTGGCGGACGGCATCGTCCAGGAGACGCTGCGCCGCCTGCGCGACGCGAACCCTGACCTCGTCCTCATCGCCGACACCTGCCTGTGCGAGTACACCGACCACGGCCACTGCGGCCCGCTGCTGCGCGACGGCCGCGTGGACAACGACGCCACGATCGAGCTGCTGGCGCGGACGGCAGTCACGCAGGCCGAGGCGGGCGCGGACATCGTCGCCCCGTCTGCCATGATGGACGGCCAGGTCGGCGCCATCCGCCACGGCCTGGCCGCCGCCGGCCTCCACGACGCCGCGATCCTCGCCTACGCGGCCAAGACGGCGTCCGCGTTCTACGGCCCGTTCCGCGATGCCGCCGGGTCCGCCCCGTCGTTCGGCGACCGGCGCGGCTACCAGATGGACCCGGCCAACGGCCGCGAGGCCGTGCGCGAGATGGCCAATGACCTCGCCGAGGGCGCCGACATGCTGCTGGTCAAGCCGGCGATGCCCTCGCTCGACATCCTGGCGACGGCGCGCGCGAGCTTCGACGTGCCGATCGGCGCCTACCAGGTCAGCGGCGAGTACGCGGCCATCGAGGCCGCCGCCCGCAACGGCTGGCTCGACCGGCGGCGCGCGCTGACCGAGTCGGCCACCTCCATCCTGCGCGCGGGCGCGGGCTTCGTGATCACGTACGCAGCCGCGGACCTCGCGGCGTGGGCTCGGGAGACCTGGTGATGTCGCTCAACACCCCGCCGGGCCGTCCGATCTCGGACGCGGGCCGCCAGGCGCTGCTCCGCCAGTCTGCCGAGGACCTGTTCCCGGGCGGCGTCAACAGCCCGGTCCGCGCGTTCAAGTCGGTCGGTCGCCCGCCGCTCATCCTCACCAGCGGCTCGGGCTCGCGGGTCAGGGATGCGGACGGCAACGTCTACCTCGACTACATCGGCGCATGGGGCCCGGCCCTGCTGGGACACGCCCAGCCGCAGGTCGTCGAGGCGGTCCGGGCCGCGGCGCTCGACGGCTTCGCGCTGGGCGCCACGGGACCGGGGGAGATCGGGCTGGGCCAGCGCATCCGCGCCGCGATGCCCTCGGTCGAGCGCGTGCGGTTCGTGTCGTCGGGCACCGAGGCCGTCATGAGCGCGATCCGCCTCGCCCGCGGCGCGACCGGACGAGACCTGGTGGTCAAGTTCGCCGGCGGCTACCACGGCCACGGCGACAGCCTGCTCGTGGACGCGGGCTCGGGACTCGCCACCCTCGCCATGCCGGGCTCGGCGGGCGTCACGGAGGGCGCCGCGCGGGACACCGTCGTGGTCCCGTTCAACGACCCGGCGGCCATCGCCGCCGCATTCGAGGCCTTCCCCCGCCAGATCGCCTGCGTGATCGTCGAGCCGGTGATCGCCAACGTGGGCGTCATCCCCCCCGACAGCGGCTATCTCGAGCTCCTCCGCGACCTCACCGCCAGCAACGGCGCGCTGCTGATCTTCGATGAGGTCATCACGGGGTTCCGCGTGGCCCGGGGCGGCGCGCAGGAGCGGTTCGGCGTCAGGCCGGACCTGACCACGATGGGCAAGGTCATCGGTGGCGGGATGCCAGTCGGCGCCTACGGCGGGTGGGCTGACCTGATGCGCCAGATCGCGCCGGAGGGCCCCGTCTACCAGGCGGGCACGCTGTCGGGGCATCCCCTCGCCATGGCGGCGGGCGCCGCCACGCTCGACCTGCTCACCCCCGCCCTCTACGAGGGGCTGGAGCGGGCGGGCGCACGGCTCGAGGCCGGGCTGCGCTGGGCCGCCGCCGAGGCTGGCCGCAAGGTGTCGATCAGCCGCGTGGGCTCGCTGCTCACGGTGTTCTTCCGCCCGACCGCGCCGCGCAACGGGGCGGAGGCGCTCGAGTCCGACCGCGACGCGTTCGCGCGGTTCTTCGGCGCGATGCTCGACGAGGGCGTGCTCCTGCCGCCGTCGCAGTTCGAGGCGTGGTTCCTGGGTGCCGCGCACACCGATGCCGACATCGACGCCACGGTCGCGGCCGCCAGCAAGGCGTTCCGCGCATGACGTCCGGCGCGTCCCCGTCGCCCGCGGCCGCCTCGCCCGCGGCCGCCTCGCCCGCGCGGTCCCAAGCCCGCTTCCTGCGCGCCCTCCGCCGCGAGCCCGTGGACGCGACTCCGGTCTGGTTCATGCGCCAGGCCGGCCGCGCCCTCCCGGAGTACCGGGCCGTGCGCGAGAGGGCGACGCTGCTCGAGATCACCCGTGACCCCGCGCTGTGCGCCGAGGTGACGCTCCAGCCGGTTCGCCGCCTGGGCGTGGACGCCGCGATCCTGTTCGCGGACATCACCACGCCGCTGGCGGGGATGGGCGTCGCGTTCGACATCGTCGAGGGGCGCGGCCCGGTCATCGAGCACCCCGTCCGCACCTCGGCCGACGTCGCGGCCCTGCGGCCGTTCGAGCCGGAGGTCGCCGTGGCGCCGCTGCTGGAGGCCATCGGCCTGATCCGGGGCGCGTCGCCCGTGCCGCTGATCGGCTTCGCGGGCGCGCCGTTCACGCTCGCCTGCTATCTGGTGGAGGGCGGGCCCTCGCGGGACTTCCCGCGGACCAAGGCCCTGATGCACGCCGAGCCCGAGACGTGGGCCGCGCTGCTCGACCACTTGGTCGGCGCGACGATCGCCTACCTGCGGGCGCAGGCGGCCGCGGGCGCGGAGGCCGTCCAGGTCTTCGACAGCTGGGTGGGCGGCCTCTCGCCGCTCGACTACGAGCGCCGTGTGTGGCCGCACATGCGCCGGCTTTTCGACGGCATCGCGGACCTGGGCGTGCCCAGCATCCACTTCGGCGTGGCCACGGCCGGCATCCTGGCCCTCCAGGCGTCAGCCGGCGGCGACGCGATCGGGCTCGACTGGCGGATCGCGCTCTCGCACGGGCGTCACCTGGTGGGCGACCGCGCCGTGCAGGGCAACCTCGACCCGACGCTGCTGCTCGGCCCGTGGGAGGGCACCGAGGAGGCGGCGCGCTGGGTTCTCGAGGAGAACGACCGCCGCCCGGGCCATGTGTTCAACCTCGGCCACGGCGTCCTGCCCGGCACCGACCCGGACCACCTCCGCCGGCTCGTTGAGCTGGTCCACGACCACGGCGCGTCCCGATGACCGGCGACGCCGTGCTGCTGATGGCCTATGGCAGCCCCGACTCGCTCGACCAGGTTGAGGCCTACTACACCGACATCCGGCGCGGGTCGCCGCCCCCGCCGCACCTGCTCGAGGAGCTCAAGGGCCGGTACCGCGCCATCGGCGGCGGCTCGCCGCTGTCCCGGATCGTCGGGGAGCAGCGGGAGGCGCTCGAGGCGGAGCTGGCCGCCCGCGGGACGCCAGTGCCCGTGTACGCGGCCATGCGCCACATCGCCCCGCGCATCTGGGACGTGGCCGCGCGGATGGCCGCGGACGGCGTGGAGCGGCTGGTCGCGATCCCCATGGCGCCCCACCGGAGCTCCAACGCGGCCGGCTACCGGCGCGCGCTCGACCGGGGGCTCGACGGGCTCGCGAACCCGCCGCAGGTGGTCTTCGTGGACAGCTGGCACGACGCGCCGCGGTTCATCGAGGCCCTCGCGACCACGACGCGCGAGCTGCTCGCCCGCTTCCCGGACCCGTCGGCGGTCACCCTGATGTTCACCGCGCACAGCCTGCCGGCGCGGGTGGTGGCTGAGGGCGACCCGTATCCCGACGAGCTGGCGCGCACTGCGCGGCTGGTGGCCGAGGCGGTCGGGCGCCCGGACTACACGTTCGCCTTCCAGTCGGCCGGCCGCACCGACGAGCCGTGGCTCGGCCCGGACATCCTGGCCGAGATCCGGAGGCTCGCCGCCGAGGGCGCGACGGAGCTCGCCGTCCGCCCCGTGGGCTTCGTTGCCGACCACCTCGAGGTCCTCTACGACCTCGACATCGAGGCGCAGGGCGTGGCCCGCGGGGCGGGGATCCGCCTCGAGCGCGCCAGGTCCCTCAATACCGACCCGGTCTTCATCGCCGGTCTCGCCGACGTCGCGCTCGCGGCGCTGGCCGGGCCGGCCAGCGCCTGAGAGGAGCGTCCCACCCGTGACCGCGATCACCGGCCACCCCGGCCACCCTGGCCACCCCGGCATCACCGGCGTCGGCGCCGTCCGAGCCGAGGGGTACGTCTACGCGCGCGCGCCGATGCTCGTCTACTGGGAGACCACGCTCGCCTGCGGGCTCGCCTGCCGCCACTGCCGCGCGACGGCGCAGCCGGAGCGGAGCCCGCTCGAGCTGACCACCGAGGAGGGGTACCGCCTCCTCGACGAGATCACCAAGTTCGGCCGCCCGTACCCGCACGTCGTGTTCACCGGCGGCGACCCGCTCAACCGGCCCGACCTGCACGACCTGGTCCGCGCCGCCACGGCCCGGGGGATCGGCTGCTCGCTGGCCCCGGCCGCCACGCCGCTCCTCACCCGCGAGGTCCTGGGCAGCCTCCACCAAGCCGGCATCCAGAACATCTCGCTCTCGATCGACGGTTCCGACGCGGCGCGCCAGGACGGCCTGCGCGGCGTCCCCGGCACGTTCGAGAAGACCCTCCAGTCGGCCAGGTGGGCTCGCGAGGAGGGGTTGCCGATCCAGGTCAACACCCTCGTCACCGACGAGACCCTGCCCGACCTGCCGGCGATCTACGAGCTCATGAAGTCGCTCGACATCATGCGCTGGAGCCTGTTCATGCTGATCACAACGGGGCGGGGGAGCGACCTGCGCGAGATCAGCCCGGCGGAGTCCGAGCGGCTCAACCTGTGGCTCCTTGACCTGGCCAAGACGGCGCCGTTCCAGGTCAAGACCACCGAGGCCACCCACTATCGCCGCCAGGCCATCAGGGCGTTCCACGCGGCCGGCATGGACGACGCGGCAATCGCGGCGACCTCGGTGGGGCGGGGCTTCGGCGTCCGCGACGGCAACGGCATCGTGTTCATCGCCCACGACGGCACCGTCAACCCGTCGGGCTTCCTGCCGATCCCGCTGGGCAACGTCCGGACCGCGTCGATCGTGGACCTGTACCGCGACCACGAGACGATGCGCGCCCTGCGCACGCCCGAGTCGTTCAAGGGCCGCTGCGGCGCGTGCGAGTACAACCGGGTCTGCGGCGGCTCGCGGGCCCGCGCCTACATGTGGACCGGCGACCCGCTCGAGAGCGACCCGCTCTGCCCGTACGTCCCGTCAGGCGCGGTGCCGCAGTACGGCATGGCCTGAAGGCGCGGCGATGGGTGTGCTCGTCGTCGGGGGAGGGATCACGGGACTGGTGGCCGCGCGCGCGCTGGCCCGCGACGGCATCCCGGTGCTGCTCGCCGAGGCGGGCCCCCGCCTCGGCGGGAAGATCTCCACCGCGCGGGTTGACGGCCTGACGATCGAGGAGGGCCCGGACTCGTTCCTGGCCACGCGCCCGGCCGGGACCGCGCTCGTCCGCGAGCTCGGCCTCGGCGACGAGCTCATCGGCACGGCCGGCACGCGCACCGTCTACATCCGCCACCGCGGTCGCCTCGTGCCGATGCCCGAGGGCCTGGGGCTGGTCCTGCCCACCAAGGCGCTGCCCTTCGCGAGGACGCGCCTGTTCTCGTGGCCGGAGAAGGTCCGGATGGCGCTGGACGTCGTCTCGCCGCGCTCGATGCCGGCCGACGACATCGCCGTGGGCGTGTACCTGCGCGGCCGCCTGGGCAACCCGCTGGTGGAGCGCCTGGCCGGGCCGCTCGTCGGCGGCGTCTACGGGACCCCGATCGACGAGCTGTCGCTCGACGCGGTGGTGCCGACGCTCCGGGTCGCCGAGCACGAGCATCGCAGCCTGCTGCTGGCCGGGCTGGCCGACGGCCGGAAGTTGCGCGCGGCGGCAGCGAGGCGGGCGGCGGCCAACCCAGGCGTCAAGCCGCTGGGCGCCTTCGTCACGCTCCGCGGCGGGCTGGACGGGCTGCCGGCGGCCGTCGAGTCCTCGGCGAGGTCGGCCGGCGCGGACCTGCGGACCGGCCTCGGCGTCCGCTCGCTGGCGCGTGTCGGCGCCGGCGTCACGGCCGAGTTCGGGGACGGGTCGCGGGCGCGCTTCGACGGGGTGGTCATCGCCACGCCGGCGAACGCCGCGGCGGTCCTGCTCCGCGAGCCCCTGCCCGGAGCAGCCCGGGCGCTCGACGGCATCCCGCACGGCACCTCGGTCCTGGTGACGCTCGCGTACCGCCGCGAGCAGGTGGCGCACGACCTCTCCGGCCACGGGTATCTGGTGCCGCAGTCGGAGGGCGGGCCGATCGCCGCCTGCACCTGGTCGTCCCAGAAGTGGGCCGGCCGCGCGCCTGCGGGCACGGTGCTGCTCCGCATGTTCGTCCGCGACGAGGGTCCGTCCACGTCGCTGCCGGGACCGGCCCTGGTCGCCGCGGCCCGCGCTGACGCCGAGCGGACGCTCGGGATCTCGGGCGTGCCCACCATGGTCCGCACCGCGCGCTACGAGGGCGCGATGCCGCGCTACACCGTCGGCCACCTCGACCGGGTCGCGGCCGTAGAGGCGGCCATGGCGGCATGGCCGGAGGTGACCCTGGCGGGCGCCTCCTACCGGGGCGTCGGGCTGCCCGACTGCATCGCCCAGGGCCAGGCGGCCGCGGCCCGCGTGGCGGAGCGCCTCGCGACCGGCGAGGGGCCAGGCGAGCCCTCGATCGCCCCGGCGGTGGCGGCGCTGGCCTGACCGTCCGGCCCGGCCGGAACCCGACCCCGGCCGGAACCCGACCGCCCCAGGCGCGGACAGTCGGGGACGGTCCGCGACTCGGGGCCGGGGCACGCTGGGTTCGGCCCCGGGCAGCGGCTGGCGCGGCATAGAATGCGGTGCGCGGCGCTCCCCCGCGTTGGCGGCGAGAACGTCGTTGACGAGCCTGCCGCCCGCCCCGCTCGGCGCCCGCGCCGCTTCTCCAGGGCGTTGTCCGCTGCCCGGAGGCCCGCCCATCGCGCCGTCGGGGCCTGGTGGGTCGCGGCATCGGGCCAGGCGATCCCGGATGGCGAGGAGTGACATGGCGATCCTGGGCGAGCCCGTCATTCGCGTCGCCGACCTGCGCCGCTCCTACGGGGACGTCAAGGCTGTCGACGGGGTCTCGTTCGACGTCGCCCGGGGCGAGGTCTTCGGGATGCTGGGGCCCAACGGCGCTGGCAAGACCACCACGATCGAGGTCCTCGAGGGCCTGCGCGCCCCGGACTCCGGCACGGTGGAGGTGTTCGGCCTGGACGTCGGCCGGCACCGCGATTCGATCAAGCAGCGCATCGGGGTGCAGCTTCAGACAGTGTCGCTCTATCCGCGGCTGACCGTGACCGAGCTGCTGGACCTGTTCGGCAGCTTCTTCCGGAACCGCGTGCCCACCAGGGAGCTGATCGCCGCGGTGGACCTCGGGGAGCGCGCCGGGGCCTGGTCGATGAACCTGTCCGGCGGGCAGCAGCAGCGCCTGTCCATCGCCCTGGCGCTCGTCAACGATCCCGAGCTCGTGTTCCTCGACGAGCCCACGACCGGCCTCGACCCCCAGGCGCGGCGCTCGCTCTGGGACCTGATCAAGGGCCTCAAGGCGCGCGGCAAGACCGTGATGCTGACGACGCACTACATGGAGGAGGCGACCG
>JAJXTS010000198.1 GCA_021783595.1 Chloroflexota bacterium | reverse complement strand
ACGTACGACTCGGTGATGGTCCGGCGGGACCTGGAGGCCGAGGGCGGGTTCGCGCAGTTCTTCGCGCGGCCGGGCGAGGCAACGGGCGATATGCCGGCGACAGGCGACGCGGCAGCGGCGTCCGGCGACGCGACTGCGGCGTCCGGCCCGGTCGCGCCCGCGGCGTCCCGCCCGGTCGTGCCCGCGGCGTCCGGCGACGCGACTGCGGCGTCCGGCCCGGTCGCGCCCGCGGCGTCGGCGGCAATCGGCGCGGTACGGGGTTCGCGACGGCTGGTCGCGGACGTGACGGACGCGGCGAGCCTCGCGCAGGCACAGGGGCTGACCGATGCGATGGGCCAGCTGCGGCACGAGCGCGGAGGTCGGGTCCGGACCGGAGAGGAGGGTGCGCCCGGGGCGGCACCGCCGGGCGCGGGCGCGGGCACCGCCGCGGGCGCGGGCACCGCCGCGGGCGGTGCTATCGGCGACCGTCGGGCCCAGGCACCGCCGTCAGCGGTGTTGTGGCCCGAAACGACCGTTCTGGGGCCCCGGTCGCTGGGTAGCACCGCCCGCGGCGGTATAGCGGAATCGCGAGGCGAGGGATGGGTCGGCGACGGGATGGCACGGATGGCGTCCTCCACGGCACCCTCGGCGTCAGCGCCCCTGTCCGCAGAGCGCGGCACATGGGAGGGGGCGCCGGGGTCGAGGCCCGCGATCCGGGGCGGGGGCGCGGGTGACGACAAGGGCGGCCCCGGCGACACGCCCGTGAGCGTGCGCTGGCTCCGCGAGGGCCAGCCGGCGCGGGCGCTCGAGCGCGAACGGGACGAGCGCCCGCACCGCGCGGAGCCCGAGAGCGCGGCGTCGCCCGAGTCCGAGCGCCCGCACCGCGCGGAGCCCGGCCATCGCCGGGACTGGCGGCCGAACCCCGACGAGGTGGGTGCCCGGGCCGAGGGCTGGGCCCCGTACCGAGAGGTGATCGCGGCCCGCGAGGCGGCCGAGCGCATCCACCCCGAGACCGGCGTCGTCCTGCCGGAGCCCCGGCGCTTCGATCCCGTCGCTACCGGCCGCCAGGCCCGCTCGGACCACGACAGCGGCGCCAGCAGCGTTGCCCGGCTCGACCCGCCGCTCCCGCCCGCCGGTGCGGCCCCGGCCCATCGCGGCTCCGTGGCGCGCCTCTCGGACTGGGAGCGCTGGCTGGAGCTGTGCGCACGCATCGACGGCTTCCCGCGCCACCTCTCGATCCACTCGGGCGGGATGCTCGTGACCGCGGCCCCGCTCATCGACATCGCTCCGGTCGAGCGCGCCACGATGAAGGACCGCGTCGTGGTGCAGTACGACAAGCGCGACGTCGAGGCGATGAGGCTGATCAAGCTCGACCTGCTCGGGCTGGGCATGCTCGCGGCCATCGACGAGACGGCGCAGCTGGTCGAGCACGACTGCGCGGTCTGCCTGGACCTCGACCGCCTTCCGGAGGAGATCCCCGAGGTCTTCGCGATGCTCCAGGCCGCGGACACGGTGGGCGTGTTCCAGGTGGAGAGCCGCGCGCAGATGCAGACGCTGCCCAAGTCGCGCCCGGCGAGCCTGGACGACCTCGTGGTGGAGGTGGCGATCATCCGCCCGGGCCCCATCCAGGGGAACGCGGTCCACCCGTACCTGCGGCGACGGCAGGGCCTCGAGCCGGTGACCTACCTGCACCCGTCGCTCGAGCCCATCCTCCGCGACACCCTCGGCGTGATCCTCTACCAGGAGCAGGTGATGCGGATCGCGATCGACGTCGCGGGCTTCACGGCGGCCGGCTCCGACGCGTTCCGCCGCGCGATGGGCACGTACCGCAGCAAGCGCGAGATGGATCGCCTCCACGACCAGTTCGTCGGCGGGTGCCAGCAGGTCCAGGGCATGCCCGCCGACGACGCCGAGGAGCTGTTCCGGCGCGTCGCCGCCTTCGCCAGCTTCGGCTTCGCCAAGAGCCACGCCGCCGCCTTCGCGCGAACGGCGTACGAGTCGGCCTTCCTCAAGCTCTTCTACCCGGCGCAGTTCGTCACCGGGCTGGTCAACGCCCAGCCGATGGGCTTCTACCCGGTGGAGGTGCTGGTCAACGACGCCAAGCGCCACGGCGTGGCCGTGCTGCCCGTGGACGTCAACGCGAGCACGTACCGCACCGTCACCGAGTGGGTGGGCCGGCCCGGCTGGGCGATGGCTGGCGCGGCGGGCGACGAAGGATCGCACGACGCCGACCCGGGCGAGGCCCTGCCCGAGGGCTGCGGGATCGGGGCCCGCCCGCGACCCGTCCGCTCGCCCGCGTGCCTGATGCCGTCGGCCGCCGCGCGCGAGCGCTGGGCCGCCGAGGGCGCTGCGGGGTGGGGGATCCGCCTGGGGCTGCACCTGGTCAGCGGGATCGGCGAGGAGCACGCGGCTCGGCTGGACGCGGAGCTCGCGCGGGGGCCGTACCGGACCCTGGCCGACGTGGTGGAGCGGACCGGCCTGGCGGAGGAGACCGTGGAGCGGCTGATCCGCGCCGGGGCGCTGGACTCGCTGGGGCGCCCGCGCCGGGAGCTGCTCTGGCAGCTGCGCGAGGTGGCGGGCGCGAGCCGGGGGCGCGTTGGCGGGAAGCCCGTGCGGGGCGTGGCGGGCGGGAGGGCCGCCGGGCGGCCGATGGGCCTGCGGCTGCCGCCCTCCGACGCGCCCGCGCTGCCGCCGCTCGGCGAGGCGGAGCGGCTGGGCGACGCCTACGCGATAGCGGGGCTCGACGCGCGGCGCCAGGCGGTGTCGCTGTTCCGCGATGCGCTCGAGGCGATTGGCGCGGTGACGAACGCATCGCTCGCGGAGCGGCGGCCGGGCCCGGTGCGGATCGGCGGGCTGGTGGTGACGCGCCAGCACCCGATGACCGCGCGCGGGACCGTGTTCCTCGCGCTCGAAGACGAGACCGGGATGGTCAACGTCACGCTCTGGCCGGACGCCTGGCAGCGATGGCGGTCCATCGTGCGGCGCCACGCGCTGCTGCTCGTGGACGGCGACCTCCAGCGGGAGGGCGAGGTGGTCAACGTGATCGCGCGCGGCGTGGCGGGGCTGGTGGACGCGACGCAGGCGACGGGCGGGCCGGCAGACCCGGGTGGCGTCCGGCAGATGGGCATGGCGGGGATGCGGCGTCTCGGCTGACCGGGCACGGCGGCCTGGGCCGGGTCTCCGCGGGCAGGCCCGACGGTGTCGACGGCCGCGGACACAGCGGCCGAGACTGGGCCGTTCCGCAGGCGAAACGCGCGTTCCGCAGGCGAAACGCGCGTCGTCCCGGACTTCGCGCCGGGACCGTGCTGCGGGGCTCGCCGGCGCTCAGCCCGGCCCGCCGCGTCCCGAGGTCAGCGTCCCGAGGTCAGCGACCCGAGCCGGACAGGCGGTTCCGCGGCGCGTTGCCACGCCCCGGCTGCGGCTTCTGCTGCGCCTTGGGCCGCTGCCCGCGGTTGGGGTTGAGCAGGTCGAGGAAGCGCCGGTACCACGCGATGCCGCCAGCGAAGAACATCGTCCCGACCAGGCCCAGCACCCAGACCTGCAGCAAGACCACGGGGACGGCCATGCCGGCCGTGGCGCTCGCCGGCTCCGTCATCACGACGAGCGTGAAGCAGATCGACGCCAGAGCGCCGAAGACCAGGCCGACGAGATAGGTCGCCCGCGGGAGCATGAACCCGATCAGCAGCGCGGCTCCGAACGGGGGCGGGCCGACGAACAGGCTCACGAGCATGCTGGCGACGTATCCGACCGTGCTCGACGCGCCGGCCCTGCTCGACGACCCGGCCGCAATGAAGAGCGCGGTGCCGCCGACCGCGAGCACGGCCGAGACGAGCACGCTCCAGTGGACGAGCAGGCGGGGCAGGTAGGGGAGGTCCTCGCTGAGGTTGGGCGCGTGGTAGGCGGCCCTGGCCGACGCGACGAACCCGGGCCGGGCGGGCCGGACGCCGGCCCCAGCGCTGCCGCCGCGTCCCGCCGCGCCGGTCGCGGGCGCCGTGCCCCTCCGGCGGCTCGGATCGGCCGGGCTCGCGTCCGCCGGCAGCGCCCGTGCCTCTTCGTCCTGGGCGGCGTCGAACTCCGGGGTC
>JAJXTS010000197.1 GCA_021783595.1 Chloroflexota bacterium | reverse complement strand
GGGGGCACCGTGCTGGCCGGGCGGTCCCTGCGGGAGGTGGAGCGCCTTGAGGACCAGGCCCTGCTGCTGACGGGAGCCGGCTGGGCGGCGACGGTCTCGAGCCTGGTCGCCGCCTGCCTCGCCGTCGCGTGGCTGCGTCGGGACGGGGGTGCGCCCGCCTGACGCTGACCCGCGGCCCGTCCCCACTCCGGCAGGCGACCGGACGCCCCCGCAACGAACGGCCTGCCGGTAGGGTTATCGCCTCATGCGACCCCTGCGCTCGGTCCCGTGGCCCTGGTGGTTCCTCGCCCTGGGAATGATCTGGGGCTGCTCGTTCCTGTTCATCAAGCTCGGCCTCCAGGCCCTCACGCCTGTCGGCGTGGCCTTTACGCGGCTCGCCATCGGCTCGGTCACGCTGCTGGCGATCTCCCGGGCCACGGGGACGCGCCTTCCCCGCGGGCGCCGGACCTGGGGCTACCTCGCGCTCGTCGCCCTGCTGTTCTGCTCGATCCCGTTCACGCTGTTCGCCTGGGGCGAGACGCAGGTCTCCTCGATCCTCGCCGGGATCATCAACGCGTGCACGCCGCTCGCCACGCTGGTGATCGTGCTGCTCGCGTTTCCCGAGGAGCGGCCCACCCGCGAGCGCGTCGTCGGGCTCGCCGTGGGCTTCGTCGGGGTCCTCGTGGTCGTCGGTGCCTGGGACGGGCTGGGGGGCGGCGAGCTGCTCGGCCTGCTGGCGTGCGTCGCCGCCATCACCTGCTACGGCCTGGCCTTCCCGCTCACGCGCCGCCACCTGGTGACCACGGGTGACGGCCCGATCAGCATCGCGACCGGGCAGGTCACGCTGGCCGCCCTGTTCCTGCTCCCCGTGGTCGTTCTGGAGACCGTGACCGGCAGCCCGGTGGTCACCGGCCCGCCATCGCTCGCCACGGTCCTCGGCATGCTGGCGCTCGGCGCGCTGGGCTCGGGGGTGGCCTACGTGCTCAACACCCACATCGTGGGTCAGGCCGGCGGGACGGTGGCGAGCTCGGTGACATACGTGACGCCGCTCGTGTCCGTGGCGGCAGGCGCGATCCTGCTCGCGGAGCCGCTGACCTGGCACGAGCCTGCCGGGGGCCTCGTGGTGCTGCTGGGGGTGGCGATCAGCCAGGGCCGGGTTCCCTTGCCGGTCGTGCTGCGCCCAGGCCCGCGCGCGGCCTCCGGGAGGTAGCGGCCGCCCGCCAGGGGGTGCCCACGGAAATCGCGCCTCGTTGTCATGCGCTTTGAAGAATCCACGCACAGACTACGAGGCATCTCCTCTCTCCTCAGCGGAACGAGGCCTCCGGCGATCAGACACCGCCGAGGCCTCGTTCCGTGTCTGGCGGACAACTGCTCCCACTTGTCGTACAATCCACGCCATGGGAGCATTATCGGTCGATACGGCCACCCGCCGCATGTTCGCCGCATTCCTGCGCGCCGCCTCCCTCGTGGAGCCTCTGCAGCGCGAGGTGGCGGCCCGGTACGGCGTCTCCCTCGCCGACCTCCATGCCCTGCGCGTCCTGGAGATCCTCGGGGCCGTCCCGGTCAGCCGACTCGGGGCCGAGCTCGGTCTCGCCCGCTCCTCTGCCACCAACTTGGTGGACCGTCTCGAGCGGGCCGGGCTCGTGGACCGCTCCACCTCGCACGAGGACCGGCGGGTGACGCTGGTCCGCCCGTCGAGCGCCGGGTTCACCGCGCTCGAGAGCTTCGGGATGGTCCGCGAGAGCGAGTTCGCGCGCCGCCTGCTGTCGCTCGACTCGGCCGAGCAGGCCACCTTGGCCGACCTGCTCGAGCGCATCTCCGCCCCCACCGAGGAGTCTCCCGCGTGACCACAGCGAGGCCCCACCGCCGCGCCGCCCACATCGACTACCGCTGGATCGCGCTGTCCAACACCACGCTGGGCATCCTGATGGCCGCGCTCAACGCGAGCACCGTGCTGATCGCACTGCCCGCGATCTTCCGGGGCATCGGCGTCAACCCCCTGGCCCCCGGCGAGACGGACTACCTGCTCTGGCTGCTGGTCGGCTACACGCTGGTGCTGGCCGTGATGCTGGTGCCGGCCGGCCGCATCTCCGACATGTTCGGGCGCGTCCGGCTGTACAACGCCGGGTTCGCGGTCTTCGCGGTCGCGTCCGTGGCGAGCTACCTGGTGCCGGGCAGCGGCAACGGGGCCGTGCTCTGGCTGATCGGAGCGCGGATGGTCCAGGCCATCGGCGGAGCGTTCCTGATGGCGAACTCGGCGGCGATCCTGACGGACGCGTTCCCCGCCGACCAGCGCGGGTTCGCGATGGGCATCAACCAGATCGCGGGCCTGGCCGGCGGGTTCCTCGGCCTCCTGCTCGGCGGCATCCTGGCCGCCGTGGACTGGCGCGCGATCTTCCTCGTCTCGGTCCCGTTCGGGATCATCGGGACCATCTGGGCCTACCTCATGCTCCACGAGACGGCGACGATCCGGCACCACCAGAAGTTCGACTGGGCGGGCCTGGTGCTGTTCGGCGTGGGGCTGTCCTCGATCCTGATCGCCACGAACTTCGCGCTCCAGCCGTCGGGCGACTCCTCGATGGGCTGGACCAATCCGTGGATCATCGGCGGGGTCGTGGGCGGCCTGGCCATGCTGGTCGCGTTCGTGGCGGTGGAGCTGCGCGTCTCGGACCCGCTGTTCAGGATGGAGCTGTTCCGGAGCCGGCGCTTCGCCACGGGCAACATCGCGGGCGCGCTGTCATCGGTTGCCCGCGGCGGTCTGCAGCTGATCCTGATCGTCTGGCTGCAGGGCATCTGGTTGCCCCAGCACGGGTACACGTTCGACCAGACGCCGCTCTGGGCGGGCATCTACATGCTGCCGATGACGGTCGGCTTCCTGATCTCCGGCCCGCTGTCGGGGGCGCTGTCGGACCGGTTCGGGAGCCGGATCTTCGCGACCGTGGGCATGCTCCTCTCGGTCGCGGGCTTCGTCGGCATGATGCTCATCCCGGCGAACTTCGACTATCCCGTGTTCGCCGCCCTGCTGCTGCTGCTCGGCGTCTCGCAGGGCGTGTTCGCGGCGCCCAACACCGCGTCGGTCATGAACGCCGTGCCGGCCGCGTT
This sequence comes from Chloroflexota bacterium, assembly GCA_021783595.1. Lineage (GTDB taxonomy): Bacteria > Chloroflexota > Limnocylindria > Limnocylindrales > CSP1-4 > CAIXZV01. The sequence goes on along the minus strand of JAJXTS010000197.1, from coordinate 985 downwards.
CCGAGGCGTGGCGTCGGGCATGCGAGCCGCGTTCCTCAACGTGGGCCAGAGCATCAGCCTGACCCTGATCTTCACTCTCGTGGTGCTGGGCCTGTCGGCGAACCTGCCGCAGGCGCTGCTGACGCACCTCACCGCTGCCGGGCTGCCGGCGCAGATGGCCCAGGGGCTCTCGCGGATCCCGCCGATCGGCGCCCTGTTCGCCGCCTTCCTGGGCTACAACCCGATGGGCATGATGATCCCGGCCGCCCAGTTGGCCGCCCTTCCCGCCGCGACGCGGGCGACCATCCTCGACACCTCGTTCTTCCCGCAGCTCATCGCCGGGCCGTTCATGGACGGCCTGCGGGTGGCGTTCACGGCCTGCGCGGCCGTCTCGCTCGGCGCCGCCGCGGCCTCGTGGTGGAACGGGCCCGAGCCCGAGCCCGTGCCGCACGTCCACGCGCCGGTGGCCGAGGCGATGCTCGAGGCCGCCGTCGCCGAGGCGGTGGTGGAGCCCGAGGCGGACTGACCCGCGAGGCGGGGCGCCCGGCGGATCCCGAGGCGGGCCGACCCGCGAGGCGGGGCGGTCTGACCCGCGAGGCCGTGCGAGGCGGGCCGAGGCGGGCCGACCCGCGAGGCGAGGCGCCCGGCGGACCAACGGGCGGTCTGACCTCCGAATGGCCCGGGCCGTGCGCTCGGATAGAGGGCGGTCCTCCACCTCGGCAGCGGGCGCGCCCGATGTGCGGCACGGGGCGGTTGACGGGACCGGCGAACCTCCCGTTGGCCCGCCCGGTGCGCTCCGCGCTGCGCGAAGGGTCGGGCTCAGGTCTGCCCGATCATCGGGAACTCCCGCCCGCGTGTCACGAGCCCGAGAGGCTCGCCCGCCATCATCACCGGCATCTCCTCTCTCCTCCGCGGAACGAGGCCCCAGGCACTGGGGCCTCGCTTCGTGTCCGCCCCCGCCTGTCCGGACCCGCCTGCCGCCGTCGCGCCTGCCGGCGTCCGGCCC
>JAJXTS010000196.1 GCA_021783595.1 Chloroflexota bacterium | reverse complement strand
TGGTCGGGGCGAGAGGGCTAAGGCCGAGCCCTTACGGGTGAACGTGCGGATCGTGTGTCGGCGCCTCGTCAACCGTTTCGCCGCCGCGGGCTGACTCTCGCGTCAGGGGCCCGAAGCTGGGACCGATGGCCGTCTGTCCCTGGTCGCCGGTGGTGTACGGTACCCGAGGCGCCCCGCCGCAACGTCGCCCGCCCCGACGGCGCGGCGGGCGAGGGCCGCCTCGGGTGACGATCCCGTGGCGCAGCTTGGGGGGACCTCGCTCGTGACGATCAACGGGTGGCTGAGCATCGCCCTCGACGGCGCTGCCGCGGGCCTTGTCACCTGGATCGGCCTCGCCTTCCTGTGGCCGGCGCTGCGGGCCGGAGGGGCCCGCCGGGCGCTGCTCGCGCTCGCTGGCGTCTGCATCGCCGCGCCCTCCGTCCTGTGCGCCCTGTCGGCGATCGCCGCGGACCGCGTGGCGATCTGGCCGGCGATGATGCTGGTGTTCGTGGTGTGGGTCGCGAGCCCCCGGCTCATCCGCCTCACCGGCGGCCCCCGGCCGCCGCGCAACGACCTGACCGACCTGGCGCCGCGCGTGCAAACGGCCAACGAACTCCTCGCCGTCGGCGACGTCGACGCCTGGCGCGAGGAGCTCGGGAGGCTCGATGCGCTCCGGACGCCCACGACGGGGCACTACATCGACCTCTGGCAGCGCTACGCCGCCGAGGAGGCCGAGCGGCGCGCCGGCGTGCGGCGGTCGAGCGAGGAGACGCTCGACGCGCTGCGCAAGGCGGCCAACGAGATGACGGTCCGGGTGTACCGGCCGCGCCGGCGGGTGCTCGCCGCCGTCGTCGCCGCGGCCGTCGCCACGGCCGTCGTGCCCCAGGCCGCGGTGGCCACCCTGCTGCCCTCGGCCTCGCCCAACGCCTGCGTCCAGGCCACCGCGCTGCTGGGCTCGGCGCCGGCGGGCGGCGCGCAGGCGGCCGACCCGGCGACGCTCGCGGGCCTCCTGCCGACCGATCCGGGGACGCCCGCATCGCTCGTGGACCAGGGCACCATGAGCCTCGACGTCCTCACGAGGATGCACTACGACCCGAACACCCGGCAGTACCTCGTCGACGACCAGTACCTCACGGGCTACAAGCGGCTGTGGGACACCCCCGAGGGCCACGAGATCAGCGTGGAGGTCGAGCAGTTCGCGACCGCGTCGGGCGCCGCCGCGTTCGACCGGCAGGCGGTGACGTACGCGTGCCGGTACTCGTACGCGGCGTTCGCGGTGCCGGGCGGCGGCGTAGGACTCCAGGTCCGCTACGGCACGGGCGACCCGATCGCCGAGCAGATCTCATGGGTGGTGGGCGCCCGCCGAATGCTGGTGAGCCGCTCCTTCCCGGCGCCGCCCCCGATGCACAGCCTCATCCTGGACCTCGCTGCCCGGACCCGCGCCCATGCGGGCGGCTCGGCCGGGTAGCCGCGACCGGCGGTCCGATCGCCGCCCGGGTGTGGCCGTTCGGCTGTAAATGGACTCGTTCTCGTCGTGCTCGCGACTGCCGCGCCGTTCGGCGCGCCGGTGACTCGGGTTAGGAGGCAGCGGGCGGGGCAAGCATGACCAGGTTCTTCATCCAAGTCCGGTGATGGCTGCTCCAGATCAGCTTCGACGCCGGGCTCTGCTCGAAGAAGATCGTCATCAGGTGGTACGTCGTCAGGACCGCCTCCTGGATGTCCTGGTTCCTCTCGAGTTCCTCGGTCACGACGCCCACGCCGTCGGCTTCGACGCGATCGATCCGCCGGCCATGGCTCTTGTGCGTCGTGGCGTCATTGAAGTGGCGCGCGACCGCGGCACCCCGCTCTACGGCGTCGCCCTCGTTCGCGAACATCCCCGACGCCAGCCACCGAGCGACCATCGACTCGCCGTAGTCCAGCGCGTTCTGCGCTTCCTGGAGGAGAGCCGGTCCCATCGACTGGAGGATCGGAGCCCAGGCGTGCGCGACCGTCAGGTCGGTCTTGATCTCGGCGACCGCCCTGTCGAACTGCTCGACGACGGCGCGAGCGGACACGAACCGGCCGCCGACCGGCATCTGCGGGTCGATCGGGCCGAGCTGGCTCTGGCGCCCCATGACGACCCGTTCGCAGGAGAGGGCGATCATCGTCCCGGCCGACATCGCGTACGTCGGCACGACCGCCTCTACCGCTGTCGCGAACTTGGCCCGGAGGTAGGCGACGATCGTCTCGGCAGCGTTCGTGACGCCGCCGGGAGTGTGCAGGATCAGGGTGAGGCCCTTGGACCAGTCCATCCCAAACATGACGGACATCAGGCCGTTGATGTCCTCGTGGGTGATGGTCAGGCTCGGAGCTGGAGCCTGCGGCTTCTGCAGGAACGCGGACCCATACAGGATGACGTTCCGATCCTCGCGCAGGCCGCTCACCCGCGCCAGCGCGAGGTTCATCTGCTCGATCAGCCAGGGGCCCTTCGCCTCATCCGAGAGGGCGGCGAACTGGTCGAGCAGTTCGTTCCAGGACGGCACGAGCGCGGCCCGACGCTCAGGCGCGCTTGTAGATCGCGACGCCGAGCGGAGACGGGCTCAGGACGAAGCCGAGGGGCGTTTCGGTCTGCCCGGGCAGGTAGTCCGGGGCGGGCTCGAGCTCCGCCGCGCTGGGGTAGGCATTGATCCCAGCGAGCTGGACGTATCGGTCGTAGAGGTCCGCAGCCTCAGTCAGCTTCCGGAGTGCCTCGCTCGTCCGCTCGTCGTCCTGGTCGCGCGCTGCCGTCGTCCAATCGATCATCTCGCGGGTCATCAGGTGTTTGTCCCTCCGGCGCCATCAGAGATGGGGCACTTTCACGCGGACATCATGACAGGCGACGTAATCCTCTGTGATAACAACGGCCGCGGCGCGCGACTCTGCGAGAACCGATGGGGCAGCTCCATCGCCGCGCCCGATCCGAGTGGGAGACGCCCGGCGTGGGGCCGGCCCGAAAGGAGGTCCTTTCGGTGCAAGTCGCTAGGCCGGCTCGCGCTCGAGGTTGAGGGCGAGGAGGCGGGCGAGGATCTCCTCGTCGGGCAGGTCGGCGGGCCAGCCGTAGGCGGCGAGGACGGCGCGGTCGAGCTCCGCGTGCGCCTGGGCGAGCCACGCGGGGCGCTGGTTGTACAGGCTGGTCAGGGTCCGGGCCGCCAGGTCGGGGCCCGCGAGGCCGGGCGGGTCCAGCCAGCCGCGGCGGAGCTGGTCGAGGGCGTGGGCGGCCGCGCCGATGTCCTCGGCCTGCCGCTCGGTGGGGCGCGGGAGCGGGAAGGTCTCGAAGCACGTGGTGGGCGTGTAGCGGAAGCCGGACTCGACCTCGCGGAGCTGCGTGCCGGTCGCCCGAGCCCAGAGCTCGTGCGGGCGCGAGTGGAGGACGCCGAAGGTGGTGTCGTCGTCGCGGGCGAAGGCGATCAGTTGATGGTCCGGGAGGACGGCCGCGTCAAGCCAGACGAAGAGGCGGTGCTTCGTCAGGTTCGGCGTCGCGATGTACCGGGGCAGACTGGACAGGGCGGCGCGCAAGCCGGACCTCGGCTCGACGTGCAGCCACCAGCGCTCGGCATAGGCCGCGCGCCGGTTCGCCGAGCGCCCGGCCCGGACATGCTCGCGGACGTGCTCGAACGGCGCCTCGTACAGGGCCGCCTCCCGCTCGGTCATGTCAACGCCGAAGTCCACGATCCACACGCCCCGCGGCCGGCGGGTCAGGTCGAGGCCGTTGACCCAGGGCCGGACCACGCCCGCGTTCGACCGCCCGTCGGGGTTCGGCGCCGCGAGGAGGCGCGTCGCGGTGGCCGCGTCGATGTCGAAGGCGCCGCCCTTGGTGTCGCCCATGAACGCGACTCCTGCGTTCTCGCGCAGCCGCCGTGCTCGGGTCAGGTCGAGGCCGCTCGTGAGGTCCGGGTTGATCTCGGCCACCCGGTGCCCGTCGAGCTCGCGCTCCGCGTCGCTGCCGTCGTCCTGGCCCACGAAGCTAATGTGGACGCTCGCCCCGTCCAGCACCCACGGGTCGTCCGACCGCGCGAAGAACAGCCCGCCCGTGCCGGCCACCCGGTCGAGCACGCGGCGGTTCGCGCCGCCGCGGATGCCCTGGGTCGCGAGCAGCCCGGCCCGCCTCGTGCGCCCCGCGGCGATCGCCGCCCGCGCCT
>JAJXTS010000031.1 GCA_021783595.1 Chloroflexota bacterium | reverse complement strand
CCGCCGGCAGCAGCGCGGACGCCCCGTCCGGGATCAGCCGGATGTCGCCCAGGCTGCCGAAGGGGTTGGGGTCCGCGATGTCGCCGAACGTCGTCAGGGCGAGGTCCGCGGGGACCCAGCCCACGCCGGTGCGGCGCCGGGACGCCAGCTCCGGGGCCTGGACCGCTCGGCCCCGGGTCAGCGCGACGAGGTCGCAGGTGGCGATGAACGCGAGGCGGCCGTCCTGCTCGGTCACGGGACGAGCGCGATGACCCGGCACGGGGAGCCGGAGCCGCCCAGCAGCCTGAGCGGGGCCACGACGACCCACGCGCCCAGGGCCGGCACGCTCTTGAGGTTCTCGAGGTTCTCCACGTGCCACACGCCCCGCGGGAAGGTGATCTGGCGGTGGACCACGAAGTCCTCCGCGAACCCCGGGTCGATGCCCAGCGTGTCGGTGCCGAGCCCGGCCGCGCCGCGCTCCTCCACCAGGAACCGGGCGGCGTCGGGCCCGAAGCCCGGGAACTTCAGCGGGCCGCCCGCGTTGCCGTACTTGACCGGGTCGGTGTTGACGTCCTCGTAGCCGGTGCGCAGGAAGACGGCCGCGCCGGCGGGGATCCTGCCGTGCTCGGCCTCGAACGCGCGGACCTGCTCGAGCGTGAGGATCGCGTCCTTGTCGTCGCCCACCTCGGCGCTGATGTCGATCATCACCAGCGGGCGGACGAGCCTCTCGGGCCCGATCTCGTCCACGCTCTCGGTGCCCTCCACCATGTGGACGGGCGCGTCGAAGTGCGTGGCGGTGTGCTCGACGAAGCTGACGAGCCGGTTGTAGAAGCCGTCGTGCGCCACCGTGAGCACGGTCTCGAGCCGCGGCTGCGGGGAGCCGGGCCACATGACGGTGTCGGGACCGATGGTCTGGGTGAGGTCGACGACGCGGAGGTTCTCGAGCATGGCGTGCGGTGCCTCGCAGCAGAAGGGGCGGCCGGCGCGCCGGGTGGACGCGCCGGCCGACCGTCGGGGTGGCAGTGGTGGCGCCGGGGCCCGGCGCCGGGACTCAGTTCCGAGCGGCGACCAGGCCCTCGTCGCGCTCCAGTCGCTCGGCCACGCGCCGGACGAGGCCCGGCATCGCGACGACGAAGATCCCGCCCAGCAGCAGCCAGGCGATGACCACGACCTGGTAGCGGAAGCCGGCGGTCGTCGGGTCGAACGTGAGGTTCAGCCACAGGGTGAAGGCGAGCACCACCAGCGCCGCGATCGGCACGACGATCTCGTACACCGCGACCTTGGGGCTGCCCGAGAAGAACAGGTGTTTGATGGCGCCCACGGTGGCGAACGCGTAGGCGACGAGGAGGATCAGGGTGCCGATGACGCCGGAGCCGACGAAGATGTCGAATGCGGCGCCGCCGAACGCTGCGGCCCAGACCACGATGATGAGCGCCGAGAGGACGGTCACCAGGGCGAGGGCGCCGGACGGCGTGCCCCAGCGGGGCGAGACCTTGGCGGCCATGCCGAGCAGCGGGGTGTTGGCGTTGTCGCGGCCGAGCGCGTACAGGAGGCGCGACGCGCCGACGAGCGAGGCGAGCGCGCAGCCGAACGCCGAGACGGCGGCGCCGATGGTGATGAGGTCGCCGATCCAGGCGCCGATGTAGGTGGCGCCGAGGTCGCCGAGCAGCGAGCCGGAGGCGATGAAGTTCTTCATGCCCGCGTCGCCGCCGAAGCCCATGACCTCGATGGCCGTGACGAACACGAAGTAGACGCCGCCGAACAGCGCCACGCCGAGGATCGCGCGCGGGATGTCGCGGGTGGGGTGGTGCGCCTCCTCGCCGAGGGTGGCCGCGGCCTCGAAGCCGGCGAAGGAGAGGAAGCCGAACACCGCGCCCACGGCGAGGGCGTTGAGGTCGGTGCCCTGCGGCAGCGTGAACACGTTGAGGTTGAAGGTCTCGCCGTTGGGGCCGCCGCCCGAGAGGAGCCGGACCAGGATGACGATCGTGGTGATGAGGATCAGCGTGACCGTGATCCCCTCCACCGTCAGCAGGATCCGGGTGCCGTCGCGGGCGGGCACGAGGGCGAGGAACCAGGCGCCGGCGAGCGCGAGCAGGCCGATGACCAGCGGGATCGCCGCGGGCATGTCGCCCGAGGGGATGACCCCGATGCGCTGGAGGAAGTCGGCGCCGAAGATCCCGGCCGCCATGGTGGTGACGCAGGCGTAGAAGACGTACGTGCCCATCAGGGCGAAGCCGGAGAACACGCCGGCCCGCGGGCCGATCGTCACGCCGACGAAGCCGTAGACCGACCCTGCGTGGTGGAACTGCTGGGTCAGGCGCACGAAGCCGTAGGCGACGAGCAGCACGCCCACCGTCGCCAGCAGGAAGGCCAGCGGCACGGCGCGGCCCACCTGGCCCGCGGTCCCCTGCGGGTTGATGTTGGCCGCCATGCTCGGCGCCATGAGCGCCAGCGAGATGCCGATCGCCTCCCAGACATTGAGTTCGCGCCTGAGCTTGGTGGGCTCGTGGGCAGTGATCTCCATGCGGTCCGTACCCTCCAATCGGCCCGCCTGCGGCAGCCGCGACGAGCCCCCTCCACGACGGGCGATCGCTCGCCCTGGCCGAACTCCCCCTCGGTCCCTCAGGCGCCCCGCGCCCGTGCGCGGATGGTGGTCCCACCGGCCGCGGGTGTCAATGGGCTATCTGCAGACCAATTCGGTCACGGACGCGGATCGGCCGTGGCGGCGGGGGGTGTCGCGTCCCCCGCGACGGACGCCATCTCGCGCACGTGGGCCTCGAACGACGCGAGCGTCCCGCTCAGGTGCTCGGCCATGGCGGCCGCCGCGGCGTCGCCGTCGCCCGCCTCGATCGCGGTCACGATGCGCCCGTGCTCGGCGAGGTTCTCGGCCACGTCGTCGGGCATCGGCAGCAGGTCCCGCCAGCGCAGCAGGTCCGCCCGGGCAACGAGGACCGCGCCCATCAGCCGCCGGTTGCCGCACGCCCTGGCCAGCGCCAGGTGGAACTCGGAGTCGGCACGCCGGAACGCCGTGGGGTCCGGTGCCTCCTCGAGCGCCGCGACCGAGGCGCGGAGCCGACCCGTCAGCGCGGCGTCAGCGCGGGTGGCGGCGAGCCGAGCGATCTCCGACTCCACGACTGCCCGGAACACCATGATGTCCGCGATGTCGCGCATGGCGCCGGCGAGCAGAGCCGTGGGGGCGGTGGGATCGGAGGTGCTCCGCGGCAGGGACACCATCCCCGCCCGGCGCGAGCCTCCGGAGCGGACCATGCCCTGGTCGCGGAGCAGGCCGAGCGCCTGGCGGACCGTGATCCGGCTGACGCCGAACGCCTCGGCCAGCCAGCGCTCCGACGGCACCCGGTCGTCGGTGAAGATCCGCAGGGTCAGCGCCCGCCGCAGGGCGAGGGCGATCCGCTCGCGGGCGACCTCCGGCGGCCCGCCGGCCAGCACGCCAAGCAGGCCGGCCAGGTCGCGGTCGGCCTCGGGATCGCCTGTCGGCTCGGGATCGTTGGGCATGGCGGCTCAGAACACCCGGAAGAAGACGTCGCGGGCGGCATCGGGCGACATGGCCTCGAGGACCTCGGCCTCGTTGGCCCGGACGGCCACGACGGAGCGGGCGAGGAGGTCGCCCAGGCCGCCGTACAGGACGGGGTCCGCCTGCAGGTTGGCCAGCGCCTCGCGCAGCGAGCCCGGCAGCGGGCGGATGCCGCAGAGCGCCTGCTCCTCGGCCGTCATGCGGGCCGGGTTCTTGGTCGCGGGCTCGGGCGGCTCCAGGCGCCGCTCCATCCCGTCCAGACCCGCCAGGAGCAGCCCGCCCAGCGCCAGGTACGGGTTGCACGACGGGTCGCAGGCCTTGAGCTCCACGTTGGTGGACTCGGCCTCGCGCCCCCAGAACGACGAGGCGACGCGCACGGTGCACTCGCGGTTGTCGAGGCCCCAGGACACGGTCGAGCCGGCCCAGGCGTCGGGCGCCAGGCGCTCGTAGCTGTTGAACGACGGGCAGGTGAGCGCCACGAGGGCGGGGAGGTGGTCCATCACGCCCGCCACGAACGCGCGGCCCAGCGACGACAGCAGGCGGTCGGGTCCGGCCCCGCCGTCGTAGAGCAGGTTCGTGGCGCCGTCGGCAGACCAGAGGCTGAAGTGGATGTGGGCGCCCGAGCCGATGCCGTCGGCCCACGGCTTGGGCGCGAAGCTGGCGATCAGCCCGTGGCCGTTCTCCGCCACCCCCCGCACCGTGTCGCGGAGCTTGACCTGCTGGTCGGCCGCCGCGAGGGCGTCTCGATAGCGGACGGCGATCTCCTGCTGCCCCGGGCCGTACTCGTTGATGGCCTGCTCCACCTCGATGCCCTGGGCCGTTAGGGCGTCCGTGATGTCGAGCATCACGTCGGCCGCGCGGTCCATCCCCGCCGACGAGTACACCGGGCCGTTGCCGAACGGAACCATCCGGCCATCCACCTCGCGTGCGAGGTAGAACTCGTTCTCGAAGCTGGCCTTGAGGATCACGCCCCGCTCGGCGGCGAGCGCGATGGCGCGCTTGAGGAACGAGCGCGTGCAGCCGCCCCAGTCCTCGCCGTCGTGGTCGAGCTGGTCGCAGATGACGCTCGCGGTGGCGCGCACCCACGGCAGCGCCGAGTAGGTGTCGGGGTCCGGCACGATGCGGATCTCCCCGACCGGCGCCATGCCCTCGATGTCCACCATGTTCTCGAGCACGTTGACGGCGTTCTGGGCGCGGGTGAGGCCCACGCCCTCGCGAAGCTTGCCGGCCAGCCGGTCCGTGTGGACGTTCTTGCCGCGGATCACGCCCGAAGGATCCACATACAGGAAGCGGACCAGCCGCACGCCGTCCCGGGCAGCGCGGGCGACGACATCCTCGGGGGTCAACGCAGCAGCCTCCTCGCACCGGCCCGCCAGCGCGACACGCGCGGGCGCAGGGTCGCCAGCCTAGCAGCGGCACGGCTCGGGTGGCGCGGGCGGCGGGCCGATGGCGCGCGGGCGGGGGCGGAGCGGACCCGGCGCTCAGGCGCCGTCAGGTGTGGCCAGACCGCGCGCCAGCTCCGTGCCGTCGTCACCCGAGAGCCGCCACGCCCAGCCGGGCACGGTACCGTCCGGGCCGCCGATCGCCCACGTCGCGGCCGTCAGGGCCGCGCCCAGCCTCGCGGGCTGGAGGTACTCGATGCGGAAGCGCCGCGGGATGGCGACCGCCAGCCCGGCCGCAGCCCCGCCCACGGCCAGCAGGCTCTCCTCGAGGTAGTCGAGGTAGGCACCGTTGTTGGCGTGGCCCATGGGGTCGATGTCCTGCGGCCGCACGCGCATGACGAGTCGGCCGATGCCGTCGGCGGGGGCCTCCGGCAGCGTGACGCGGCCGGGCTCGAAGGCCGGGGATGGCGCGTCGAACCGGGCGAGGAACTCCGGCGGCAGGCGGCCGGGCACGCCGCGGGTCGTGTCGATGGCCACCCAGTCAGTCTGGCCCCGGACGGCGAGCGTCCCGTCCGCCAGCCGCCCCTCGGTGAGCCGCCGGGCCCAGAAGCGCCGGAAGCCGACGACCTGGGTACCCATCGCGATGGTCGTGCCCAGCGGCAGCGGCCGCAGGATCGTCAGGTCCGCCGTGCGCACCACCCAGCCGAGGTTGCGCTCGGCGTACCAGGCCCGCGTGAAGCCCAGGCGCTCGGAGTGGATCCAGGCGACGTCCTGCGCGTACCGCAGGAGCGTCGACGACCGGACCCGGTCATCCGGCCCGCACTCGTCGAACCGCGCCCGGTACGCGACGGTGAGGCTCCGCGGGTCGCCGGCCGCGTCGCCCGGCAGCCCGCTCACCCGGGCTTCCTCCCCGCCAGCCTGTCCAGCCCCTCGAGCGCGACCAGCCGCAGGCCCTCGAGCGCCACCGGCCCGCGCTCGCGCACCAGCCGCACCTCGCAAGATCGGCGGGCGTCGAACACGACCAGGCCCACCAGCAGCTTCCCGCCCTCGTCGGCGGCGCCGCGACGGGCGTCGTCGAGTTGGTGGATGACGTCGGCTTTGATGCCTCGTGCGCCCCACTTGCAGTCCCATGCCTCGGCGGCTCCCTCGCGCTCCGCGGTCACGTCGTACGGGTGGATCTCGGCTGGCCGACCGTCGAACAGGATCCGCCGCTCGCGCCGGACCGGGGCGGTGCGGCCCGCCAGCAGCCGCTCGGTGAGCGCCTCCACGACCGCGCCGCGGAACTGGCTGCGGGTCTGGTCGCCGCGGTCGGCCACCTCGAGCGAGACGCCGAGGATTGCCTCGGAGCGGTCGCGGACCGGGTCCCCGGGGCCTGGCGCCGACGGCCCAAACAGGGCGGGGAACATCGCCCGCCAGCGCGCGGGATCGACGGACTCGCCGTTCATCACCGCCCGGGCGAGCAGTCGCTGGGTGGTGGTGGCGTCCGTCAGCAGGTCCGCGACGCGCAGCACGAGCGGGTCGGCCTGGATGTGCGCGTAGACGACCGCACGCCCGTCGGGGCGGGCCTCCATGAACCGCATCAGGCCGTCTCGCCGATCGCCGCCAGGGCGACCTGGGGCAGCGTGGACATCCAGTCGATGGCGCGGTGCGGGTCCGTGATCGCCGCCGCCTCGGCCTCGAGCGCCTCGATGGCGGCCTCGGCGCCGGGAGGTGCCTCCTCGGCGCCGCGAGCGTCGGACACGGCCCGCAGGCGCGCGCCCCAGATGGTCTCGAGGTCGACGAGGTACTGAGGCTCGTCGGTCACGGGCTCGGCCGTCGCGGCCAAGACCCCGAACGCGGCTTGGGCGCGGGCGAGGAGGGCTGCGGTCGTCGTGGGCATGACGCCAGCGTACGCCGCACGGTCGGGGCACGTCGGCGGCGAGAGCGCCCCGGGGCCGACGGTCAGAACGGCGTCGCGCTGACCTCCAGGGCGAAGCCGGCCGCGGGGTGGCTCGACGCGAGGCGCCGCAGGGCATCGCGGTTGATCCGGCCGAGCTCGTGCTGGCCGCTCTCGTCCCACCGGGTTGCGTAGGTCGTCACGGCTCGCCGCCGAATCTGCAGCGCGAAGTCGCGCTCGCCCATGCGCTCCAGGCGCCAGACCGTGTCGAGGACGGCACGGTACAGCGAGGCCATCTCCTCGGCAGGCGTCTGGTGGTCCATGGCGGCATGGTGCGCCGGCCGCGGCTGCGACCGAATGGCCGGGTGGTCCCGGTCGCCCGCGGACAACGGTCCTGTCGGTGCGTGTCGGCACCGCTCGCCCGGCCTGCCGACGTCAGTCCCCGCGATGCTGCCCGCTCTCGATCCGGAACCCGAGGCCGATCCCGCGGGCCGGCTCGCGGTGCTCGATGACGCGCTCCACGATCGACGCGGGCGGGCCCTCGCGCAGCCGCTCGATCAGCAGGTCGAGCGCGGTTGCCGCGCCCTCCGCCACCACGTGAACGCTGCCGTCGCGCTCGTTGGCCACGAACCCGTCGAGGCCCAGGTACTCCGCCTCGCGCAGGGCGAAGTACCGGAACCCGACCCCCTGCACCCGTCCGCGCACCGAGGCGTCGACCCGCTCGCGGTCGGCGGCGGGCGTCATGCCGCGCTCCGGCGGCGCGGCCAGTGGAGGAGGAGCACGTCCAGGAGCAGTTCCGGGGTGACGTTGGCCCGCACGAGGCCGTCGGCCTCCGCGATCCGGGCGAGGAACGTTGTCGCGGTACCCGGCGGCAGATCGCGAGCGGCGGCCTCGAGTTCCTCCAGCAGGGCGGGGTCGCGGACGCTCTGCCTCGCCCCGCGCCCAGCGAGCGCGAGGTCGCGGGCGAGGTCGCGCCAGACGTCGAGGAGTTGCGCGGTCGCGCGGCGGCGATCCTTGGGGCTGGCCTTGGCGGGCGTCTCGTCGGCTGCTTGGTCTTCCGCCTCGGCCTGGGCTGCCTTCGCGGCCTTGCGCCCCCGCGCGCCGCGGGCCGGACCAGCGACGGACGCGGGCGCCGCCTCCGGCGTCTCGGTCGGGGCGACGTCGAGGGCGAGTGCCAGGTCGCCGGCCCGGGCCTGGAGGCCCCTCGCGGCCGCCAGGCGGGCGCCGGGCGGCTGGCCCAGCAGGTCGAGCAGGCTGCGGGCGAGCTCGCCGCGGATCGCCAGGCCCTCGGGTGCCGACGCGAGCGCGATGGCCTGGCCGGGACGGCCCCCGGTGAGCCGGGCCAGCCGTGCGGCGGTGGGCGGGTCGGCGAGACCTCGCGCCGCCAGCAACAGCTCCACATCGCGTGCGGCAACCGTCCCGAGCCGCAGTCGGGCGCTCCGCGAGCGGATCGTGGGCAGCAGCCGCTCCTCGTCGTCGGCACACAGGATGATGGTCGTCCGAGGCGGCGGCTCCTCGAGGGTCTTGAGCAGGGCCCCCTGCGCGTCGTCGCCCATGCGGTCGGCATCGCGAATGATCGCCACCCGACCGCCGCCCTCGATGGGGAGCAGCGCCAGTTCCGAGATCAGGTGGCGAACGGTGCCGGGCTCGGGACTCGCCTCGTCGCCGATCCTGATCTGCTCGCCGGCACCGCTCGGTTCCAGCAGGTGGAGGTCGCCGTGGTTGCCGTGCTCAACCAGGCGACAGGTCCGGCAGGCCCGGCAGGGTCGGTGGTCGCCGACCGCTCCCGAGCACAGCAGGCCCGCGGCAAGGTCCATCGCGAGCGAGGTCTTCCCCGCCGACGACGGGCCGCTGATGAGCACGGCGTGCGGGACCGACGAGCCGAGCATGGCGTGGACGGCCGCCACGGCGGCCTGGTGGCCGACGGTCCGGAAGCCGTCCACGTCGCGCGGTGTGCGGCGCGAGCCGAGGTCAGCCCTCGGCCGCCTCCGCCTTCTTGCGGGTCGAGCGGCGCTTGGGTGCCTCGCTCGCGGTCGGCGCCTCGGCGGCGGGGGCCGGGGCGGCCTCGCTCGCGGTCGGGGCCTGGGCGGCGGCGGCCGGGGCGGCGGGCTTCCTCGTCACGCGCCGCTTGGGAGCGGCCTCCGCGGCGGGCGCCGGTGCGGCGGGAGCCTCGACGGCGGGAGCCGTCACGGCAACCTCTGCCTCGGCCTTGCGGGTCGTCCGGCGCTTCGGCGCAGCCTTGGCGGGGGCCTCGGCCAACGTCTCGGCGGCGGCCGCGGCAGGCGCCTGCGCGACCGACTTCGCCGGGCGTGAAGATGTCGGCGCGGGCTTGGGCGACCGCTGCAGCTGCGCCAGCAGCATCTGCTCGAGCTCCGGCGGCACCTCGCTCCACTCCTGGTTGCCCGCACCTCGCGGCGCGCGGTCCGTGCGCTCGGGCCGGTCCGTCCGGCCGGCGGCACGCTGCGGCTGCGGGTCACGCCCGCCCCCGCGAGGCGGCTCGGCGTAGCGGCCGCTCACGGCGCCGCCTCGGGACCCGCCGAAGCGCTCGCGCTCGATGGCCGCCGAGTAGGCGCTGCGGGCGCCCGCGCGACCCCCGCGACCTCCGCGGTTGGCCGCCTGATTGCCCCGCCGGCGCTCCGCCAGCAGGTACTCCGGGATCTCCGGCTCCTCGATGTCCTCCTCGTCGGGGAGCGGCGCGAGGCCGCTCGGCGCGGGCCGCGACGCGGTTCCGAGCTGGGCGTCCCACACCGAGCCGAAGGGCGTCACCGGCCTGCGAGCCCGGGTGCTGCTCAGCGCGTCCATGTCGTCGAACGGGGTGGGCAGGTCGCCCGTCGCGGTCCGGCGGACCGGCCGATCCTGGCGGACCGGGCGCTCAGGCTGCTCCGCGCGCTCGGCGGCCGGCGCGGCTTCGGCGGCGAACTCGGTCTCGGCCTCCTCGGCGCCCTCGAGGGTCTCGCCCTCGGCGGCATCCTCCTCGGCGCTCCCGGCCTGCCCGCCCTCCTGGCGACCGCGGCCCCGGCCCCGGCCCCCACGGCGGCGGCGCCGGCGGCGGCCATCGGCCTGGCCCTCGCCCTCCGCGCCCTCCGCGCCCTCGATGGCGACGGCCTCGTCAAGCTCCTCGTCCCCCACCGGCTCCTCGGCCGTGGGGGCCGGGGCGGCAGCCCGCGCGAGCCGCTCGCCCGGCAGCGCCACGATCTGGCCGCCGGACGTCACAACCGGCTCCTCGGACCGGACCGTGCGCGACGAGCGGCCGCCACGCGACGATGCCGCGATCTCCTCGCGCTCCCAGCGCCCGCGCCCGCGGCCCCGGCCGCGCCCGCGCCCGGTGCCCTCCGTGATCTTGTCCGGGACCTCGGTCATGGACAGGTCCTCGTCGTCGTCCGCCACGCGGCGGCCCGAGCGGGTGGACCCCTTGTCAACCTTGGCGATCTGGGTGATGTCGGTGAACAGGTCGGCGACGTCGATCAGGTCCGACGAGGTGTTGCCGCGGAACGAGATCACCTCCACCCGGACGCCCATCTCCTGGACGGCGCGGATGGCAGACGCGAAGTCCCCGTCGCCCGACACGACGACCGCGATGTCGAGGTTCCGCGCGGTCTTCATCATGTCCACGACGAGCTCGATGTCGAGGTTCGCCTTGACCTTGCCGTCGCCATACTTCCGGATGTCCTTGCTGACGACCTTGTACTGGTGTCGCGCCAGGAACTGGTGGAAGTTGCGCTGGTTCTCGTTCTCCGGGTCCAGCCCGGTGTAGGCGTACGCGCGGACGAAGTCACGTCCCGCGGTGGCCGCCTTGAGCAGCGTGACGTAGTCGATGTCCACGCCGGCCGCCTTGGCCGCGTAGAAGATGTTCGCCACGTCCACGAAGACGGCGACGTTCTTGCCCAACGTTAGCTCCTATGTGGGGTCGGTCCGGCGCCTCCGGCCAACCGGTCGCTAGGGGCGGCGAGCCTGGTCGGCCACCGCGAGCGGGCGCCGGAGCGAGGGTCCGGCGGGGGCGAACCCGGACCGCTCGAGGCGGGCGAGGTCCGCGGGATCGGAGGGCCGCGCCATCTCGACCGTCGAGCAACCCTTGTTGCCCGCGGATCGGAGGAGCTCCTCCAGGAGGACGTCCGTCACGCGATCCACGTCATGGCCGGGCCCCACGACCAGGAAGTCCACGGTCCCGACGTAGCCGCCGGCCGTGACCGACGGGCGCAGGACCAGCAGGGCCCCGCCAACGAGGACCCGTCGCGACTCCGCGACGAGCAGGCTCGCGTTCGGCAGGTAGACGAGCTGGCGAAGCAGGTCCGCGGCATCGAGCGAGCCGCCGCCAGCACCCGACAGCGACGCCCGGCCCAAGGAGGCCAGACGGTCCACGTCCGTGATGCGGGCCTGACGGACCAGGTACTCCACGCCGAGCACGTACCTCGTTCAGCAGGCAGCCGATGCGCCGGGAACCCGGTGCCGATCTGGTGGATCGGCCGGGGCGGCCCCGCGCCTGACCGCCGGAGGTGCCCGGGAGGCGAGCGACACGAGGCTCGAACAGCCGTCCCGAGGCGAATCCGCGAGGGGGCCGAATGCAAACCACAATCTTGCATCCCCTGCGCGAGCCCCTATCATACGGCATCGCTCCGGAGCGCTCGCCCCGGACGAAAGGGTCCCCCGACCCGTCGCGTCGCCACCGCCGTGCCGGACCTGCCAACCGGCCACCAGGGGCGACCCGGCGGCCCCACCGCCTCGGAGGCCGCGGGGGCATCGGGGGGAAATGGAGGAGAGCGCATGAAGTACGCGCGTGTGGGCGCGAGCCTGGCGGTAATTGCCGTCGTGGCGTCTGCGTGTAGTGGCTCGACGGCGAGCCCCGCTGCGAGTGCCGCGGCGAGTGGGGCGGCCGGTGGCGCCGCGAT
Organism: Chloroflexota bacterium; assembly: GCA_021783595.1. Classification (GTDB taxonomy): domain Bacteria; phylum Chloroflexota; class Limnocylindria; order Limnocylindrales; family CSP1-4; genus CAIXZV01. The sequence goes on along the minus strand of JAJXTS010000031.1, from coordinate 6,561 downwards.
CAACGTGAAGGTGGGCATCGAGCTCCCGATGTCGGGTGGCGAGGCGCCGAACGGCGTGCCGACCGCCAACGGCGTGGCCCTGGCCATCGATCAGGTCAAGGTCCCGGGCTTCAACGTCACGATCAGCCAGCAGGATGATGCGGTCAACGGCGTCCACAACCCCCAGCAGGGCGCCAAGAACATGCAGACCCTCGCGAACGACCCCACGGTCCTGTTCGTTGTCGGGCCCTTCAACTCGAACGTCGGCCAGGCCGAGATCCCGGTGGGCAACGCGGCCGGCCTGATGCAGTGCAGCCCGGCCAACACGTACCCGGGCCTGACCAAGGAGTGGGGCGGCGTTAGCCCGACCACCCTGCGGCCCACCCATCCCGACAAGATCGCCTACGTGCGCGTTGCGACGACCGACGATCTGCAGGGGGCGGCCGGCGCCGACATCGCGTTCAACATCGCCAAGGCGAAGACGGCGTATGTCGCCGATGACACCCAGACCTACGGCAAGGGCCTGGCGGACGTTTTCGCGACTGACTTCGCCAAGCTCGGCGGCACCGTGGCCAAGCGGGACAGCATCCCCGGCTCCACGACCGACTTCACGAGCTACGTCACGGCGCTCAAGAGCTTCAACCCGGACTACGTCTACTACGGCGGCGTCACGACGTCGGGCATCGGCCTGTTCCGCAAGCAGATGGCGCAACAGGGCCTGCAGACCATCCCGTTCGGCGGCGGCGACGGCATCTCCGACGGCTCGGCCGCGACCAAGAGCTCGTTCCTCCAGATCGCCGGGCCCGCCGGCGACCAGAACACCTACAGCACCGTCGCGGCGACCCACGACATCCCGAACCCGGGTGCCCTCCAGGCCGCCTACAAGGCCAAGTTCGGCACCGATCCGGGCGCGTACAGCGCGGCCGGCTACGCCTGCACCCAGGTGTTCTTGCAGGCGCTCCAAGCCGTCGCGGCCTCCGCCGGCAGCGACCTCGCCACGCTGCGCGAGGCCGTCCGGGCGTACGTCGCCGACCCGAGCCACAGCTACGACACGGTGCTCGGCAAGTTCAGCTTCGACGCCAACGGCGACACCACCCAGCACATCATCTCGTACTACGGGTACGACGCGACCACCCAGGACTGGAAGTTCCTGCAGCAGCGCGACTTCACGGCGAAACCTCTCTTCTAGTCGAGGCATCGACAGGAGCCCGGGGCGCCTGCGGCGCCCCGGGCTCCTGCCCTCCAGCCAGGAGATCCCAGCCCGTGATGCGACGATGACTCCCGCAACCGCCCCCCTCGGTCGCGTCCGGCTGAGCGCCGGTCGCTGGAACGTCGCCGTGGGGACAATCGCCGCGCTGGTCGCGGCCTACGTGATCATCGACCTCGGCGCGGGCGGTGAGGGCCAGGCCCAGTTCATCAACGCCCTGACGATCGGCGCGATCTACGCCCTGATCGCTCTCGGCTACACCATGGTCTACGGGATCATCGAGCTCATCAACTTCGCCCACGGCGACGTGTTCATGGTCGGTTCGTTCGTGTCGTGGTGGCTGCTGACCACGCTCGGCTTCAACGGTGCCATCACCGACCCGCTGCTGCTGGGCGTCGTCCTCGCCGTCGGCTTTGTCTTCTCGATGGGCGTCATGGGCATCGTGGGCATGGTCATCGAGCGGTTCGCCTACCGGCCACTCCGGAGCGCACCACGCCTTGCCCCGCTCATCACGGCGATCGGCGTGAGCTTCATCCTCCAGAACCTGGTCCAGGTCGGCGTGAGCAATTCGATCGTGACGACGCCGCAGATCATCCCGAACACGACCCTGCACATCGGGCCGATCTCGATCAGCGCCATCAACCTCTTCATCATCGTCCTCGCGGTGGTGCTGATGGCCGCCCTGCAGCTGTTCATCGGGCGGACCCGCCTGGGCCGAGCGATGCGATCGACCGCGATCGACCGCGACGCCGCCCAACTCATGGGCGTGGACATCAACACGACGATCGCGCTGACCTTCTTCATCGGCTCGGGACTGGCGGGCGCGGCAGGCGTCGTCCAGGGTCTCTACTTCGGCGTCTCCGTCTTCACGCTCGGCTTCTACGCCGGCCTGTTCGCCTTCACGGCGGCCGTCCTGGGCGGCATCGGCAACACAACCGGCGCCGCGCTCGGGGGCTTCATCATCGGCTTCATCCAGGTGATCGCCGCCGTGTACGGCTATGGGGTCTGGAGCGAGGTGGTCGTCTTCACGGCGCTCGTCCTCGTGCTCGTCTTCCGGCCGACCGGCATCCTGGGTCAGCAGCTGGGAGAGCGAGCATGACCGGGCACCCGACCACCGGCCCGGCCACGGGCGGGACGAAACCCGGCATACGGCAGCGGCTCAGTCGCGCCATGTCCCCGGGGACCGCCTTCTCGGCACGCCACCAGTCACTGACGACGGTCGTCACCTTCGCGGCGATCGGGATCCTCCTGCCCGTCATCGTGCTGCTCCCGCCGTTCAGCGGCTTCGGCACGCAGAACGACTGGGTAGGGGGCTTCGCCGACGCCGGGATCTTCGTCCTCCTGGCGATTGGGCTGAACGTCGTCGTGGGTTGGGCCGGGCTGCTCGACCTCGGCTACGCGGCGTTCTTCGCGATCGGGTCCTACACGTACGCGTACGGTGCCTCTCCGTTCACCGGCCTGCACATCCCGTTCTGGTTCATGCTGCCGATCGGGGCGTTCGTCGCGGCATCGTTCGGCATCATGCTCGGCGCGCCCACGCTGCGGCTGCGCGGCGACTATCTCGCCATCGTCACCCTCGGGTTCGGCGAGATCGTGCCGGCCGTCTTCCTGAACGCGAGCACGCTGACCAACGGCACGAACGGGATCGTCGGGCTCGATCAGCCCAGCTTCGGCCGGCTCTTCGGGGTCGGGGATTTCGGCTTCACGAACCCGTGGCCGTACTTCGTGACGATCCTGGGCATCATCGCGGTCGCCTTCATGCTGCTGTCGCGACTGGAGAACTCGAGACTGGGCCGTGCCTGGGTGGCGATCCGCGAGGACGAGCTGGCGGCGGCCAGCATGGGCATCAACACCGTGACGACGAAGCTCCTGGCGTTCGCGATCGGCGCGTCCACGGCCGGCCTCGCCGGCGTCTACAGCGCCTCCAAACTGTCGATCGTGAGCCCCGACCAGTTCAACTTCACCGTCTCCTTCACGGTCCTCGCGATGGTCGTTCTCGGCGGGATGGGCAACATCTGGGGCGTGGCGGCGGGCGCGTTCCTCATCTTCGAGCTCCAGAGCCAGGGCCTCAAGCAGCTCAACACGTTCATCGGCGGCCTCGGTCTCCCGGCGTTCAACCTCGGCCCGATCACCGTCGACCTGGCGACCATCAACTTCCTGAACTACCAGTACCTGCTCTACGGCCTGGCCCTGGTGCTGATGATGCTGCTGAGACCCGAGGGCCTCTTCCCAAGCCGTCGGCGGCGCCGGGAGCTCCACGAGTTGCCCGACGAGGCCGAGCGGGGCAACGTCGAGCTGAGCGAGGCGGACGAGGTCGAGCTATGAGCAGCGAGCAGCGACCCGACCTCGTCCTCGACGCCCGCAGCGTGACCAAGCGCTTCGGCGGCCTCGTCGCGGTGCGCTCGGTGGACTTCACGATCCCGTTTGGCTCGATCGTGAGCCTGATCGGGCCCAACGGCGCCGGCAAGACGACGTTCTTCAATGTCATCGCCGGCGTCTACGAACTGTCGGACGGCGAGATCCTGTTCAACGGCGAGACCGTGATCGCGCGGCCGCGCCGGACGTGGGCCGAGCCGATCTACTGGTTCGTGGTCCCCACGATCCTGCTGATCCTCGCGGTGGCGGCTCTCCTGGCCGGCATCGGGATCATCGGGCACCTCCTGTTCCTGGCCACGTTGCTGGCGATCATCCCGGCCCTGCTCGTGGCGCTCACGCGCCCGCGCTGGTACGTCAGGATGATCGGCCGGACGGGCATCTTCCGGAGTTCGCGGCCCAACGAGATGGTCTCGCTCGGCATCGGCCGCACCTTCCAGAACATCCGCCTGTTCGGCAACATGAGCGTGCTCGAGAACGTGATGGTGGGGATGCACAGCCGTATGCATGCCAATCTGCTTGACGCGGCGCTCCGCCTCGACCGTCACAAGCGCGAGGAGGAGGCCGCGGTCAATGACGCCCGCAAGTGGATCAGCTACGTCGGCATGGCCGGCTACGAGAACGAGGCGGCGCGCAACCTGCCGTACGGCTACCAGCGCCGCCTCGAAATAGCGCGGGCGCTGGCCAGTGAGCCGAAGCTGCTGCTCCTGGACGAGCCCACGGCCGGCATGAACCCGGTCGAGACGCGCGAGATGACCGGGCTCATCGCCCGCGTTCGCAAGGACCTCGGGGTCACGATCCTGCTGATCGAGCACGACATGGAGGTCGTGATGGGGGTCAGCGACCGCGTCACTGTCCTCGACCACGGCGAGAAGATCGCTGAGGGCAGCCCCGACGAGGTCCGGGCCAACCCTCAAGTCATCGAGGCCTACCTGGGCCGGGGGGCGGCGAGCGCATGACCACCGAGAACGCTCCCGTCCGCCATGCGCCGCCCGCCGACGGGCAGCCGATGCTGCGCCTCACGGACATCCACAGCTACTACGGCAACATCCACGCACTCCAGGGGATCTCGCTCGACGTGTTCCCCGGCGAGATCGTCACCCTGCTCGGCGCCAACGGCGCCGGCAAGACGACGACGCTGCGCACCATCCACGGCTTGCTCCGCCCCAAGAGGGGCGCGATCGAGTTCGAGGGCAAGGACATCACCGGCATGCCAGCCCACGAACACGTGGGCGTCGGCATCGGGCAGTCTCCCGAGGGGCGCCGCATCTTCGGGCGGATGACCGTGATGGAGAACCTCCAGATGGGGGCGTACAGCCGGAAGGACAAGGAGCACCTGTCGGAGGACTACGAGCGGGTCTTCGAGTTCTTCCCCAGGCTCCGCGAGCGGACCAACCAGGCGGGCGGCACGCTGTCCGGCGGCGAGCAGCAGATGCTCGCGATCGGCCGGGCGCTCATGACCCGCCCGAAGCTGCTCCTGCTCGACGAGCCCTCGATGGGCCTGGCGCCGATTCTGGTCGAGGAGATCTTCTCGATCATGACCGACATCAACAAGCAGGGCACGACGATCCTGCTGGTCGAGCAGAACGCGCTCATGGCGCTTGGCGTGGCCCAGCGCGGCTACGTGCTGCAGACGGGGCGCATCGTCCAGTCGGGACCGGCCCAGGACCTGCTCAACGACCCCGAGGTCAAGAGAGCGTACCTGGGCGGCTAGGGCTGGGGCGCGCGCCCCGCCACGTCCACCCGACCTGCGGAGCGGGGCCCGGCGACGGGTCCCGCTCGTTCGTTGCCCGGAGCCCCGTGGCCGGCCACCCGGCCCGCGGGTCAGCGAGGGTCGGGCGAGAGGTGGATCTCGAACGCCGCCCGGGCGAGCAGGATCGCCCCCACGACCGTCGCCCAGAACCCGTACGAGCGCGTGGGCAGCAGGCCCGAGACGTCGGCGAGGACGTTGGGGACCCACAGGGCCAGGCCCAGGACGGCCGCCCCGGCCAGGACGGCGAACGAGACGCCCCGGTCGAGCGGCGACGGGTGGTCGCCCATCGCGTAGGGGAGCGCGAGCAGCGCCAGCGTGGCGAGACCGGCCAGGAAGCACAGGATGCCGCTGCCGTCGAACGCCCGGTACACGATCACCGGCAGGCCGCCGTCGCCGCCCACCTGGTACCAGGGCAGGACGCTGCCCACCACGAGCAGGATGCTGGCGACAAGCGCCAGACGGCGGCTGGAGCCCATGGATCGTCGGTGCATCACTTGGCGTCGCTGTAGGCCTCGGGGCGCAGGACGCCCACGAAACGCAGGTTGCGGTAGCGCTCGCCGAAATCGAGACCGTAGCCCACCACGAACTGGTCGGGGATCTCGAACCCCCGGAAGTCCACCGGGATCTCCACCAGGCGCCGGGCCGGCTTGTCGAGCAGCGTGCAGATCTTGAGCGAGGCGGGGTTCTTGCCGCGCAGGTAGCGGATCAGGTAGTTGAGCGTCAGGCCCGTGTCGATGATGTCCTCGACCAGCAGGACGTCCTCGCCCGCAATGCTCGCGGAGAGGTCCTTGATGATCCGGACCAGGCCCGACGTCTCGGTGGAGGTGCCGCCGTAGGAGCTGACCTCCATCAGGTCGATCCGGACCGGCAGGTCGATCTGCCGCATGAGGTCCGCCATGAACGGCAGCGAGCCCTTGAGCACCGAGACGAGCGTGAGGGGGCGCCCGGCGTAGTCGGCAGTGATCTGGCGACCCAGCTCGGCGACCTTGTCACGGATCGCGTCCTCGGGCAGCAGCACCTCGCCGATGTCGGCGTGGAGATCGACGGTTCGGCTCATGCGGGTGTCGGCGAGGCCTCCTGGAGGTGGCGTGCGTCGTAGGGTTGGATCATCGCGCGTCCGGCCCGTCGGCGCACGGCCGCCTGCCCGTCATGCCGGGCAGCCTCCGATTGTGGGGGCTCCGGCGGCGGCTCGCGCGCTGGCGGCAGCCGGTCGCTGGGCGGCGTCGGCAGCGGGCCCCGCGGCCCGGCC
>JAJXTS010000030.1 GCA_021783595.1 Chloroflexota bacterium | reverse complement strand
CGACATCCGGACCGGGTCCAGGGTCGTGCTCCTGCTCGGCGTCAACCTGCCCGGCACGCTGCTCGACGGCGACTGCTACTACCTGGTCGGCGAGTCGCTGACATCCGCGGAGGCGGCCACGGTCGGACGCGTCCTGCTTGACACCGCCACGGCGGCGCCAGGGAGCGGGGAGAGCGAGCTCGAGATGTGGCCGTTGGCCCTGGCCGGCGGGGCCGCCTTCGGCCTCGCCCTTCGCCGGATCAGGCGAGGCGGCGCGCCCCCGCCGACGCCTCGACCTCGAACACGCGGGGCGCCAGGCCCGTCCGAGCCGGGTAGTCCCGCAGGACGGCCTCGCGCAGGGCCGGCACGGCCTCGCGGCGAACCAGGTTGATGGTGCAGCCGCCGAACCCGGCGCCCGTGAGCCGCGCGCCGATGACCCCCGGCGTCGCCCTGGCGATGTCCACCAGCGCATCCAGTTCCGGCGAGGAGACGTCGTACAGGTCGCGCAGCGAGGCGTGGCTGGCGTAGAACAGCCGGCCCACCTCCGCGAGGTCGCCCGCCTCGAACGCGGCGATCGCGTCCAGCACCCGCCGGTCCTCGTCCACCACGTGCTGGGCGCGGCGGACGGCGACGGGGTCGAGCCGGTCGCGGACCGCGTCGAGCATCGCGGGCGTGACGTCGCGGAGCGCGGTCACGCCCGGCTCCAGCGCGGCGATCGCGGCCACGGCCGCGTCGCACTGGGCGCGGCGCTCGTTGTAGGCGGAGGTCTCCAGGCGCCGTGGCGAACCCGAGTGGCACGCCACGAGCGCCAGATCGTCGCCCACCAGCCGGATCGCACGGTGCTCAAGGCTCCGGCAGTCCAGCAGCAGCGCCCGGCCCGGCTCGCCGAAGATCGAGGCGAACTGGTCCATGATCCCGTTGTTGAGCCCGATGTAGCCATTCTCGGACCGCTTGACGAGGTGGACCAGGCCCATCGGATCCACGGCCGGCCGGTCCCCGCCGGAGAGCGCCCAGGCCGAGACCACCTCGAGCGCGGCCGACGACGACAGGCCCGCTCCCTGGGGCAGGTCCGACGCCAAGATGCCGCGGAACCCGCGCACCGGCAGCCCCGCCTCGGCCAGCGCCCAGCCCATGCCCGCCACGTAGTCGATCCAGGCGTTCTGCCGCTCGCCCGGCGCGGCGGCGGTGAACTGGCGGGTCTCGCTCGTCTCCGCGAGCGTGAGGCGCGCGATCCCGTCATCGGTTGGGACGAGCGCGATCGCGATCCCCCGCTCGATCGCCACCGGCAGCACGAAGCCCTCGTTGTAGTCCGTGTGCTCGCCGATGAGGTTGACGCGGCCGGGCGCGAAGACGACGCGGATGTCGCCCGGGCGGGCGGCGGCCTCCGGGTGGGCCTCGCGCAGGAGGGCGGCGAGCGCGTCGGGGTCGCGGGCGAGGGCGGCGGCGCTGGGACCGGGCTGCGGGTCGAGCATGCGCGAAGCCTACCGAACCACGGCGCCGCACGGAGCGCGGCGGGGCGGCCCTCACGGCGACGGACCGGCGTCGGCGTGGGCCGTGGCGAGGTCGCCGAGGTCGCCCAGCAGGTACCGCGTGAGCGTCGGGCCCACGAGCCGCGCGAGCGCGCCGGCCGGGAGCGATGCGATCGGCTCGAGTCGCGCAACGTAGCGCCCCATCGCGAGGCCGATGAGCTGGCTCCCCACCAGGGCGGCCCGGGTCTGGGCGTCCGGCACGTCGAGCAGGGCGCCGAGCGCCCGGAGCGGCCCGTCCACGAGGACGCCCCGGAACATCTCGGCCGCGACCGGATCGGTCGTCGCCGAGCGGGCGATCCCGAGCAGCGTCGGCTGCACATCCGGGCGGTCCCAGAGGGTCACGAACGCCTGCACGATCCGGGCACCGAGTTGTTCGCGCGGGCCGGCGGCGATCGCCGGGAAGATCGCGTCGAGGCCGACGGGGAACTGCATGGCCGCCACGAAGAGCCGCTGCTTGGAGCCGAAGTAGTGGTGGACGAGAGCGGGGTCAACTTCGGCGCGGCCGGCCACCTCGCGGACGGTGGTCCCGTCGAACCCCCGCTCGGCAAACGCCTCGCGGGCCGCGGCAAGGATCCGCCCCCGGGTGTCGCCCGGACCCGGCCGGCGGCCTCGGCGCGTGCTTGCCGGGGCCGGGTCGCCTGCCTCCGGGCCGGAGCTCACACCACGTCTCGGCGAATGGTCCGCGAGGCCACCGCCGCGAAGAGCACCGCGACAACGGCCAGCACGGCGAGATCGACTTGGAGCGAGGTCACCGACAGGTCCGCGCCGCGGATGAAGATCTCCCGCAGGGCGTCAACGGCGTACGCGAGGGGCATGACGTGGACCAGCGGCTGGAGCACGGCGGGCAGGCTGTCCACCGAGAACAGCACGCCCGAGAGCAGGAACTGCGGCACCAGCACCACCGGGATGAACTGGATCACCTGGAGCTCGGTCCGGGCGAACGTCGAGAGGAAGATCCCGAGGCTGACCGCCCCCAGGGCGAGGAGCAGCACCGCGGCGAACGCGAGCAGCGGACTGCCCGCGACGGCGATCCCAAGACCCAGCGAGAACTCGGGCAGCGGGCCGATGGCGGGCACGCGGACGGTGCCGAGCGCCCAGACCAGCAGGATCGCCACCTGGAACATCGCGAAGAAGCCGAAGCCCAGGGTGTAGCCGGTGACGATCTCGCCGCGCGTCACGGGCGTCGCCATGAGGCGCTCGAGAGTCCCCCCGGTGCGCTCCCGGAGGAACGACACGCCGGTGAGGAGGTAGACGAAGAAGTAGAGGAAGAACGCCACGATCGCGGGCGCGAAGGGGGCCATGGGGTCCGCGCTGGGCGTGCCGTAGACCGTCTGGTGCACGACGGCCGGAAGCACCGCGCCCAGCGAGGACGCCAGGCTCCCGACGATCGCCGAGCTGACAGCCTGGATCTGCGCCCCGTCGCCGGCCGGGTCGAGGCCCTTGGTGACGAGCGCGATCTGCGCGTCCCTGCCAGCGGCGAGGTTCGCCGGCAGGACGATCGCCACGGTCGCCGCGCCGTCGCGGACAGCGTTCCTTGACGCGTCGGGCGAGGCGGCCACCGTGACGGTCATCCCGGCGCCCGTCAGGGCCGAGGCCAGCCTCGTCACCACCTGGCCGGCCGCGGGACCGGTGCCCTCGGTGGCGATGGCGACGCGCACGTCGGGCGACGTGGTGTCCCGGAGGATGAACGTCAGCAGCCCCGTCACGACGATCGGCGCGATGAACAGGAGCGCGAGCGACGGGCGGTCCCGGCGGATCTCCGCGATGACGCGGAGGACGATGGCGCGCAGGCGCCGGGCGCTCATGCCGCGGCCTCCGACTCGCCGGCGAACCGCAGGAACGCCGACTCCAGATCGCCGGTCCCCGCCTCCGCCCGGAGGCCGCTGCCGGTGCCCCGGGCGATCACCCGGCCGGCGCGAACGAACAGCAGCTCGTCGCACCGGTCCGCCTCGTCCATGACGTGGCTGGACACGACGATGGTGGTTCCGGCGTCCGCGAGCGTGCGGAAGTGGCCCCAGAACTGGACCCGCAACTGCGGGTCTACCCCAACCGTGGGCTCGTCGAGGAAGAGCACCGGCGGCCGGTGCACAAGGGCGCAGGCGAGCGAGAGGCGGCGCCGCTGGCCGCCCGAGAGCGTGCCCACGATCATCTTCGAGCGGTCCGCCAGGCCCACCAGCCGCAGGGCGTCGGCAACCTGCGCCGCGTCCTCCACCCCGTACGCCGCGGCGAAGAACTGCGCGTTCTCGGCGACCGTCAACGACGGGTACACCCCGTCCCCCTGGGTCATGTACCCGATCCGGGCGAGGTTCGCGCGGTCGGGCATCCGGACGCCGAGGACGGTCGCGGAGCCGGCCGTCGCCCGGGTCATCCCGGTCAGGAGCCGGATGAGCGTCGTCTTGCCCGAGCCGTTGGGGCCCAGGAGGCCGTAGATCCGGCCGGGCGCCAGATCGAAGGTCACGCCGTCCAGGGCCGTGACCGCGCCGAAGCGCTTGACCAGCCCGACGGCGCGGATCGCAGGCTGGCGGGCGTCGGGTGCCGCAGCCGAGGTCGAGTCCGAATTCATCATCCGCTGAATTCTACGGTGCCGGCGCAAGGGGGCGCGCCACGAGCACGCTTGGCCTAGGGCGCTGGGCCAACGCCGGTATCATCCCGCGATGCAGCGCAGCACGACCTGGGTCTGGATCCCGTTCCTCGTGCTGTCGTTCGTGTGGGGCACCTCGTACCTCTGGATCAAGGTGGCCCTGGCCACGGTGCCGCCGCTCACGCTGGTCGCGGGCCGGCTCACGCTCGGGGCGGCGCTCGTGGGCGTCGTGGTCGCCATCGCCCGCGAGCCGCTCCCGCGCAGCCCCCGCCAGTACGGCCACCTGCTCGTCATGAGCGTGGTCAACATCGTGGTGCCGTTCCTGCTGATCAGCGTGGGCGAGGAGTCGATGGACTCGGCCCTCGCGGCCATCCTCAACGCCACGGTCCCGCTGTTCGTCATCGTCATCGCGCCGCTCTTCCTCCCCGACGAGGGGATCACCGTCGCGCGGGTCGCGGGTCTCGCCATCGGCTTCGCGGGCGTCCTGCTGCTGGTGGCGCCGGGCCTCGCCGCCGGCCTGGGCACCAGCACCCCGGCGGAGCTGATGATGGTCGCGAGCTCGCTGAGCTACGCCTGCGGGAACGTGTACGCGCGGCGGAACGTCCGCGGCCTGGCGCCCATGATCCCGGCCCTGTTCCAGGTGGGCTTCGCCGCCGCCATCACCGTCCCCCTGGCCCTCCTGGTGGACCGCCCGTGGACGAGCGTGCACCCGGCGCCCGTCGCCCTGCTCGCCATCGCCTGGCTCGGGTTCCTGGGCTCGGGGCTCGCCTACCTCGCCTACTTCACGATCCTGCGCCACTGGGGCTCGATGCGGACCTCGATGACCTCCTACCTGCTGCCGGTCGTGGGCCTCGCCGGCGGCGCGCTCGTGCTCGGCGAGCCGGTCACCGCCAGTCGCGTGGGCGCGACGGTGCTGATCGCGGGCGGCATCGCGCTGGTGTCCAGCCCGGCGGCGCTGCGGCGCCTGGCGGGCCGGTCTCGTCCCGCCACGGCACCGGTACCCGCCGAGGCGCCGAGCGCGGAGCGTTAGCGGCGCGGCGCCTCGGTCGCGGCTATGGCACCTCGACCGCGATGACGGCTGCGGCGCCATCGGCTCCCTCGGGCAGGCTGCGCCACGCCACGACTGCGCCCGCCGCCGCGCAGCCGGCGGCGATCCCGAACACGGCGGTCGGCCCCGGCCCGCTCCACAGGAGCCCGCCCCCGACGTTGGCCACCAGCGCGGCGATGCCCGCGGTCGTCAGCGAGAGCAGCGCCTGTCCCGAGCCCTGCAGCTCAGGCGGCAGCAGCACGCGCACCGTCGTGACCGACCCGGCCCACATGGCGGACCACGCGACCCCGTAGAGCACCGCAGCTGCGATCACGTGCGCGGGAGACGGGGCGAGGGCGAACCACGCGAACACCACCGCCATGAGCGCCACGCCCGCGGTCACCACGGGACGCGGCCCAACCCGGGCCAGCAGACGCGACGCAAGGGGCAGCATGCCCACCTCGAGCGCCGCGGTGATCCCCACCGCCAGTCCGATGTCGCCCGACGCCCCGCCCAGCCGCACGATCAGCAGGGGCAGGAAGGTCAGCAGCGCGAACACGCCCACGTTGGCGAGGCCGATCGCGAGCAGCGCCCGCGGCAGCCGCGGCGCCACCGCCAGCGCCTCGCGGATCGCCCCGCCGCGCTGCGCCCCCGAGAGCCTGGCCCTCGACACATCCGGGATGCGCCACGCCACCGCCATGACCGGCAGGGCCAGCACCACGAACGCGGGGACGGCCCAGCCGTAGCCCGTCGCCTGCCAGGCCAGCCCGGCAGCGAGCGATCCCGCCGCGAACGACCCGCTCTGGAGGCCGCGCACCAGCCCGTACTGGCGCCCCGGGTCGCGCAGGGTGTTCACCGCGAGCGCGTCCTGGAGCGGGAACAGCAGGCCGTACACCGTCGCGAACCCCACGTAGGCAACGCCCATCGCCACCAGCGGCAGCGGCGCCGCGAACGCGACCAGCAGCACCGCCGCGATCGCGAACGCGAGCGCGAGCGCACGGCCGCGCCCCAGCACCACGTCGGCCAGGTGGCCCCACACGCCGGCCAGCCCCACGTACAGCACCGCCACCAGGGCTCCGATCGCCCCCAGCCAGGCGGGCGAGATGCCGCGCTCCACCAGGATGGCCGGCGCGAACGGCGCGAAGACGGAGTTCGCCACCCCGTTGAGGGCGAACAGCAGGGCGACCAGACCGACCGCGCGGCCGGGGCGAGCGGGCACGGGCGGCCGACGGCTCAGCCGAAGCGGGCGCGCAGGCGCGGCAGGATCAACTCGCCGTAGCGCCTGACCGCGGCCTCCTGCGCCTCGCCGGGAAAGTGGAACACCAGGTGGGTGAACCCGTAGGCGACGTACGGCGCCAGCTGCTCGACGTGCTCGTCCGGGTCGGACGCCACCAGCCAGCGCCTGTGCGCGTAGGGCTCGGCCTCCTTGGCGGCCCGCTCCATCTCGAGCGCATCGTGGATGCCCATCTTCTGCTCGCCGGGGAGCGCCAGCGCGGCCCACACCTTGGTGTCCTCGAAGGCGCGCTCCCGGTCCGTGTCGAAGGAGACCTTCATCTCGATCATCCTGTCGAGCGCGGCGGCATCGCGGCCGGCCTTCTCGGCGCCCTCGGCCAGGCCCGGCAGGAGCGTCTGCGTGTACAGCTCCTCGCCCTTGCCGCTGGTGCAGATCAGCCCGTCCGCGATGCGCCCCGCGAGACGGGCGGCAGCGGGCCCCGACGCGGCGACGTACACGGGCACGGCCTCGTCCGGGCGGTCGTAGATCGTGGCGTTGGCCGTCCGGTAGTACTGGCCCTCGATGGTGAGCCGCTCGCCGCGCCACAGCTGCTGGATCAGCCCGACGCTCTCCTTGAGGCGCGCGAACCGCTCGCTCTGCTCGGGCCAGGCGACACCGACCGGGGTCTCGTTGAGGGCCTCGCCGGTGCCCACGCCCAAGATCACGCGACCGGGCGCGAGCGTGCCGAGCGTGCCGAACGCCTGGGCGATCACCGCCGGGTTGTAGCGCAGCGTGGGCGTGAGGACGCTGGTGCCGAGCACCACCCGCCTCGTCGCCTGCGTCGCCGCGCCCAGCCAGACGAGCGCGTTCGGCGCGTGGCCGTCGGTGTGGCGCCACGGCTGGAAGTGGTCGCTGGTCCAGACTGAGTCGAAGCCGACCTCCTCCGCCATGACGGCGAGATCGAGGAGGCGCTGCGGGGCGAACTGCTCGGCGGATGCCTTGTAGCCGAGACGCAGGGCGGGCATGGGGCTCCTTGCGGTGTGCGAGTGGCGGGGCGACAGGCTGGAGGGCTTGCCCGCGGCGCCCCGATTGTCGCATCAGCCGGCGATTGCGAGCACCGCGGCGCCCAGGATGACCAGCGCCGAGCCGCCGAGGCGGAGCGCCATCTCGCGTCGCGTGACCGCCTCGCGCAGCCTCACGATGCCGTAGGTCGCGGTGATCAGCACCGACGACTCCCTGAGCGGCCCGACGAGCGCCACGTCGGAGCGCGACAGCGCGAACAAGACCAGCGTGTAGGCGGCCAGCGTGAGCATTCCGGCCGTGACGGCGGTGCGCACGCTGAGCGAGCCGGGCCGGGCGACGAAGGCCCCGCCAGCGAGGCGCGGCCGGACCAGGTCGATCAGCCCGAGGCCCACCGCCGCCACCGTCCACAGGATCGCCATGTACAGCCAGGGCGGCGCCAGCTGCGACCCGACGCCGTCGAGGCTGGTGTAGGTGGCGATCATCAGGCCCGTCAGCAGCGCGAAGCCGGCCGCGCCTCGGTGGGCGGCGTGCGCCCCGCGCAGGAACCGCCACGGTCGTTGCACGACGAGCAGGCCCACCAGCAGCAGCGCGACACCCACCGAGGCAAGCCCCGCCAGCCGCTCGCCGAGCACGAGGACGCCCACCGCGACGATCAGGGCCGGGGCCGTCCCGCGGGCGATCGGCGCCACCACCGACAGGTCGCCGCGGCGGTACGCCGACGACAGGAACACGAAGTAGGCGATCTCGACGAGGCCGGAGACGCAGCCAATCGCCCACGCCTCGGCGGGCAGGTCGGGGCGGCCCAGGGCGAGCCAGCCCACCGCCGCTGCCGGGACGAGGACCGCCGTGCCGGCGAGCATCGCCACGGTGGAGGTCCGGAGCGGGTCGCCGGCCGTCTTGAGCAGGATGTTCCACGTCGCGTGCATCACCGCGGACACGAGCACGAGGGCGAGGGCGAGCGAATCCACCCGTGGAGTCTAGGGGCGCGCCCCCGCCAGCGTCGCGGCCGGGACCGCACGTCCAGGCCCGCGGAGCCGGGGCGCGCGCCCTCAGCGCGCGATGTCGCGGCGGGTGACGCCCCAGGCCCCGAGCGCGATCCCTCCCACGGCCAGGACGACGCAGGCCACCACGCCCACGGGGTCCCAGACGCCGATCATCGGCTGGCCCATGTGCGCGGTGAGCGCCAGCTGGTGGAACCAGTCGGGCAGGTTGAGCGGCGGAGCCAGCAGGTCGATGAGGTACGTGACCACCACGAGGACCGCGGTGACCTCGGCGGCCAGCGAGGTGCGCCACACCCCGCCCACCGCCACGCCGACGCCGACGAACGCGGCCGCGACCAGGCCGAATGACGCCGAGCCGAGGAGCGCGTCGCCGATCGTCCCGCCCCCGGCCGACGCGCCGATCCCGATCCCTACTGTCCACATCACGGTGGCGAGCAACACGGCAAGCAGCGCGCCTATCCCGCCGGCGATCACCCAGCGGGCGCGGGCCATGGGCGTCGCGAGGACCAGCTCGAGGCGGCCGTCGGTCTCGTCCGAGGCCCACTTCGACACGAAGGTGGCGGCGGCGAAGCCGGCCACGATCAGGAACAGCTCGAGGTAGAGCTGGAGCCAGCCGCCCGCGGTGGTGAAGTCGTAGCCGGGGAAGATCGAGCGGAACGCGGTGAGCAGGCCCGGGTCCTTGCCGATGGTGTCGCTGAACGACCCGACCAGAGACGCCAGCAGCGCGCCCCAGATCGCCAGGCCGATGCCCCACGACAGGGCGCGCGGGACCTGGTCGCCGAAGGCCCGGCTCACCGGTCCCCGGACGCCGAGCAGGCCGGCCGGCAGCGAGGGCATGGACAGGCCGGAGGTGACCCCGAGGTCGCGCCGATTGAACAGCTCGATCCCCACCGCGGTCAGGAGCGCGCCGACCGCGGCCACCGCCAGCACGCCGCCCCAGTCGTAGATCTGCACCAGCGGGACGTTGTTCTCCGTCCAGTGGAACGGGTCCAGCCCCAGCAGCGGCCCGCCCACCCCGAGACCGCTTGCCATCCACGCCAGCAGCATCGCGAGCGCAGACACGCCGGCTGACCCCGCCCGGCCGAGCAGCGGGGCGAGCACGAGGGTCAGCCCGCCGAAGAACAGCGCCGTGGCGGCGACCCAGACGCTGAACGCCGCCGACGCGGCCAGCGGGATCTGGTCGCCCAGCGACGCGTCGCCGAAGGCGTTGGAGCTGACGGTCTGCATCACGGCGAGCACCGCCAGCGCCACCCACACCAGCGTGAGGTGCGCGGCGACCTTCTCGATGGCGATCCGCCGCTTCCCGAACGGGGACACGGCCACGATGTCGAGGCTGCCCTTGGCGGCCTCGCCGGCGAGCGTGCCCGACAGCGCGAGGATCGACCACAGGGCCGTGCCCAGGGTGAACAGCGAGCCGTACTTCCAGGTGACGTACCCGCCGAGGGTGCCCATCTTCGCGCCCATCAGGGTCACGTTGCCGAACAGGTTGACCATCGCCGCCGGCATGCTGCCCACCAGCGTGCCGAGCTCCTTGCGCGTCTCGGGCGTCGGGAACACGGTCCCGATCGCGGCGCCGAGGGCGAGCGCGAGGCCGCCGAACAGGCCGGCCGCGATGATGAACGACAGGCGCGAGTCGCGGATCGTCTTGCCGTAGATGCTGCCCAGGCCGTACAGCCTGCGCCGCAGCGGGATCGTCGAGAGGGTTGCCGCGGGATGGCGCGGCGTGCCGGCGCTAGCGGCCATTCGCCCCTGCCCCCACGGCCTCGCGGCCGTACTCAGCGAGGAACGTCTCCTCGAGCGAGGGCTCGCGGGAGACGAAATCGAGCAGCTCGAACTGCGCGGCGGCCCGCACGACCGGCGTGATGGCGCCCGCCACGCGCAGCCGGAGGACGTGGTCCTCGGCGACCACGTCGCTGACGCCCGGCAGGCGGGCGAAGGTGTCGGACGGAACGGCCCCCGCGAACCGCATCTCCACCTGGTGGTGGGCCAGGTCACGAAGCCCCTCGACCGTGCCCAGCTTCACGATCCGGCCGTCGCGGATGATGGCGACGCGCTCGCAGGTCTTCTCCACCTCGGACAGGATGTGCGACGAGAGGAACACGGTCGCGCCGTCAGCGACCGCGTCGCGCAGGGTCGTGAAGAACGTCTGCTGGACCAGCGGGTCGAGGCCCGAGGTGGGCTCGTCGAGGATCAGCAGCTCGGGCCTGTGCTGGAGGGCGGCGATCACGCCGACCTTCTGCTTGTTGCCCTTGCTGTACTCCTTGAACCGCTTGCCGGTCTCGAGCTCGAAGCGCTCCACCAGCGACGCCTGGTAGGCCGGGTCCACGCCGCCGCGCAGGTTGGCGAAGTACTCGAGGGTCTGCCGGCCCGTGAGGCGATCGTAGAGCGTGAACTCGCCGGGGATGTAGCCCACGCGGCGGTGGATCGCGACCGGGTCCGCGCTGGATTCGATCCCGAACACCGCGGCCCGGCCGCTCGTGGGCCGGATAAGGTCCAGCATCGTGCGGATCGTCGTGGTCTTGCCGGCGCCGTTGGGGCCGAGGAAGCCGAAGACCTCGCCCTGCTGCACCTCGAGGTCCACGTCGATGATCCCGCGGCTCTTGCCGTAGGACTTGGTGAGCTTCTCGAGGGTGATGACCGGGGGCATGGGCACTCCTTGCGTCAGGCGAACCACGTTCGAATGGACTCGGGGTCGATCAGCGTGAAGCTGCCGGGCGGCAGGCCCAGGATCCGCTCGATCGCCTCGTCGTAGGCTTGGATGAACCGCTCGACCTCCTCGAGG
Organism: Chloroflexota bacterium; assembly: GCA_021783595.1. Taxonomy (GTDB): domain Bacteria; phylum Chloroflexota; class Limnocylindria; order Limnocylindrales; family CSP1-4; genus CAIXZV01. The sequence goes on along the minus strand of JAJXTS010000030.1, from coordinate 7,227 downwards.
GGGACCCTGCCGTCGAGCCGGTCGAGGAGCAGGCGACGGATGGCGTCCGTGGAGCCCGCGAGCAGCGCGGTGAGGATGACCGCGGCGTGGTCCGCGGACGAGACCGAGAACACGCCCTCGGCCACGCCCTGCCGCAGGATGGCGGCCACGATCGGGCGGAACTCCTCGTAGGCCGCCGCCTCCACCCGGACGCGCACGAGGTCGTTGCCCGGCCGGTACCAGTTCCGGATCACGGGAAGCAGCAGGTCGCGGCGGGCGGACTTCCAGCTGCCGGCCGACGAGAACAGGGTCTGCAGCTTGTCGATCGCGCCGAGCGAGGCGTCCTGCGCGATCGGGTTCAGGATGGCCATGCCGGCCGCCGTCATCCGCTCGATCACCGCCCCGAGGATCGCCTCCTTCGAGCCGAAGTAGTGGTACAGCGCCCCGCGCGAGCAGCCCAGCTCGTCCTGGACGCTCTGAACGCTCATCGCGTCGTAGCCGAGGGTTCGGATCAGGCGCTCCGCGACGTCGAGGATCTCGTCGCGGCGAAGGGCGTGGGCGGCGTGGTTTCGGGTGCGGGCCATCGGGTCTCGAATTCTCCGACCGACTGTCGGTCGGATTATAGGTCCGTGCGCGACGCGTCCGCAACGCCGCGCAAACCGGGACGGCCCGGCGGGCCGCCGGCCCGCGTCAGGCGACCGGCCAGCCCCCGAGCTCGGCGAGGGTCGGCGGGTCGGCACCCGCCCGCTGGCACACCACCGCCGAGGCCCCGACGGCGAACCGGGCGGCGCGGAGCACTGCCTCGGGATCGCCTGCGGCGTGGCGCCCGCCGCCGCCCTGGACGAGGCAGGCGAGGAACGCCCCGCCGAACGTGTCCCCCGCGCCGATCGTGTCCACGACCTCGGCCCGCGGCGCGGGGACGAGGTGCTCGGCGCCGCCGACCAGCACGCGGACGGGCTCGGCGCCGTCGGTCACCAGCACCGCCCTCGGCCCGAGGTCCCGGAGCCAGGCGATCGCGGCCGCCCCCGACTCGCCCGGCACGAGGAACGCGAGGTCGTCGGTGCTCACCTTCACCACGTCCGCCCGGGCGAGGACCCGGGCCATCCGCGCGCGGAACGCGGCGGGGTCGCGCGTGATCGACGGGCGGCAGTTGGGGTCCACCATCAGCAGCGCGTCCCCGTGGAGCGCGGCGACCGTCGCCTCGAGCGTGGTGGCCATGGGCTCCAGGACAAAGCCCAGGGTGCCGGCGTGCACGGCCTGCGTCCCCACCGGGAGGCCGTCGGCCAGCGGCCCCGGCAGCACGCGCGGCGCCGCAGTCCCCTCGGCGTAGAAGCGGTACGACGCGGCGCCGTCGGCCCCGATCTCGGCCAGCGCCAAGGTCGTCGGCAGGTCCGTCCGCTGGGCCAGCGTGAGGTCCACGCCCGCGCCCGCCAGCCCGGCCTCCAGCTCCCGCCCGAAGCGGTCTGACGAGAGCCCGCCGACCCACGCCACGGGCAACCCCAGCCGGCCCACGGCGCGGGCGGTGTTGTACGGGCCCCCGCCGGGAACGGCCTCGATGGACCCGTCCGGCCGAACGATCAGATCGACGAGGGCGTCGCCCGCGACGACGATCACAGCCGCCTCAGACCCCGATCGGGTGCCACACGGTCTTGGCCTCCAGGAACGAGGCGATCCACTCGGGGCGCTCGGCCGCGCGGTCGTCGAGCCAGTCGAACTCGGCGTCCCCCACCCCGGCCGGGCGACGAGCGACGCGCTTGACCGAATCGGCGGCGGCGGTCTCGGCCGCGGTCCGAAGCCCGTCGGGGATGCCCCAGCCGTCGAGCGCGTCCACGTCCTCGTGGGACGCCAGGACCGGCACCAGCTCCCTTCGCTGCCCCGTGAGGATGTTGACCACGCCGCCGGGCACGTCCGAGGTGGCGAGCACCTCGGCGAGCGTGATCGAGGGCAGCGGCCGCGACTCCGAGGCCAGCACGACGGCCACGTTGCCGCCGGCGAGCACGGGCGCGAGGCGCGACACCAGGCCCAGCAGCGAGGACCGCTCCGGCGCCACCGCGCCCACGACGCCGGTGGGCTCCGGGATCGTGAAGTTGAAGTACGGGGCGGCGACGGGATTGGCGGCGCCCAGCACCTGGCTGATCTTGTCGGTCCAGCCCGCGTACCAGACCCAGCGGTCCACGGCGCGCCCGACGATCGCGCGGGCCTCCCCCACCCGCACGCCCTCGGCCGCCATGACCTCGGCGACGAACTGGTCCGCCCGGCCCTCGAGCACCTCGGCGACGCGGTACAGGATCTGCCCCCGGTTCATCGCGGTCCGGCCGGCCCAGCCCGGCGCGGCGGCGCGCGCGGCGCGGACGGCATCGCGGAGGTCCTTGCGCGAGGCGCGACAGGCGTTGGCCAGCGGCTCGCCCGCGGCGCCGGACACCAGGTACGTCCTCCCGCTCTCGGTGCGCGGGAACGCGCCGCCCACGTACAGCTTGTAGGTGCGCAGGACCGGCAGGCGGCCCGCGGCGTCCGCCATCAGCGATCCTCCAGCCGCACGTAGGCGTGCAGCCCGTGCATGCCGCCCTCGCGCCCGAAGCCGGACTGCTTGTAGCCGCCGAACGGCGAGACCGGGTCGAAGCGGTTGAACGTGTTGGCCCAGACGACGCCCGCCTTGAGCGCGGCGGTCATCGCGAACACCTTGGACGCCTTCTCGGTCCAGATCCCGGCCGACAGCCCGTACTCGGTGTTGTTGGTCTTCTCCACCGCCTCCTCGGGGGTGCGGAAGGTGAGCACCGAGAGCACCGGGCCGAAGATCTCCTCCTTGGCGATGCGGTGGCTCTGGGCGACGTTGGTGAACAGCGTCGGGCGGAAGTACCAGCCGTGCTCGGGCAGCCGGCAGGCGGGCTGGTAGAGCTCCGCCCCCTCGGCCACGCCGCTCGCCACAAGCTCGGTGATCTTCTCGAGCTGGGCCTTGTTGTTGATCGCGCCGACGTCGGTGTTCTTGTCCATCGGGTCGCCCACGCGCAGGGTGGCCAGGCGGTCCTTGAGGCGCCCGACCAGCTCGTCGGCGACGGACTCCTGGACGAGCAGCCGCGAGCCCGCGCAGCACACCTCGCCCTGGTTGAAGTAGATCCCGTTGACGATCCCCTCGACCGCCTGGTCGAGCGCGGCGTCCTCGAACACGATGTTGGCGGCCTTGCCGCCAAGCTCGAGCGTCAGCGCCTTGTCCGTGCCGGCCACCGCGCGCTGGATCTTCTTGCCGATCTCGGTGGAGCCGGTGAAGGCCACCTTGTTCACGTCCGGGTGGCTGACCAGCGCCATGCCGATGTCGCCCGGGCCGGGCACGATGTTCACGACGCCGGGGGGCAGGTCCGCCTGCTGGCAGATCTCCGCGAACAGGAGCGCGCTCAGCGGCGTGGTGGAGGCCGGCTTGAGGACCACCGTGTTGCCGCCCGCGAGCGCGGGGGCGATCTTCCAGCTGAGCATGAGCAGCGGGAAGTTCCACGGGATCACCTGCGCCGCGACGCCGAGCGGCCTGGCCACGCGCCCCGGGAACGCGTAATCGAGCTTGTCCGCCCAGCCCGCGTAATACCAGAAGTGCGCCGCCGCGAGCGGGATGTCAACGTCGCGGCTCTCCTTGATGGGCTTGCCGGAGTCGAGGGTTTCGAGCACGGCGAACTCGCGGGCGCGCTCCTGCAGGATCCGGGCGATCCGAAAGATGTACTTGGCGCGCTCCCGGCCGGGCATCGGGCCCCACACGCGCCGCTGGGCGCGGCGGGCGGCGGCCACCGCGCGGTCCACGTCGGCGGGCGTCGCCTTCGAGACCGTGGCCAGCTGCTGCTCGGTGCTCGGGTCCACGGTGGCGAACGCGCCGCCGTCGGCGGCCTCGCGCTCGCGCCCGTCGATGAACAGGCCGTAGTGCTCGCGGATGGAGACGACGTCGCGCGACTCGGGCGCCGCCGCGTACTCCCAGGGGATCGCCTGTCCGTCTCCCAGACCCCACGAGGCCGGCTGGCGCGCGCCGGACGGCGTGACGGAGGTGTCGTTGCTCACCCGGGCATTATGGCATCCGGCCACCTGTGGTCCCGAGGACTGACGCCAGGCCGGACCGCCCGGCTACAATCCCCGCGTAATCGATTGCGACCCGCGTGGACCGCGGGCAGGAGGTCGCCTTGACGGACGCCTTGGGCAGGAGATCGGCCCTACTCCGCCGCGCCGTCGCGCCGGGCGCAGACGGTCTCGTCTGCGCCGTGGACCCCGAGTCCGCGGGCTGGGAGTACACGACCTTCCACGTCCACCGCCTCGGCCCCGGTGACGCCGTCGGCCGCGCCGGCGACACCAGCGAGCGCCTCGTGCTGGTCCTGGAGGGGCATGCCCGCGTCGTGGCCGGCGACCGGGACCTCGGGGTGGTCGGGTCGCGGGAGTCGGTGTTCGACGGGCCGCCCTGCCCGGTCGTGCTGGTGGAGCCCGGCCTGGACTTGGCCGTCACGGCCGTCACGCCCGCCCTGGTCGCGATCGCCGCGGCGCCCGGCGGGTCGGTCCGGCGCACGGCGCTGGTGACGCCGGGGGAGATCCTGGTCGAGACGCGCGGCGAGGGGCCGACGACTCGCCGGATCCACCACCTCCTGCCGCCGGCCGCCGAGGCGGGACGCCTGATCGCGTTCGAGGCGTACACGCCGGGCGGCAACTGGAGCAGCTACCCGCCCCACAAGCACGACACGGAGAACCCGCCCGTGGAGGCGCGGCTCGAGGAGCTCTATTACTACCGCTTCGCCAAGCCGCAGGGCTTCGCGTTCGCGCGGGTCTACACCCCAGACCGGGACATCGACGAGGTGATGGCGCCCATGGACGGCGACCTCGTGCTGGTGCCCCGGGGCTACCACCCCGTCGGGGTGCCGGCGGGCTATGACTGCTGGTACCTGAACATCATGGCCGGGCCGAACCGTGCGTGGCACTTCACGGTGGACCCGGACCATGCGTGGCTCATGAACTGGGACCCGTCGGCCCCTCAGCCGACCACACAGATGGAGAGGTCGTCATGACCGGCTTTGCCCTCAAGGACCCGAAGCGGATCGGGGTGGCGGTGCTCGGCGCGGGCCGCATGGCACAGACCCACCTGCGGACGCTGGCGGGCATCGACGCGGCGGACGTGATCGTGGTGGCCGACCCGGTCGCCGCGGCCGCGGAGCGCGGCAGGGAGATCGCCCACGCGCGGCGGGCCTCGCTCGACCCGGTCGAGGCGATCCACGACCCCGACGTGGAGGTCGTGGTCGTCGTCACCCCGACCTCGACCCACGCGCCGCTCATCGAGGAGGCGCTGCGGGCCGGCAAGGCGGTCTGGACCGAGAAGCCGATCGCCCAGGAGCTCGGCGACACGCAGCGGATCGTGGAGCTGTGGCGCGAGACCGGGCTGCCGTGTGCCGTCGGGTTCATGCGCCGCCACGACCCGGGGTACGCCCGGGCCAAGGAGCTGATCGACGCCGGCGAGCTGGGCCGGATCGAGCAGTTCCACGCGTACTCCCGCGACGTGAACCCGCCTCCGCTCGAGTTCCTGCTCCACGCGGGAGGGTCGTTCCTCGACATGTCGGTCCACGACCTCGACCTCGCGCGCTTCCTGGTGGGCGAGGTGGAGGAGGTCACGGCCTGGGCCAGCACGCTGTTCGACGACCGCTTCACGCAGGCGAACGACTGGGACACGGCCGCGATCATGCTGCGCTTCCGCAACGGCGCGTTCGGCGTGATCGAGACGGCGCGCCACTCCACGTGGGGCTACGACATCCGGGCCGAGGTCAGCGGCTCCGTGAACAAGGTGACCGTCGACGCCGGGCAGAAGACGCCGGCCACCGTGACCCGCGGCGTCAACCTCGAGCACGACCTCTACGGCGACTTCTTCGACCGGTTCGAGGTGGCCTACCGCCGCGAGCTCGAGGCCTTCTTCGAGGACCTGGTCGCCGGGCGCACGCCCCTGCCCGGGCCGGACGACGCGCTCGAGACGCTGCGCCTGGCCGTCGCCTGCACCCGCAGCTGGCGCGAGAACCGGCCGGTGAAGCTGGCCGAGGTGACCGCCTAGCTCCAGCGCTCCGCGCGAGCCCCCGTCGGGCCCAGCCCGGCGGGGGCTTTTCGTCGTGTCGGTCGCGCCGGCGCGGTCTGGCGCGGCTTCTCACTGGCCCCGTCGAGCCCGGCTCTTGGGGAGCCCCACGCGGTCCGTGGCCCGGCCCGCTTGGACCCGTGCCGGCTGCGGCCCACCGGCCACGAAGGTGCATCGTGCATTCTGGCAGGCACCAGACTGGCGCGGGCCGAGCGGCGCGACCGCCGCTCGGCCCGCGCTTGGCGAGCCGCCCTCAACCACCGTGCACGATCCCACCTCGTGCTCGGCGCCGGATCCGAACCACGCTCGCGCCGAGCACGAGGTGGCGTCGTGTGCGGTACCCATGCGGCCCGTGACGGGCCATTGCACGACCCCACGTCGCAGATGGGGTCCTAGCGGCTCCCACGCCAAGCGAGTACGAGGCATGCTCGTGAGCGGCGTCCCCGTGCCCGTCCGGATCCGCAGCGCCACGGCCGAGGACCACGAGGCGGTCGCACGCCCCTGTCAGCAGGGGCAGGCCCGGCGCGCGGCGCACCTCGCGCTCGTTCGTCCCGCATGGGCGGACAGGCTCACGGCCACGGGGTTCGGGAAGCGGCCGGCCGCGCCTGCGATATCGGTTCTCGTGGCGGGCAGCGGGGCCTAGACCATCGGCGACCGCACGGCGAGGACGATCGGGCACCCGAACACGCCGTGGACCTTCGCGCGACGCAGCCTGTGCTTCGGCCAGGGCTGCGTGGATCAGCCGGCTCGACGGGCCGGCGCCGGACAGAGCCGGGCGCCGCGCTCAGCCCCGCCGCCAAGCAAGGCATCGAGCCCGTCGAGCGCGCCAGGCTCGACACGCTGGCCGCGAACGCCGCGGCTCGGGCAAGCAGCGCGTCGGTCGGGTTCGGGGCGCGCACCATCCGGTTGTCCGTGGAGGGCTCGGCGCCCACGGCGAGCAGCCAGGCCGACGAGACCCACGAGACAGCACGACCGACGCCGGCCCCGTGTCAACCGGCGCTTTTCCTTGTGCGTCAAGGACGGTTGGCAAGTCACCCGTCCCGCAACACGTCGCTGCGCGCGCCCGTCTGCACGGCGAGCGGTCAGGCAATCCCAGGGGAGGCGATCCGGTGCGTGGCGTCAGGACGGCGGCGGCTGCTCTCATGCTGGTCGGCATGGCCGCGGGTGGCGCGCCGACG
>JAJXTS010000195.1 GCA_021783595.1 Chloroflexota bacterium | reverse complement strand
ACCATGCCCTCGTGGACGACCGCGCCGCTGGCGGCCGTGACGCGGTAGAAGGCGAGGACGTCGCCCGCGCAGCAGCCGAGCCCGTGGACGGTGGCCATCTGCCACAGCCGGGCCGGCCGGTAGTCCGCGGCCAGCTTGAGGGGGTGGCTATCGATGACCTTCCCGGTGGCGTCGTCCACGAGCCAGACCGTCTCGGGGCGCGTGTCGCCCGCGCCGGAGCCGGAGGCGGAGCCGAGCGACCGCGCCAGCCAGACCACGCTGCCGCCGGCGAGGTTCCACCGCGGGTCGACGGTCGAGACGTCGCCGGCGCGCATGGCCGCCGCGGTCAGCAGGTTGTCGCCGACGCCGGCGGCGGCCGCGACCTGCGGGAGCGCCATCCTGGGCGCGACCGACGAGTCCGCCTGGACGCTGCCGACCTGTTGAGCCGCCGGCGGGACGTCGTGGCCGTCCGCCCACGCGATCCGGTCCACCACGAGGGCGGCGGCGCACTGGGCCTGGGTCGCGGCGGTGCACTGCCACTGCCGGGCGTCGCCGGCGTGGCCGATGAGCACGAGGGCGGCCGGCTCGGTCGGCGCTCCCGACGCCCACGACCACGGGTCCCCGCTCGTCTCGGGCATGAACCAGGGGGCGAGGCTGGTCGCGGTCGGCTGGCCGCAGCTCATGCTGGTCCCGCCGCCGACGCAGAGCTGCGCGTCGGCCGGCTTGTCGGTGAAGGCCACGAAGCGGCACCAGTCCTCGAGTGGGCCGATGTACCGCCCGGGGTACGGGCACGACGGGGTGAGGATGTCGAAGTAGCCGGCCACCGCCACGGCCTGGCCGTCGAGCGCGCCCTCCTGCAGGAGCCGCGCCGCCCTGGCGACACCGATCACCGGCAGGCCGGCGACCTCCGACGGGAACGTCGCGTCATGCGGTTGGCTCCCGGGCGCGGCGGAGCCACTCGCGGGCGGGGTCGAGGGCTGCCCAGGCGCGCTCGCCACGGCCGACGCCGCGGGCGTCCCCATGGTGCTGGATGGCGCGGCCGGACCGACTGCGGAGCACGACGCGAGCAGGGCCGCAACCGCCGCCAGTCCGAGGACCCGTCGCACGCCTTGACCCCCTCGCGGTCTCCTGCGCCCGATGCTCGGGCGCCCAGGCACTGACGTCAGACGCGCCACGGATGTTCCGCGCCCGGCCTGTGGACAGCTTCTGCGGCGACGCGCGCGCCGGTCGCGTGGCACCGTCTGCGGCCCAGAGACCCTGACCTGCCGGGGATCGCCTGCGCTGCCGGCCCGGCACCAGGGCCGTCGGCGGCGCTCAGCCGGCGGCCTTGCTGACGAGCTCGGCGATCCGCCGCTCGCTCGCCGCCGTCAGGCTCGCGAGGGCGAAGGCGACCGGCCACATCGCCCCGTCGTCGAGCCGGGCGTCGGGCTGGAAGCCGAGCGTCGAGTAGCGCGTCTTGAACTTCAGCCTCGCCTGGAAGAAGCAGACCACCTTGCCGTCGCGGGCATAGGCCGGCATCCCGTAGAAGGTCCGGGGCACGAGGCCCGGCGCGGCCGCGAGGACGAGCTCGTGGACGCGGGCCGCCATCGCCCGGTCATCCTCGGGCAGGGCGGCGATCGCGGCCCGGACGTCGGCCTCGCCCTGGGCGCGCGCCTCCTCCGGGCTGAGCTTGGCCGCCCGCTTGCGCTCTCGGATGGTCTCCTGCATCGCGGCGCGCTCCTCCTCGCTGAAGACGTCGCCGGACGCCTTCGCCGAGCCGCTGCGCTTCGAGGGGGTCTTCGCGTCGGCCATGTCCACTCGTCCTCGTGCTGGATGCACCGGCGCAGCGGGGCGCTGGGGGTGCCGTCGTCTCGATCGATCGATCGGCCCGAACCCTACTGCCGACGCCCGCGACCCGCTCTCCCGACGCTCCCGATGGCTCCCGAACGGAAGCCCGCGGCTCCGGCAGCCGCCCGCCGAGGACCCGCGCCGACAGGGTCCCGTCCCGGTGCGGCGTTCCTTGCCGGTCCCAGCATAAATGCCGTAGAGTGCAGAAATGATCGACAGCCCGGGGCTCCGCGAGCGGAAGAAGGCTCAGACCCGCGTGGCCATTCAGCAGGCCGTGCTCCTGCTGGCGCTCGGCCGGGGGCTCGACGCGGTGACGATCGAGGAGATCGCCGGGGCGGCCAACGTCTCGGTGCGGACCTTCCGGAACTACTTCGGCTCCAAGGAGGAGGCGCTCGTCGCCGCCTGGGCCTCGGAATTCGAGGTCCATGTCGAGGCGCTGCGCGACCGGCCGCCCGCTGAGCCGATCCTCGACTCGCTGGAGCACGTCCTGGGCGAGATCGCCGCTCGGCTCGGGGAGCGGCCGGGCGAGGCCGAGGTCCACGCGGACCTCCTCTGGACCAGCACCGCCCTCGTGCGCTTCCGGTCGGTCCTGCTCGACCAGGCGATCCGGATGGTGACGGACGTCGTCGCGGCACGGACCGGGACGGACGCCTCGACGGACCTGTATCCCCACCTGGTGACCGCCGCCGCGATCTCGGCCATGGTCACCGCGTACCAGTTCTCCCCGGCCGACGGCACCGATGCCGACCGCGCGAGCAGGCTCCACGAGGCGTTCACGCTCCTCCGATCGGGTCTGCAGCAGGGGAGCCCGCCGCCAGCCTGACCCCTCACCGCCCGCCGCCTCCCCGAAGGCGCACGCGCCATCGCGGCGCGCCCAGGCCCGCCGTCACGTCCCGCACGCGTTGGAGAACCCCATGGCAGAGCTGCTCTACCGGATCGGCCGGTCCGCCGCGAGGCATCGCCTCGCCGTCATCGCGACCTGGCTCGCGATCCTCGCGGTCGCCGCCGGCTCGTTCGCCGCGTTCGGCAAGACGCCCTCGAGCGACATCTCGATCCCGGGGACCCAGACCGCGATCGTGACCGAGCACCTCGCCGCCGCCATCCCGGCGGCCGCCGGCGACACCGGCACCGTCGTGTTCAGCACGCGCGACGGCGCCCCCTTCACCGACGCGCAGCGGGCGGCGATTTCCCAGGCCGTCGCCCGGGCCGCCAAGGTGAGCGGCGTGGCCAGCGTGGTCGACCCGTTCGTGACCGCTGCCCAGGCGGCGGCGCAGGCCAAGCAGATCGCGGACGGCCGCGCCCAGATCGCGGCCGCCGGAGCCCAGCTGACGGCCGGCCAGCAGCAGCTCGACGCCGCGAAGGCGCAGTCGGCCTCCGGCCAGCAGCAGCTCGACGCGGCGAAGGCGAAGGCGGCCTCCGGCCAGCAGCAGCTCGACGCCGCCCAGTCGCAGCTCGCCGCCCAGCAGCAGCAGCTCGACAGCGCCAAGGCGGCCCCGGGCATCAGCCAGGCGACGCTCGCGCAGCTGGCCGCCCAGCAGCAGCAGCTCGACGCGGCCCGAGCGCAGCTCGCCGCCCAGCAGCAGCAGCTCACCGCCGGCGCGGCGACCATCGCCGCCCAGCAGCAGCAGCTCGACGCCGGGCTCGCGACGATCGCCGCCAAGCAGGCGCAGATCGATGCGGGCGCGGCCACGCTCGCGGCGCAGTCCAAGCAGCTCGAGGCGGGCGCGACGCTGCTGGGGCTCGCCTCGAAGATCCGCATGGTGTCCGCCGACGGCACGACCGCCGTCGCGGCGGTGGTGTTCTCCGGCACGAGCCTCAACGTCCCGCAGGACCTCAAGTTGGCGGTCGAGGCGGCCTTCAGCACCCCGCCGATCGGTGGCGTGGACGTCAACTTCTCGTCCGCGATCGCGCAGGGGATCCCGAGCCTGTTCGGCGGCGGCGAGGCGGCGGGCCTGGTGATCGCGGCGATCGTCCTGCTGCTGATCGTCCGCACGCTGGTCGGCGCCAGCCTGCCGATCGCCACCGCCGCGCTCGGTGTCGGGATCGGCGCCCTCGGCGCGCTGTCGCTCGCTGGCGTCGTCGAGATGGTCTCGGTGACCCCGATCCTGGGCGTGATGCTCGGGCTCGCGGTGGGCATCGACTACAGCCTGTTCGTCATCAACCGCCACCGGCGCCAGCTCCGGGACGGCTACTCCGTCGCCGAGTCCATCGCGCTCGCCAACGGCACGTCGGGCAACGCCGTCGTGTTCGCGGGCTCGACGGTCGTCATCGCGCTGCTCGCCCTCAACGTGACCGGGATCGGGTTCCTCGGGCTGATGGGGACCGTCGGCGCGGCGTCGGTCGCGATCGCCGTGCTGATCGCCATCACGCTGACGCCGGCCCTGCTGAGCCTCGTCGGGATGCGCA
>JAJXTS010000029.1 GCA_021783595.1 Chloroflexota bacterium | reverse complement strand
CGCCGGCGGGGGCGGCGCCGGCGGAAGCGGCGCCCGCGACCGCGACGGACGCGCCGGCGGCGGAACTCGCGTCGCCGGCTTCGGCCTCGGCTGCTTCGCCGGCCGTGTCGATGATCGCGATCTCGGCATTGTTCGGGACAACCGTGCCCTCGGGCGCGAGGATCTCGCGGAGCGTTCCGGCAAACGGCGACGGCACCTCGGCGTTCACCTTGTCGGTGATCACCTCGAGCAGCGGCTCGTACTTCGCGACGGCATCGCCTGGCTGCTTGAGCCAGCGCCCGATGGTGCCCTCCGCGACGCTCTCGCCGAGCTGGGGCATCGTCACCTTGGCCACGGGCGGTTCCTCCGGTTGGTCGCCCTGCGGGGACGCGGGCGTGCTTGGGCGGGCCCTAGTGTTGCGCATCCGGGGCATGCGTGCCGCGACCACCGCGCACGAGCCTGGCTCGCGCGCGGACACGGCGCGGCTCAGGCGGCGCTTGCGACCCGGGGCCGCTGCGCGGACGCGATGCGCCGCGGACGCGGCGCGGCTCGGACCACCGCGTGCGACCCGGGCCCGGCCGCGCACCGGACGCGCCGCGGACCGCCGCTTACGAGCTTGGGTCGTGTTGCGGACGGCCGCGGCGCATCGCCGCGCCGCCTACGATCCCTGGTCGTGCAGAGTCGCCACTGACCGCGATTCGGCACCGCATACGAAACGTGATCGTGCTTGGCGGCGCCGCAGCCCGCCGAGCACGCCGAGGACGAACCCAGTTCGTGCGCGGCAAGAACTCAGCGGGGGCCATGCTCGGCGGCGGCGCGGCGCGGCGCCCGAATGCGCCTTCGGGCGGTGGACGGCCGGCCACGACGATCCAGGGTCGTGAGCGGCAGATACGCGAGTCCGGCCGCCGTCCCGGCCGGCGCGGCCAGCCATCGCCGGAGCGCCGGGCCGCGCAGCGGGTACGCAGCCCGCAGCACGGCGTCGTGGCGCGCCACCTGGCGTCGGGGCGTGGTCCCGTCCGGCAGCACCAGCAGCCGCGCGACCCGACGGGCCTCCCAGCCGAACCGCTCGCGCACCACGGAGGGGGCCAGCCGGACTTTCACGTCATGGCGCCGCAGCGTCTCCTCGACCGACGTCAGCTCGGTCTTGACCTCCACGATGAGCAGCGTCCGCGACGCGGCGTGCCACGCAACAACGTCGATCGACCCTCGCTCGCCGTACACCGCGAACGAGAACTCGGGTCGAACGTCCCAGCCGAGCGCCTCGAGCCGCCGGACCACGGCCGCCACGACTGCGGCGTGGCCCTCGTCGAGCAGCCGGTCGAGATCGCCGCCGCGGAACCACACCTCCATGTGCAACTCCGCGCCCAGGATCCCGGCGATCGCCCGCAGTGCGCGGACCGACACGTCCTCGACATGGCCGCACTCGAGGAGCGACACGACGTCCTGGCTCAGGCCTGCCGCGGCGCCGACATCCGACTGGCGCAGGCCAAGGCGGTGGCGCAGCGCGCGGAACCTTCGGCCGAGCTCGACGTCCTGCATCGCCGGACGATGTCAGTCTCGGCTCAACGCCGCCTTACGCAGGCCCGGGCGATGCCCGCGCCGTCCTGCGCCCACGCGCGGACTGTCCCGCCGCGTACTGTTCCCGCCGCGTACCGTTCGAACGCCCGCGCGAGCAGCGCCTCCACGTCCGAGGCGAGGTCCTCGGGGAGCGCCTTGAACGCGAACGTGGACGCGCCCGTCTTGCGCGCGCGAAGTTCTGGCGAGCACCCGTCGAGCAGGTCTGGCCAGGTGCGCGCGGGCAGCAGGAAGAGCGAAACGTGCCCTGCGGCGGGCTTGACGAACGCGAACCAGTCGTGCGCCTTGGCCCCCGGCCGTCGGAGCGTCGGCAGACCGTGGATCGTCGCCCCCTCCAGGCGCTCGGCATACGGCTCGAGCATGGCGCGCAGCCGGGCCTCGACCGCCGCGAGCTCGGCCGGCGCCGTCAATACGCCGCCAGCTTGCGGATCGCGTCCGCGATCTTCCCCGGGCTGAGCATGAACCACTCCTCGAGCGCGAGGTTGTACGGCATCGCGGGCGTGTCCGGCCCGGCGATCCGCGACACGGGCCCGTCGAGGTAGTCGAAGGCCTCCTCGGCCACGATCGCGGCGATCTCCGCGCCGTACCCGCCGAACTTGTTGTCCTCGTACGCCACGAGGCACTTGCCCGTCTTGCGCACGGACGCGAGCAGCGTCGCCCGGTCCAGCGGCCGGAGCGTGCGCAGGTCCACCACCTCGCAGTCGATCCCCTCCGCGGCAACCCGCTCGGCCGCCTCCAGCGCGTAGTGGACCATCAGCCCGTAGGCCACCACGGTGAGCCGACGCCCGGGCCGCCGGACCACGGCCTGCCCGAGTGGCACCGTGTACTCCCCGTCCGGCACCTCGCCGCGCACCGAGCGGTAGAGCTTCTTGTGCTCGAGGAACAGGACCGGGTCGTCGTCGCGGATCGCGGAGCGCAACAGGCCCTTGGCGTCGTAGGGCGTGGCCGGGATCACCGTCTTGATGCCCGGCACGTGCGTGAAGAACGCCTCCACCGACTGCGAGTGGTAGAGGGCGCCGTGGACGCCCCCGCCGTACGGGGCCCGGATCACCATGGGCACCGCGGCGCCGCCCGCCGTTCGGTACCGCATCCGCGCCGCCTCGGACACGATCTGGTTGAACGCCGGGAAGATGAAGTCGGCGAACTGGATCTCGGCGATCGGGCGGAGCCCGTTGAGCGCCGCGCCCACGGAGGTGCCGATGATCTGCGACTCGGTGAGCGGCGTGTCGATGACCCGCTCGTCGCCGAACTCGGCCCACAGCCCGTCGGTGGCGAGGAACACGCCGCCCTTGCGGCCCACGTCCTCGCCCAGGACCACGACCGACGGGTCGCGGCGCATCTCGTCGGCCATGCCCTCGCGGATCGCCTCGATGAACGTGCGGACGGCCATCAGCCCGCCTCCCGCGCTCGCGACGGATGCCAAGGCGGCGGCGCCTCGCCCGCCAGCGGATCGGCGAACACGTGGTCCGTCCCGGTGGCCGGGTCGGGGTCGGGCTCAGCCTCGGCAAAGGCGGTCGCGTCGTCCACGGCCACCGCGATCTCGCCGTCCAGCTCGAGCTCGGTGATCTCGTCGAGCACGCCCGCGTCGCGGAGCTGCGCGCGGAAGATGGGCAGCGGGTCGCGCGTGCGGCCCTCCGCCAGGTCGGACGCGGAGCGGTACTTGGTCTGCTGGTCGTCCGACGAGTGCCCGGTCAGGCGCGTCACCTTGGCCTCGATGAGGCTGGGCCCGTCACCGCGCCTGGCCCGCGCCACCGCCTCCCTAGAGGCGGCGTAGCACGCGAGCACGTCGGTCCCGTCCACCACCACGCCCGGGATCCCGTAGCCCGCGGCCCGCTGGGCCACATCGCGGACGGACAGCTCCCGCTCGGCCGGGACGCTGATCGCGTACCCGTTGTTCTCCACCACGAACACGAATGGCAGCCGGTGGATCGCGGCGAAGTTGAGCGCCTCGTGGACGTCGCCCTGGTTGCTGCTCCCCTCCCCCATGATCGCCATCGCCACCTGGTCGAGGCCGCGGATCCGGGCCGCCAGCGCGATCCCGGTCGCGTGGAGGATCTGCGTCGCCACGGGCGACGACACCGACACCACGTGGTGGGCCGGGTGCCCGTAGTGGCCGGGCATCTGCCGACCGCCGGACCCCGGGTCCGACGCGCGAGCGAACTGCGCCAGCATCAGGTCCCGCGGAGTCATCCCGACCACCAGGCAGGTGGCGATCGAGCGGTAGAACGGGGCCACCCAGTCGTGGTCCCGGCGAAGGGGCCACGCGATGCCCACCTGGGCGCCCTCGTGGCCCTGACCGCTGATCACGAACGGCGCCCGCCCCGACCGGTTGAGCACCCACATCCGCTCGTCGAGCGCGCGGGCGAGCGCCATGATCCGGTACATGGCCAGCAGGTCTGCGTCGGCGAGCCCGTGCGGCGCGGCGAGACTCCCCCGGGAACCGCCGCCGCCCGACGCCCAGCCGCTGTCACGCCCGGTCACCGTCATCGCGCCTCCGGGGTGGGCTGTCGCCGCGCGGCAGCCCGTGCAGCCGCCTGGCTAGAAGTTGATCGACCGCCCGTCCACGGCCATCGCGGCCTCGCCCAGGATCTCCGACAGCGTCGGGTGGGCATGGGTCGCGCTGCCGATCTCCCACGGCGCCGCCTCGAGGTGCATGGCCACCGACGCCTCCCCGATCAGGTCCGTTGCGTGCGGTCCGATGAGGTGGACGCCGAGCGTCTGGTCCGTCTCGGCGTGGCCGATGACCTTGGCGAAGCCCTCGTACTCGCCGCCGATGATCGCCTTGCCCACGGCCTGGAACGGGATCTTGCCGATCTTGACCGGGATGCCCTGCGCCTCGCACTGCTGCTCGGTCAGGCCCACCGACGCGATCTCCGGCCGGCAGTAGGTTGCGCGCGGCTGGCGCACGTAGTCCATCGGGTGGACGTCGGCCTCGCCCGCGATCACGTGGGCCGCGATGATCCCCTCGTGCGCAGCCGTGTGCGCGAGCTGGAGCCCGCCGACGATGTCGCCGATGGCGTACAGGTGGGGCTCGCGGGTCCGCATGAGGCCGTCCACCCGCACGATGCCGCGGTCCACCTCGGCCGTCGTCGTCTCGAGACCCACGTCCTCCACGTTGGTCGCCCGGCCCGCGGCCACCAGGAGGATCTCCGCGCCCAGATCCTCGGCCTGCCCGCCGTCCGGGCCGACCGTGAGCCGGACGCCGTCGCCGGAGGTCACCACCGACGCCGCGTCGAAGCGCGCGCTGGTCATGACCCTGATCCCCCGCCGCGTGAAGGAGCGCTCGAGCTCGCGGGACACGTCGCGGTCCTCGAGCGGAACCACGGTCGGCAGGTACTCGAGCAGCGTCACCGCGGCGCCCATGTCGTGGTAGAAGGACGCGAACTCGACGCCCACGGCGCCCGCGCCGATGACGATGACGCTGCCGGGGAGCGTGCCGCGCTTGAGCACGTCGTCGCTGGTCACGATCCGCTCGCCGTCGGGCGTGATGCCGGGCAGCGACTTGGCGCGCGAGCCCGTGGCGAGGATGACGTCGGTCGCCTCGAGCACGACCTCGTTGCCGTCGGCACCGGTCACGCGCACCTTGTGGGCGCCGTCCAGCCGCCCGCGACCCTCGACCCAGGTCACGTTGTACTTCTTGACGAGCGAGCTCAGGCCCTTCCACATGCGGTTGACGACCATGTCGCGCCGCTGGGCAACCTTGGCGTAGTCCACGGCCAGCTCGCCGAAGCCGCCGATGCCGAAGTCCGCGGCGTGGCGCATGCGCTCGGCGACGGCCGCGGACTCGAGCAGCGCCTTGGTCGGGATGCAGCCGCGGTGGAGGCAGGTGCCGCCGATCTTGCCCTGGTCAACGAGCGCGACCCTGAGACCGAGCTGCGAGGCGCGGAAGGCGGCCGCGTAGCCGCCGGTGCCGGCGCCGAGGACGACGAGGTCGAACGAGTTGGACGAGCCGACGGCCATGGTGTGAGGGGTCTCCGCAGTGCTGAGGGACGGCTGGGCGACGAGCGCGCCACGAATCGACGACCGCGCGATGCTACACCGTGCCGGGGGTGGGCCCCATCCCCGCTGGGCCCAGCGGCCGCTGGCGCGCACGCGGGGCCGATCGCGGCTCGCCGCCGGCTGCCGCCGGCCGCGGTGCCCGGGCCGTTAAACGCGAAACCGGGCCGCGGAACCGCGGCCCGGCCGTGCGCTGGGGACTCAGCCGCCCCGCTGGGCCCGGAAGCAGTCCGAGCAGTAGACCGGCTTGCCGTTGGTGGGCCGGAACGGGACGCGCGCCTCGCGGCCGCAGCTGCTGCAGGTGGCTGTGAACATCTCGCGGGGCCCGCTGCTGCGGTTGCCGAAACCGCCGCCGCCACCGTAGCCGCCGGCGGAGGAACCGCCGCCGGAACCATACCCGGAGTCATAGCCGCCGCCGGAGTAGGAACCGCCGCCGTAGCTGCTGTCACCGCCGGAGCGGGCCTGCTTGCGGCTGGCGCGGCATGACGGGCAGCGCCGGGGCTCCGAGAAACCCTTCTCGGCGTAGAAGGCCTGCTCGCGCTCGGTGAAGGCGAACTCCATGTTGCAGTCCGAGCAGGTCAGGGTCTTGTCGGCCACGTGCCGATCTCCTCCAGATGTCGCCGCTTCTAGACCGGGTCCTCGAGGCAGTACCGGAGGAGACCAAGCTGTCGTGCGTGCGAACGGGTATGAGCTGCGCGCGGCGGTCCGCGCGGACGCACTCTACAGGCAAAGCGCGAGCGTGGCGATACCCAATTTCCGGCGGTCTCGGAGCCGCGCGAGGGGTGTCCTGCGCCACGCCCCGCAAGGGCGCCTAGGCCGGGACGGCGAACTCCCGGCGGGCTCCCTGGAGGTACCCGGCCACCTCGGCCGCCTGCCGGGCCGGGTCCCAGCCCAGGAGATCCCCCGCGATGGCCGCGACCCGCGGCGCGGCCCCCTCGGCGCGGTCGCGGAGCGTCATCGCCAGCCGCGTCCGACGGGCGAGCACGTCGTCCAGCGCCAGCGCCAACTCCCGCTCGACGGCCCAGGCCACCTCCGCCTCGAGGATCGGGTGCTCGGGGACGAGCCGTCGGACCAGGCCGCGCTCGCGGCCCAGGGCGAGCACCTCGGGCGCCTCCACGCCGTGGCGGTCGACCAGCGATCGCGCGGTCTCCGGGTCGAGGCCCGGCTCCCGGGCCAGGCTCGCCGTGAGCGCATCGAGCTCGGCCCTCGGGGCGGCGCCCACGATGGTCAGCTCCGCCGTGCCCGACGGCCGCTCCCCGGCATCGTCGCCCAGCACGACGTCGATCGCGTCGCGCGCCATGAGCCGGTAGGTCGTGTACTTGCCGCCGCTGACCCGCACGAGGCCGCGGTCCTCCACCGCCACCCGGTGCTCCCGTGAGACCGGGACTGTGGTCGTGGTCCCCGACGGCGCGATCAGCGGCCGGAGCCCGGCGTACGTCCCCACGATGTCGTCGCGGCCGAGACCCACCTCGAACGCGCCGTTGACCGCGGCCAGGATCCGGTCGACCTCCGCGCCGCTGGCCGCCGGCCGCTCCACCGGCCCGCTGAACGGCTCGTCCGTGGTGCCGATCACCCAGTGGCGCGGCCACGGGACCATGAACGCCGTCTTGCCCGGCACGCGGATCGTGACGCCCACCGGCACGGGGATCCGGTCGCGGGGCACGACGATGTGGCTGCCCCGCGAGGGCAGCACGTTGAACGCCGCCCTCCCCGAGCCGAGCGGTCGATCCGGCCTGGAGCCCCAGACGCCGGTCGCGTCGAGCACGGTGGCCGCCCGCACGTCGAGCTCGGCGCCCGTGATCTCGTCGCGGACGGTGACGCCCGCCACCCGGTCACCGTAGCGGAGCGCCCGGACCGCCCGGGCGCGGGTCACCGCGAGCCCGCCCTCGCGCAGGGCCGTGCGCAGCACCGCGAGGGCGAAGCGGGCGTCGTCCTCCATCGCGTCCGCGTACAGCATCGCGCCCTGGAGCCCATCCCGGCGCAGGTCGGGCGCGAGCTCGAGGGCGGCCCCCGCCGAGAGGTGCAGATGGCGGCCGCCATGCCGCGCGGACCCGAGCGCGTCGTAGAGCGCCAGGCCGGACGCGAAGAAGGCGCGGGTGACGACGGGGCGCCCGTACAGGGGGAACAGGAACCGCTCGAGGCGAACGAGGTGCGGGGCGAGGTCCAGCAGCCGCGCGCGCTCGCCGAGCGCCTCCCGGACGAGGCCCACGCGGCCCTGCTCCAGGTACCGGAGGCCGCCGTGGATGAGGCGGCTGGACCGCGACGACGTGCCGACGGCGATGTCACCCTGCTCGATGAGGGCCGCGCGGAGCCCCCGATTCGCCGCGTCGAGCAGGGCCCCGCAGCCGACGATGCCGCCGCCCACGATGAGCACGTCCCAGGTCTCGCGCGTCAGCCGCTCGAGATCGGCGCCCCGGCGAGCGAGCGGCGGACGCGACGCGGAGCGCGGCAGGTCGGCCATGCCGCGGCTTCAGGCGCGGGGGGCGCGGGGGGCGCCGTCAGCCACGGTCGGCCTCGGCGGGGATTCCGATGGGCGCCACCAGGACGCGTCCGGCGAGTGCCCGGCCAAGCTTGGTGCGGAGCCCCAGCTTGGGGCGGTGGAAGGTGACGGTCAGGTCGGCGCGGACGACCGGCTGCGACGGGTCCCCCGAGGTCAGGTCCACCGCCGTGGGCGTGTCCACCGCGAGCACCGGCGTGCCGGCCTCGCGGGCGCGCTGGATGACCTCGACCGCAGTCCTGATCGGCTCGCGGAGCGCACCCCGGACGCCCGTCCCGAGGAGCGCGTCGACGATGATCCCCGCCCGCTCGATCCCCTGCCCCAGGATCGCCACGTCGCGCGCGACCGGCGCGTGGATCAGGGTCACGTTGGCGAGGCCGTCGAGGCGCCGCCAGTTCCGGGCGGCGTCCGGCGTGCCCGGCCGCTCGTCGCCGGAGACGAGGACCGCGATGACCGGGACGCCCCAGCCGGCCAGCCGGCGCGCGGCCACGAACCCGTCGCCGCCGTTGTTGCCCGGCCCCCCGAGGACCAGAACCGGGCGCCCCTCGCGGGCGTTGTGGGCGACGAGGGCGCGAGCAGCCGCCGCCACGGCCGTTCCGGCCTGCTCCATCAGCCGCTCGGCGGGGATCCCCAGCGCCTGGGCCTTGCGGTCGGCGCCGGTCATCGCCTCCGCCGAGATCGCGCCCCGCCCGGCCGCGTCGGCCCAGCGGAGCTCCAGCTCGTCGAGCGTGAGCGTGGCCAGGTCGGGGTCGTCGGCGGGCAGGAGCGGAGCCGTTTGTGACACGCCCCACAGGGTACCGTGCGGCGCGGGCCGGGGCCTTCGCCGCTAGCCCCGGACGGACCCGCCGGCGCGGCCGAGGCTGACCCGCCTGCGCCGGTGGCGGCGGACCCGGCCGACTCGCCAGAGCGTCACCCGGGCAGGCGCGCCTCCACGCCGTCGCTGCCCTCGCGCGCGTCGAGCAGGCCCTCGCTCGCGAGCAACAGGACCGCCTCGCGCACCGCCGACGCAGCATGCGTGCCGATCGGCTCGGCATAGGCGACCCAGGCGCCGTCGGGGGCCGCCCGGGCGAGGTCCAGCACGCGGCCCCGCAGCCACCGCCGCGTCAGCGGGAACGGCACCGCCTGCCCTGCCCGTCCTGCCCGCCGCGACCCGTGCGCGTCCGGCCGCTCGCCTGCCGCGTGGCGGCACCATGTCGCGGCGGGGCACTCGCCGCATCGCGGGGCCTGCGGCGCGCACAGCAGGGCGCCCACGTCCATCAGCGCGTGGGTCCACGGCCCGGCGGCGTCCGCCGGCACCACGGCATCGGCCAGGGCCTGGAGGTCGCGCGGCGCCAGCGCATCTGCCCCGCCGGCCGCGACCCGCCCGAGCACGCGACGGACGTTGGTGTCCACCGCCCCCACGGCCCGGCCGAAGGCGATCGCGGCCACCGCCCGCGCGGTGTACGGCCCCACGCCGGGGAGCGCCTCGAGGGCCGCGACGTCGTCCGGCACGCGGCCGCCGTGCTCGGCCACGATCACCTGGGCCGCCCGGCGGAGCGCCACCGCGCGGCGGTTGTAGCCCAGGCCCGCCCACGCCCGAAGCACGTCGGCCACGGGCGCGCTCGCGAGCTCGGCGGGCGTTGGCCAGCGGGCGATCCAGGTCGTCCACGCCTCGGCGGCGCGCACCGCCTGCGTCTGCTGGGCCATCAGCTCCGACACCAGCACCGCGTAAGGATCGCCCGTGCGGCGGAAGGCCAAGGGCCGGGCGGCCTCGGCATACCAGGCGAGGATCGCCGCCCGGGCTGGCGGCGGGACAAGGACGTCGGGGTCCCCGGGCGAAGTCACGCCGCCAAGGGTATCGGGGCAGGGCGAGACCGGCCTGGGCGGCGGGCAGCGGCGCCGGGTGTCGGCGCCGGGTGGCTCGAATCCTCGGCTCGGGCGATACTGGGGTCCCTTACCCCGCACCGGACCCCCCACCGCGTGACCCTAGGCGCCGACATCGGGATCTTCGCCATCTCGCTCCTCGCCGGGGTCGTCGGCGCCCTTGCGGGCGTCGGCGGCGGGATCCTCGTGGTGCCCGCCCTCACGATGCTGTTCGGGGTGGACATCCGGCTCGCCATCGGCGCCAGCATCGTGAGCGTCATCGCCACCAGCTCGGGCGCCGCCGCCGCCTACGTGCGCGACGGCATGACCGACATGCGGGTGGGCATGTTCCTGGAGCTCGCCACCACCACCGGCGCCGTGTCCGGGGCGCTGCTCGCCGCCGCCGTGGCGCCAGCGGCGCTGTACGTCCTGCTCGGGCTGGTGCTCCTGTTCTCCGCGGCCCAGCAGGCCTTCCGCCTGGGCGAGGAGCTGCCGCCGGTCGCCGGGGCCTCGCCGCTCGCGGCCCGGATGCGCCTCGTCGGCTCCTACCCGGACGCGCGCCTGGGCCGGGACGTCCCGTACGCCGCCCAGCGCGTCCCGCTCGGGTTCGTGATGATGCTCGGCGCGGGGGTGGTGTCGGGACTGCTGGGCATCGGCTCGGGCGCGCTCAAGGTGCTCGCCATGGACGGGGCGATGCGCTTGCCGATGAAGGTGAGCTCGGCCACGAGCAACTTCATGATCGGCGTGACGGCGGCCGCCTCGGCCGGCATCTACCTCGGGCGCGGCGACGTGGACCCGACGCTGGCCGCGCCCGTCGCGCTGGGCGTTCTCGCCGGCGCCATGGCGGGCGCCCGGATCCTGCCCCGGCTCTCCAACCGCTCGGTGCGCCTGGTGTTCCTGCCCGTCCTGCTGGCGGTCGGGGCCCAGACGCTCCTGAGGGGCCTCGGGGTGGGCGTGTGAACGCCGACCGCTTCCGCGTCCTCGTCAGCGGCGTGCTGATCGTGGGCGTGGTGGTCTCGGCCACGCTGGTCGCGTTCGGCCTCGCGACCGCCCTCCTCGTCGGCTGGGGCGGGTCGCTCTCGGGCGCGGCGCCCGACGGGACGGCGGTCACCGCGTTCGCCGGCATGGGCGCGAACCTCGCGGCCCTGCGCCCGGTCGGCTTCGCCCAGCTGGGGCTGGTGGCCCTGCTCGCGACGCCCGTCGCCCGCGTGGCGGCGTCAGTGGCCGCCTTCCTGCTTGAGGGCGACCACCTCTACACGGCCATCACGGCGGTCGTGCTCCTGATCCTGCTCGCGAGCCTGTTCCTGCTGAGGTGAGGGGGGCGGGGCCGGACCGCGGGCGCCCGCCCGTCAGGCCCCGGCGCGCCGCGCCACCACCACCGTGTCGGTGGACAGGCGCCCGTCGCCCAGGTCGTGCGCAACCTGACGGGCCTCGAGGATGGCCAGCCCCGACAGGTCCGCGACCACCTCGTCCGGCACGTAGAGGAACGCCGGGTCCTGGGGCCCGGCGACGTCTCGCCCGAGGTTCGAGCGGTCGTGGCCCACGATGAGCAGGCGACCTCCGGGCGCGAGGGCAGCGGCCGCCTTCGCGAACACCGCCTGGCGGTCATGGCGCGGCAGGTGCAGGAACATCACGATGGCGAGGTCGGCCGAGGCCGGGGCCGGCTGCCAGGCGAGCAGGTCCTCGTGGACCCAGGTCGCCGTCACGCCGGCCCGGGCCGCTGACGCGCGGGCCCGCTCGAGGGCCACGCCGGAGAAGTCCACTCCCGTCGCTGTCCAGCCCCGGGACGCGAGCCAGACGGTGTTGCGCCCGTCGCCCGCGGCGAGGTCCAGGGATCGTCCCGGCGTCAGCGGCCCGGCAACCGAGACCAGCACCGGATCCGGCTCGCCCGACTCGATGTGCCGGCGGGACGCGTGCCGCTCGTCCCACAGCTGCTGATGGGTCTTCGCCGGCCCGTCGGTCATGCGCGCTCCTCCTGTCGTCAAAGCGTCGAGAGCCGCTCGCGGACCCGACGGGCGATCGCGTCCTCCACCACGGAGTCCGGGTCCCGCAGGCCGCCCAGCGTGGCGCGGACGCCGACGAGGCTCGCGTACAGCGGCGGGCAGGTGGGACACGTCTCGAGGTGGGCCTCGACCGCCGCCTTGGTGGCCGCGTCCAGATCGCCGTCAAGGTATCCCGAGACGTGCCGACGGGCTCGCCAGCAGCGGAGCGGCTGGGCCTCGCTGGCACGGCGCCGCGCGTCGTCGTCCGCTAGGGCGCTCACGAACATCATCCTCCCGCGACGCAGGCGCTGCTTGGTGGCGGGCAGGCCGGCACCCGTCGCGGCCGCGACCTCGGCGGCCGTCCAGCCCACGGCGTCGTGCAGCAGGACCGCCACGCGATACACGGCCGGCAGCCGGGTGAGCGCGTCCTCCAGCTCGTCGCGGAGCTCAGCGCGCTCGAGTACCCGATCCGGGGCGACCGACCAGTGGTCGTCGCGCCAGTCCGCCTCGACCGCATCGATGTCCAGCTCGTCGTGGCTGGCCCGCGCCCGGTCGATCACGCGGTTGACCAGCGACCGGCGGAGCCAGGCGGCCAGCGCGGCGGGGTCGCGGAGCTGGTCCCGCCGCCGCCACGCCCCGACGATGGTCTCCTGGGCGCAGTCCTCGGCCAGGTCCTCGTCGCGGACCAGGCGGGCGGCCAGGTGAACGAGCCGCGGCAGCTCGGCGGCCAGCGCCGTTGCGAAGGCGTCGCCGGGGGCCGCGGCCTCGTCCAACGTGCGAGCGCCGGTCAGCGGGTCTTGGGCCGCGTGCTGAACCCGACGAGCATGTACAGCGGGCAGAAGCCGGTGAGACCGGTGGCGACCAGGATCACGGCCAGGACCCACGCGACGATGGCGACGGCGCCGCTGGCGACGCCGGCCACCGCGAGGGCGGCGAGGATGACGCCGACGACGACGCGGACGACCCGGTCGGCCGTAGATAGGTTGAGGGTGAGACGCATCTGGGGTTCCTCCTTGGGCACCGTGGTCCCGCACGGGACCTCTATGCCATTGACGAGGTCAGCGGCCGAATGGATACATCGGTCTACAGACCGGGGAGGCGGCGCATCCGACCGAGCTTGGTGAGGCGCGCGTACACGCCCCAGGCCCGCTTCATCCAGTGGCCCACGACCGGCAGCGGGACCACGACGTTCCGCTTGCGGCCGCGATAGATCATCGCCGCGCCGTTGCCGACGTCCATCAGGCAGACGATCGAGAGGTGCGCCTGGTAGCCCTTGCGCTCGGGGCTGCCTCGCTCGGCCGAGATGATGTTCGCCGCGGCGTTGCGGGCCATGGCCTCCGCCGTGTGGCCCTGCTTGGCCCGCCACTCCGGACCCTCGAGCGCCGCCACGTCGCCGGCGGCGTAGACGTCGGTGGTGCCCTGGACGAGCCCGTGGTCGTCGATCCGCACGAAGCCCGCCTCGTTGAGCGGCAGGTCCGAGGCGGCCAGGACCGGATGACCCGAGGCGGCGGGGATGAACAGGACGAGATCCGCGTCGAGGCGCGAGCCGTCGGTGAAGGCGACGCCGGCCTCGTCGAAACCGGCGATGGGCGTGCCGGTCCGCGAGCCGATGCCGCTCTGGCCGAGCATGACGCCGGTGAGGCTCACGGCGCGGGGCCCCATGCGCTCGCCGGGCTCCGCCATCGGCGCGAAGAACGTGAGGGTGAACCCGTCGCGGGCGCCCTTCCGGCGCAGCATCTGGTCGATGTTGAACAGGAGCTCGAAAGCGGGGCCGCCGCGCACGGCGGAGCGGTCCTTGGGGTTGCCCCCGAATCCGCAGGCGATCGAGCCGCTGCCCCTGGCGAGGAGCGCGTCAAGACGATCCCGGATCGCGAGCGCCGCGTCCGGGGCGCCGCAGATCGAGTAGGTGTTCTCGACGCCCTTGGGCTGGAGCTTCGCGCCGCCGAGCGCGATGACGAGGTAGTCGTAGCCGAGGTCGCCGCTCGCGAGGCGGACGGTGTGGTCAGCCGAGCGGATGGCCTCCACGCGGTCAACCACGAGCCGGAACCCGCGCCGCTGCGCGATCTCGCGCAGGGGGACGCGGGCGCCATCCGGCTCCATGCCCCGGACGGGGATCCAGATGGAGACGGGGTTCAGGTACAGGAAGTCGCGATCGGAGACGAGCGTGACGTCAAAACGACTCGATCGCGCGAGGCCGGCGGCGGCCTCCACGCCCGCGAACCCGCCGCCGAGGACGAGAGCCTTGAGGCGACCCGCGGCGACGGGCTCAGACGGGGCGCTCATCTCAGGCGGCGGCGCCGTCGCGCAGAACCGCGAGCAGGTCCGTGCTCTCGATGATCAGGTGATCCTTGTCGTCAATCTTGATCTCGGTGCCGGTGTACTTGGGGAACAGGACGCGCTCGCCCACCTTGACCTTGATCGTCTCGGTGTCGTCGCCAATCGCCACGACCTCGCCGCGCTGCGGCTTCTCCTTGGCGGTGTCGGGGATCACCAGGCCGGACGCGGTCCGGTTCTCCTGGGCCAGGACGAGGACGAGGACGCGGCTGCCGAGGGGCTGGACGGTCTCAGACACGAGTGCTTCTCCTATTGGACGAGGACGGTTCAGTTGGGGCGGAGGCCGAGCATCGAGTCGATGCGCGCCTGGTCGAATCCGACGATCGGGCGGCCGTCGATCTCGATCACCGGCACGCCCATCTGGCCCGTGCGGCGGACGAGGTCGCGGGCGGCAGCCGCGTCCCGGCTGACGTCCACGTCACGGAAGGGGACGCCGCGGCCGCGCAGGTAGGTCTTGGCCTTGGTGCACCAGGGGCATGACGGCGTCGAGAAGACGATAACCCGGTGCGGCCGGTCGGTGGGTGTCAGGTTCGACATGGTTGGGCGGTTCCCTGCTTGTAATTGCGTATTTGCGCAACTACTGTCACAGTAGCAGGGGAGAGGACCGTTGCGCAAGCCTCTGGGCGCGCCTAGTGTTGTGACCGCGTCCTCCCCGAGGAACGCGCCGCCACGGCTCGGCCTGACGCGCAGGTGAACGGAGGAATGATGGCTCGCGTCGCCATTCTGGGCGCCGGTTTCGCAGGCCACACGGCAGCCCTGTACCTCGGCAGCAAGCTCGGCAAGGGCCACCAGGTCACGGTCGTCAATCGGCTCGAAACCTTCTCGTACGTGCCGTCGTGGGTCTGGGTGGGCGTGGGCCGGATGCCGCTGGCCAAGACCCAGTTCGCCCTCCGGCCCGTGTACCGGAAGTTCGGCGTCCGCTTCATCCTGGGCGCGGCCACGGAGATCCATCCGGACGAGCGGTACGTCGTGGTGGAGCCGGCGGACGGGAGCCCGGCCGACGCACGCGTTGACTACGACTACCTGATCGTCGCGACCGGCCCGAGGCTCGACTTCGCCGGGACGCCCGGCCTGGGGCCGGACCGCGGGCACACCGAGTCCATCTGCACCGGGCCGCACGCGGAGCACGCCCGGGACCGCTACCTCGCCGAGGTCGAGCGGCTCAGGCAGGGCGAGAGGCGGCGCTTCGTCGTGGGCACCGGGCATCCGGGCGCAACCTGCCAGGGCGCGGCCTTCGAGTACCTCACCAACATCCACAAGGACCTGGTGCGACGGGGCGTCCGCGACAACGCGGACCTGCTCTGGCTGTCCAACGAGCGGACCGTCGGCGACTTCGGCGTCCGCGGGGTGGAGGTCCGGCGGGGAAGCAAGACGGTCTCGAGCGCGGAGTTCATCGAGGCGGCGTTCAAGGAGTACGGGATCCGGCACCAGGTCCAGACCGGTGTGACCGAGGTCACCGCCGAGGCCATCCGCTGGGAGGACTACGAGGGCCGCCGGGGCGAGACGCCGTACGACTTCGCGATGCTCATCCCGCGCTTCCTGGGCCAGCCGCTCAGGGTGGTCGGCAAGGACGGCGCAGACCTCTCGGCCGAGGTGCTGGCCCCGAATGGCATGGTCAAGGTGGACGCGACGTACGGCCTGCCGTACGAGGAGCTGGTCCGCAACCCGGACGCCTGGCCCGAGCACTACCAGAATCCGCGCTATCCGGAGATCTTCGCCGCCGGCATCGCCTTCGCGCCGCCAGGGCCCATCTCGCAGCCGCACTCGAACCCCAACGGCATGAGCATCACGTCGGCGCCGCCCCGAACCGGCATGGTGTCGGGGGTCATCGGGCGCGTCGTGGCGCTCAACATCATCGACCTCGTCAAGCGCGGCCGGATGACCCACGGCGAGCGGATGACCGAGATGTACGCCGCCTGCATCGCGTCCATGGGCGACTCGCTGTGGGACGGCTCGGCCGCCACGATCATGATCTACCCCGTGGTGCCCGACCTTCGCCGCTACCCGAACGAGGGCGGCCGCGACCTGTTCGTGACCCACCTCGAGATGGGCCTCGCGGGCGCATGGATGAAGCGCATGCTCCACACCACGTTCATCTACAAGCTCAAGGGCGGCCCCGGCTGGCAGTTCATCCCCGAGTGAGCGCAGCCCTCCCCCGCCCCGCCCCAAGCCCCCCGGGAGTCGCCGTCATGGAGATCACACCGCGCGACCGGTTCTGGATGAACTTCAAGCTGTTCCAGGCGTTCCGGTTCGTCGTCCTGAACCTCAAGATCCTCAAGGGCGTCAACGTCGCCAAGCGCTCGTAACGGCGCGGCGATCCATCGGCCGCGTGGCCCGTCCCGCGCCGGCGCCCGGCCGGCGCCCGCGCCGGCTCAGCCGGCAACCGGCAGGTCGATCCAGACCGCGGTGCCTCCGCCCTCGCGGTTCGTCGCCCCCGCGTGCCCGCCGTGCGCCTCCACCACGGCCTTGACGATGGCGAGCCCGAGGCCGGATGTCGCCGTGCCGCGGTCGCGCGCTGGATCCGCCTGGAAGAACCGGTCGAACACGTGCGGCAGGTCGGCGGGCGGGATCCCCCGGCCCTCGTCGAGGACCGCGAGGCGCACGCCGCCCCCGGGCAGCGGCGACGGCTCGGCCCGCAGCGTGATCCGGCTGCCGTCCGGCGCGTAGCGCAGCGCGTTGTCGAGCAGCGCGCCGAGCACCTGGCCGATGCGGTCCCGGTCCGCCCGGATCTCGAGCCCGGCGCCATCGCCGAGGTCGGCCGAGAGGGCCACGCCGCGCGTCTCGGCCCGCGCCGCGAAGGAGCGCACCGCGCCCTCGACGAGCTCGGCGGGCCGGACGGTCGAGAGGGCCAGCGGCAGGGCCCCGACCTCGGCAAGGCTCACCGTGCGCAGGTCGTCCACCACGCGCCCGAGCAGCCGAGCCTGGTCGCGAATGGTGGCGAGATGCCGGTCGTCGTGCGGGTAGACGCCGTCGAGGACCGCGGCCGTCGTCGCCTCGATCACCGCGAGCGGCGTCTTCATCTCGTGGGCGGCGTCCGCGAAGAACCGGCGCCGCGCGGCCTCGTTGCGCTCGAGGTCGGCCGCCATGGCGTCGAACGACCGCCCGAGCGAGCCAAGCTCGTCGCCCCGGCCGGCGACGCCCGAGCGGGCGGCGAGGTCCCCGGCAGCCACCGAGGCGGCGGCCTGCTCGAGGCGCACCAGCGGCCGGGCGATCCACCAGGCGATGACGATGCCCACCAGCGAGGCGATGGCCGCGGCGATGACCGCGATGATCGCGATGGTCGTGGCGGCCTCCTGCTGCGCCTGGGCCAGGTAGCCGCCGACCGCGCTGCCGAGGCCCGCCCCCTGTCCCCGCCCGAGACCCGCCCCCGGCGCCGACGCTCCGCCAGCCTGCATCGTCGCGAACCCGCGACCCACGATGGGCGGCGCGAACACGGCCACGGCCGCCGCCGTCCCGATGGCCACGAGGGCGAAGGCGACCGCGAGGCGCACGGCCAGGCCGGGCCTGCGGAGCTGCCGGGCGGTCATGCCCGTGCCGCCCGGTAGCCGACGCCGCGGATCGTCTCGACGTAGTCGCGGCCGCCGTCACGCGGCCCCAGCTTGCGGCGCAGGTTCTTCACGTGCGTGTCCATGGTGCGGTCGAAGGCGTCGAACGCCTCGCCGAACACCCGCTCCCCCAGCTGGCCGCGGCTGAGCGTGACGCCCGGGTGCTCCGCGAGGGTCTGGAGGAGGTCGAACTCGGCGCGGGTCAGACCGAGGTCCGTGCCGGCGCGGCGAACCTCGCGGGCCGGCTCGTCAATCTCGAGGTCCAGATAGCGACGCGTCCCGCTCGCCGCGCTCGGCACGGCGCTCGCCGGTCCTGACGGCGCGGCGGCGCTGAGCCGGCGCAGGACCGCGCCCACCCGGGCCACGACCTCGCGCGGCTCGAACGGCTTGGTGACGTAGTCGTCGGCGCCGATCTCGAGGCCCGCCACCCGGTCGATCACGTCGTCGCGGGCGGTGAGCAGGATGACCGCCGAGCGCCGTCCGGCGGCGCGGAGATCGCGCAGGACGTCGAAGCCGGACCTGCCGGGCAGCATCACGTCGAGCACGATCAGGTCGGGGTCGCCGTCCAGCGCCGCCGCCAGGGCGGCGTCGCCGTCGGCCGCGTAGCGGACCTCGT
Source organism: Chloroflexota bacterium (assembly GCA_021783595.1). Taxonomy (GTDB): domain Bacteria; phylum Chloroflexota; class Limnocylindria; order Limnocylindrales; family CSP1-4; genus CAIXZV01. The sequence continues at coordinate 265 of JAJXTS010000029.1, read as the reverse complement.
GCCCCTCGCGGGCCAGGTACGAGCCGACGATCTCGCGGATGTGTGGCTCGTCGTCGACAACCAGGATCGTGCTCATGGTGGACGCATCGTAGGGCGGGCGGTCGCAGGGAGGTGCGGCCGCCCGCCGGGGAGGTGGCCGGGCCGCAGGGTCAGTTGGCGGGCGCGGGGCTCGTGACGGGGCAGGCGGCGCCGGCACCGGCGCCGCGCATCATGCCGCGCCCGGCGCCTGCGGCCGTGCCGCTGCCGGCCCCGGCTCGGCCAGCGC
>JAJXTS010000028.1 GCA_021783595.1 Chloroflexota bacterium | reverse complement strand
CGCGGGCGGCAGGGCGCGGGCGGCAGGGCGCGGCCGCGGGCGCCCGCTAGCATCTGCGGGGTGAACCCCGAAACACCCCGCCCCGCAATCCCCGGCTACCGCGTCGAGCCTCTGCCGGATCCGGAGTCCGTCGGCGAGGACGCCGAGCTCGCCGAGGACATCCGCGCGGAGATCCGGAGCGGCGGCCCGATCACTTTCGCCCGGTTCATGGGACGAGCCCTGTACGAGCCCGGCCACGGCTACTACCGCCGCGACGAGCCGGGCCCTGGTCGAGCCGGCGACTTCATCACGGCCCCGGAGGCCCACCCGATCTTCGGCGCGGCGGTGGGGCGGCTCGCGGCGCAGGCGTGGGAGGCGCTCGGGCGGCCGACGCCCTTCACCATCACCGAGCCGGGAGCCGGCACGGGCGCGATGGCCGCGGGCCTCCTTGCCGGCCTGCGCGACGACGGATGCCCGCTCCTCGACCACCTTCGCTACCGCCCGGTCGAGGTGGAGCCCGCGAGGCTGAGTGCGCTGCGCGCGCGCCTTGCGACCGACGGGCTGGCGCACTACCTGACCACACAGGCGCCCGGCGGGGCCGAGGAGGCGGCGGGTCCCGATGCGCCGGGCGCGACCGGTGCCGATGCGGCGTCAGCCGAAGCCGGCGCCGTCCTCGCCAACGAGGTGCTCGACGCGCTCCCCGTCCACCGCGTCATCGGCCGGGGCACCGGCATCCGCGAGCTTCTGGTCGGCCTCGACCGGGCGGGCGCCTTCACCTTCGTCGAGGCCGAGCCGACGACGCCCGCGCTCGCGGCCCGCCTGGAGGCCGAGGGCATCACCCTCGCCGACGGCCAGGTGACCGAGGTCTGCCTCGCGCTCGACACCTGGCTCGCGGGCGCGACGGCCCGCCTCGGGCGCGGGATCGTGGTGCTCGTCGACTACGCCGCGGAGCCCGCCGCCCTCCACGGCCCCGCCCGGCCCACCGGCACGCTCCGGGCCTTCGCCCGCCACGCGGTGGGTGCCGACCCATTCCGGCACGTCGGCCGGCAGGACCTAACCGCGACCGTGGACCTGGCCGCCGTCCGCGCCGCCGCCGCACACGTCGGACTCGCACCGCTGGGCGAGACCACCGCAGGCGAGCTCCTCGCCGCCGCCGGCGACGACCTCCCGGGCCGCTACCTGCACCGCCCGGGCGTCACGCTCCAGGACGCGCTCGCCCTCCGCTCCGCGCTCGTCCGCCTGCTCGACCCGCGCGGCCTCGGCGGCTATCGGGTGCTCGCGTTCGGGCGCGGCATGCCGCCCGGCGCGAGGCTCGATGCCCTCGCGCCCCTCCGCCGCGGGCGTCCGGCCGAGTCCCCCCGGCCGGAAACAGGGCGGACGTGACGGGCCCGGGCGAAACCCGCGGGCGAGGCGGCGGGCCCGCTGCGGACGTCCCCGCGCTGCTAGAATGGCCCCCGATGTGCGGGCACTCGCCTGCGCGCGCCCATGCTCATTCGCATCGCGCACGAGGGCCGCGTCCCTATCGGTAGCGACCCCGGGCCGACCTCGAGGACTCCGTGGACCAGAACCAGCTCGGGAACCTCTGGTACGTCGTCGGGTTCGTCATCGCGGGCACGGGGTTCGTGTTCGGGACGATCGCGCTGGCGTGGCTCCTCTCGCACCGCACCCGCGGCGACGAGCACAAGGGCTACCCCTACGAGTCGGGCATCGACACCTTCGGCGACAGCCACGCCCGGTTCGGGATCCCGTTCTACATCTACGCCCTGATGTTCGTGGCCTTCGACATCGAGATCGTGTTCATCTTCCTGTGGGCGCTGGTCTTCCAGGACCTGCTGCTGGGCGGCCTCGTCAGCATGCTGATCTTCGTGGCGATCCTGATGCTCGGCCTGGCCTACGCATGGCGCAAGGGAGTGCTCTCGTGGCGATGACCCCGGACGGCGCCGCCGACGCCATCGGCCCCGCTGCAACGTCGGCCGCCGGCAACGACGCCGGCCTCGTCGCGGCCTCCCCGGGCGGCGTCAGCTCGCCGATCATCGTTCCCAACACGCTCTGGTCCTCCGCCAACCCGGGCGCCTACCTCTCGACGGACCCGGCCTACACGCACCTGCGCGAGCTCGAGGGCTCGGACCTGATGCTGTCGGACACCGCGCGCTGGGGCCAGCTGGACGTCATCCCCACCAAGGCGGACATCCTCATCGACCTGATCCGGATGAACAGCCTGTGGCCGCTGCTGTCGGGCCTGGCCTGCTGCGCCATCGAGATGATGTCCGCCGCCACGTCCAAGAACGACATGGACCGCTGGGGCATGTTCCCGTTCCGTGCCAGCCCGCGCCAGGCGGACGTGCTGATCGTCGCCGGCACCCTGACCACCAAGATGGCCGGCCCGCTGGTCCGTCTGTGGGAGCAGATGCCAGAGCCCAAGTGGGTCGTGGCGATGGGCGACTGCACCTGCTCGGGCGGCCGCTACAAGCGCTCCTACTCCACGATCGAGGGCATCGACCGCGTCATGCCCGTGGACGTGTACGTGCCCGGCTGCCCGCCGCGCCCGGAGGGGCTGATCTACGGGATGATGAAGCTGGGCCAGCTCGTAAAGGAGCGGCGCGGCCACTGGGACGAGCACCGGATCGGCCCCAACGTGCCCCAGGACGCGTAGCGATGGACCGCACCCTCAAGACCCGCCTCGAGGCCAGGCTCGCGGACCGCCTCGCGGGCCCCATTCGCCAGCGCCACGACGGGACCGAGATCCGGATCCGCCCGGCGGACATGGTCGAGGTGATGCGCGTCCTCCACGACGACGCCGACCTCGATTTCGCGATCCTCGCCGACCTCTGCGGCGTGGACACGGGCGAGACGATGCAGGTGGTCTACCACCTGTGGTCGAGCAAGACCCCGGACTGGCTGCGGATCGTCGCCGAGGGCATGCCCCGCGAGGACCCGCGCATCGCCACGCTCACCGGTCTGTGGCCCGGCGCCGAGTGGATGGAGCGCGAGGCCTACGACATGTTCGGGATCATCTTCGAGGGCAACCGAGACCTCCGAAGGATCTACATGCCGCCCGACTACGCGAGCTTCCCGCTCCGGAAGGACTTCTACCTCGCCGATGACGCCGCCCGCTCGCCTGGCGGCGGGGTGCGGCACATGGAGCGGACCTCGCCCCCCGTCCAGGCCACGCCCGGCTCGGTCCGCCGCACGGTGAGGCCCTGAAGATGACCACGCAGGCCGAACCCAGCCAGCACCGCTCCGAGGACGACCCCCGGATCATGCTCCACGGCCAGATGGGCCAGTACGAGCAGGTGCCGCCGTACCCGCCGCGCACGGAGCGCGAGGCCGAGTTCTACACGCTCGGCGACGGCGAGATGTTCCTCAACATGGGTCCGCAGCACCCGTCCACGCACGGCGTGCTCCGCGTGGTGCTCAAGATCAGCGGCGAGAAGGTCGTGGACCTCGACCCGGTGCTGGGCTACCTGCACCGCGGCGTCGAGAAGCTGTGCGAGAACAGCGACTACCACCACATCATCAGCCAGATCGACCCGCTCGAGTACGTCAGCTCGCTGTTCATGGAGTGGGCGCCGGTGATGGCGTTCGAGCAGCTGATGGACGTCCAGGTGCCGCGCCGCGCGGAGTACATCCGGGTCCTGACGGGCGAGCTCCTCCGCGTCGCGAGCCACGCCCTGTTCCAGGGCTGGATGGCGCTGGACCTCGGCGGCCTCACCCCGATCCTGTACTCGTTCATCGAGCGCGACGAGATCGTCGAGGCGCTGGCCGCGCTCACCGGCCAGCGGATGCTGTTCAACTACTTCCGCGTCGGCGGCGTGAACGGCGACCTCAACCACGAGTTCCTGTCGCGCGTGGGCGACTGGATGAGCCGGGCGCTCGTCGAGCACGAGGCCAACATCGGCCTCCTCAACGAGAACGAGATCTTCGTCCGCCGGATGCGCGGAATCGGCCGGGTGGACCGCGACACGGCGCTCCGGATGGGCGTCACCGGCCCCAACATCCGGGCGGCCGGCGTGCCGTTCGACGTCCGCCGCTCCCACCCGTACTCGGTCTACCCGGAGCTCGAGTTCAACGTGCCGGTCCGCGGCGCGAACGGCGGCGGCGACTCGCTCGACCGCTACCTGCTCCGCCTCGACGAGGTGCGCGAGAGCATCCGGATCATCGACCAGTGCCTCCACGAGATGCCCGACGGCCCGGTCATGGCGCGCCTGCCGCGGCTGATGCGGCCGCGCCCCGGGCGCGCCTGGGCGGCGGTCGAGTCGCCGCGCGGCCTGTTCGGCACCTACGTGATCTCCGACGGCACGGACCAGCCGTTCCGGTTCCGGATCCACGACCCGTCGTTCGTGCACCTCCAGCTCGTTGGGATGCTGATGAAGGACAACCTCATCGCGGACACGATGGCCGTCATGGCCAGCCTCGACCCGGTCATGGGCGGGATCGACAAGTGACGACCGCCATGAACCGCTCCGCGAGCCCGGCGAGCCTGATCGGCAGGGTCGTCATCCCGCTCTTGCTGATCGCCCTCGTCGTCGGGCCGGTGGCGGTCGTGTTCCTCGCCACCGTCATCGGGCCGTGGGTGGTGGGCGTCGTGAACTCGAACCTGGGGATCCTCCGGTTCGTGCTGGCGATCGCGGGCGTCCTGCTGTTCAGCATCCCGGCCGCCTTCATCATCATCTACATGGAGCTCAAGGTCATCGCCTACATGAACCTCCGTGTAGGCCCCAACCGGGTGCTCCCCGCCGGCGCCGCCCACTCGGTGGTCGCCGGCCTCAAGGTCCTCACCAAGGAGGACTTCACCCCCAACGGCGCGGACCGGATCGTCTTCACCTGGTCGCCGGTGCTGGTGTTCCTGACCGCGGTGATGACCTTCATGGTCGTCCCGTTCGGGCCCGGGCTGGTGGGCGCGCCGCTGAACATCGGCCTGCTGTACCTGTTCGCGGTCGGCGGCATGTCCGTGGTCGGCCTGCTCCTGGCCGGCTGGTCGTCGTTCAACAAGTACTCGCTGCTGGGCGGCCTCCGCTCGGCCGCGCAGGTCGTCTCCTACGAGATCCCGCTGACGCTCTCGGTTGTCGGCCTGATCCTCCTCGCCGGCACGCTGAGCATCGACTCGATCGGGCGCCAGCAGGCCGGCTGGGTGTGGGACTGGTTCGTCTTCCGCCAGCCGCTGGGCGCGCTGATCTTCTTCATCGCGGGCGTGGCCGAGGCCAACCGAACCCCGTTCGACCTCACCGAGGCGGACTCGGAGATCGTGGCCGGCTTCGCCACCGAGTACTCGGGGATGCGGTTCGGCTTCCTGTTCTTCGCCGAGTACGTGAACGTGTTCATCATGTCGGCGCTGATCGTCACCATGTTCTTCGGGGCCTGGAACGCGCCGGTGGACGTCAACTGGCTGCTCCGCCTGGTCGGCGTCGGGCCGCTGTCGATCAACCTCGACCCGGGCCAGCTCGGCTCGTCGCTGATGGCGGCCGCCGCCGTCGTCCCGCTGCTGGCGACGCTCATCCTCGCCGCGCCGGTCTACCTCCTGCGGCGGCACCGGCCGGCCTGGCAGGCGCTGCTGGCCGGCTTCCTCCTGCTCAACCTGCTCGTGCTCGGCGTCATCGGTCTGGCGGCCTACATGGACTGGGACTGGGTCGCCGGCCTCGTCTGGTTCATGCTCAAGTCCTTCGTGTTCGTGTTCGTGTTCGTCTGGATGCGCGCCACGTTCCCGCGGGTGCGCATCGACCAGCTGATGGGCTTCGCGTGGAAGTGGCTGCTGCCCGCGGCTCTGCTCAACCTGTTCGTGACGGCCTTCGCGATCGTCCTGATCAAGTCGGCGGGGATCAACTGATGACCACCATCCCCGGCATGGGCCTCGTCCGCGGCATGGGCCTGACCCTGACGCGGTTCTTCCAGCCCAAGGCCACCATCATGTGGCCGGAGCAGCAGGCCGACGTCGCGCCCAAGTTCCGCGGCCGGCTCCAGCTCCTGCACGACGAGTACGGCACGCTCAAGTGCGAGACCTGCTTCCAGTGCGCCCAAGCCTGCCCGGTCGAGTGCATCGACATGGGGGGGATGGACACCCGGGGCCGGTTCCACGTCCACTGGGGCCCCGCCGAGACCTACGGCGAGCGCCGCGACGAATCGGCCACCCGCCGGTCCGGGCGCCCGGTGGCGGACCCGACCTTCACCCGCTTCGGCGCGATCGACCTGTCGGCCGTGGACGAGATCCTCGAGGCGCACGACAGCGACCCCAGGGCGCTGCTGCCGATGCTGGAGGAGATCCAGGCGGCGTACGGCTACCTGCCGGTCGCCGCGCTCAAGCAGCTCTCGCGCAAGTCGGGCGCCTGGTACGCCACGGTGTACGGCGCCGCCACCAGCTACCGGCACCTCCGCCTGGAGCCGCCGACGCTGACCGCGGCGGCACCGGCGGGCGAGGGCCACAAGGCCGCCGAGGCGGGCTTCCTCGCCGCGCTCGACGCGGCCTTGATCGGGAAGGCGGGAGCATGACCACGTTCCTGACCACGCCGGCCGCCTGGCCGTCGATCCTGCTCGGGCGCGCCGCGGCGCTCGCCGCCGACCCGTGGGACCTCGACGCGGCCGTCCGCGGCGGCGCCTTCGAGGGACTGCGTGCCGCGGTCCGCCACGGGCCCACCGGCACGATCGCCGAGATCGCGGCGTCGGGGCTGCGCGACCGCGCCGGGGCTGGGTTCGCCGCTGGCGACGCGTGGCGCGCGGCGGCCTCGGCGGACGCGTCCCAGCGCTATGTGGTCGCCAACGGCTACGACGCCGACCCGGCGTCCCAGACGGGCGCCGCCCTGCTTGGCGCTGACCCGTGGGCCGTCCTGGAGGGCCTGGTCATCGCCGCCTACGCCACGGGCGCCACGGAGGCGATCCTCGCGGTCCGCGGAGAGGACCCGGCTGTCGTGGCACGGCTGGAGGGCGCGGTCGCCGAGGCGGAGGCCGCGGGGTTCGCCGGCGACGACGTCGCGGGCTCGGGGCGCCGCGTGACGGTGACCGTGCGCGGGCTCCAGGGCTCGTCGATGCTGGGCGAGGAGACCGTGCTGATCAAGGCCCTGGAGGGCAAGCGGGCGGCCCCGGACCAGCAGCCCCCGTACCCCACCGAGCGCGGGCTGTTCGACCAGCCCACCGTGGTCAACAGCGTCGCCACGCTGGCGGCGGTGCCGTGGATCCTCGGGAACGGCGCGGCCGCGTTCGGAGCGACCGGGGTCCAGGGTGCCCCCGGCACGGCGCTCGTGCAGCTGCGCGGCCCGGCCGGAGCCGGGATCGCCGAGGTGCCGCTGGGCACGCCGCTCGGCGAGATCGTCGCCCTCGCGGGCGGCGCGGGCAGCCACGGGCTCAAGGCGCTGCTGGTCGGCGGGCCCACCGGCGGGTTCCTGCCGGCGAGCGCGCTGGACACCCCGTACACCAACGCGGCCCTGCGCGAGGCGGGCGCCCACATCGGCTCGGGCTCCGTCGTCATCGCCGACGACCGGGCCTGCATCGTGGACTTGGCCCGCCTGCTGACCCGCTTCGCCTCGGACCAGGCCTGCGGCAAGTCCATCCCGTGCCGGATCGGCCTCCGGCGCCTGGCCGAGATCGGCGAGCGCGTGGCGGCCGGCACCCCGCGCGCCGGCGACGCGCAGCTCACCGCCGACCTGACGCACGACATCGCGGCCAGCGCCCTGTGCGACCACGAGCGCACCGCGACGTACGCCTTCGCGTCGGTGCTCCGCCACTTCCGCTCCGAGCTCGATGACCACCTGCTCCGCAGCACCTGCCCCGCCGGCGTCTGCACGCCGATCGCGGTGGCGGGCGGTGCGGCGTCCCGGGGAGCCAGCGCATGACCAACCTCGCCACCCGCCCCGCCGACGAGGCGCCGCTGCCGCGGCGCGAGTCCCGTCCCGACACCCCCGCCAAGCTGGACACCGTCACGCCGCGCGACGGCTCGCTGGCTGAGCAGCTGATCACCACTCAGTCGCCGCAGCGGCCGCAGAGCACGCCTCGCATCCGCCTCGAGGTGGACGGACGGGTGGTCGAGGGCTTCGAGGGGCAGACGATCCTCGAGGTCTGCCGGGACAACGGGATCGAGATCCCCACGCTGTGCTACGAGCCCAAGCTGCCCGGCTTCGCCGCCTGCCGGATGTGTGTCGTGGAGGTCGCGGGCGAGGAGAACCCGCCCACCTCGTGCTCGCGCCGGGCCGAGGCGGGCATGGTGGTCCAGACCCAGACCGACGAGGTCCGCCGGCTGCGCAAGACCAACCTCGAGCTGATCTTCTCGGACCACAACGCGTACTGCCTGCCGCCGTGCCAGAACAAGTGCCCGAGCCACATCGACATCCCGGGCTTCCTCAAGGCCAACGCCGAGGGGAACTGGCGCGAGTCGTCGCGGATCTTCAAGCGCACCATCCCGTTCCCCAGCATCCTCGGCCGCGTCTGCCCCGCCCCGTGCGAGGAGCACTGCCGCCGGGACGAGGTGGACGAGGCCATCGCGATCCGCGACAGCCACCGCTACGCCGGCGACCAGGTGCTGCGGGCGTTCGCCGACGAGGGCGTCGAGCCGCCGCTGCCGTTCGAGAAGCAGGCGCCGACCGGGCGCCGGGTGGCCGTCATCGGCTCCGGCCCGTCCGGCATGTCGGCGGCGTACTACCTGCTGCTCGCCGGCCACGACGTGACGGTCCTCGAGCGCGACCCGGCGCCGGGCGGCATGCTCCGCTACGGCATCCCGCAGTACCGGCTGCCCAAGGTCGAGGTCCTCGAGGCCGACTACAGGGCCGTCGAGCTGCTCGGCGGCAAGGTGGTCTGCAACCAGGAGCTGGGCAGGGACTTCACGCTCGACGACCTCGGGCGGCAGGGCTACGACGCCACGCTGCTCGCGATCGGCTGCTACGACACCAACAAGCTGGGCATCCCGGACGAGGACGCCGACGGCGTGATCGACGGCCTGGACTACCTGCGGACCGCGACGCTCGGGCTGCCGTACCCGGGCCACGAGGGCAGCCGCGTGGTGGTGGTCGGCGGCGGCTTCTCGGCCATGGACTGCGTCCGCACCTCCATCCGCCAGGGAGCGTCCGAGGTCACGCTGGTCTACCGGCGCGACATGAAGGACATGCCCGCCTCGTCCGAGGTCCACGAGGCCATCGAGGAGGGCGTCACCACCATCTTCCAGGCCGGCCCGACGCGCGTTGTCAAGGGCGCGGACGACAAGGTCGAGGGCATCGAGTTCATCCGGATGCAGCTCGGCGAGCCCGACGCGTCAGGCCGCCGCCGCCCCGAGCCCGCCCCGGGCACGGAGTTCACGATCCCCTGCGACCGGGTGCTCCTCGCCATCGGCCAGGGCCCGGACCTGCGCTGGTTCGGCGCGGGCAACGACGGCGTCACCGCAACCAAGCAGCGGCGCCTCAAGGCCGATGCGGTGACCTTCGCCACGGACCGTGCCGGCGTGTTCGCCGCGGGCGACGTCCGGACGGGCGCGGCGACGGTCGTGGCCGCGATCGCCGAGGGCCGCCGTGCCTCCTACGCGGTGGACGCCTACCTGCGGGGCATGGACCTCGCGTCGATCCGGACGCGCCAGCAGCTCGCCGAGCCGCAGCCCGAGTTCCTCTCGATCGTGCCGTTCACGGGAGAGGTCAAGGAGCCGCGCAACCGACTCAAGGCGCTGGACCTCGAGGTCGCCAAGCACAGCTACATCGAGTACGAGATCCCGTACACCCGTGACGAGGCGATGGCCGAGGCCACCCGCTGCCTGCAGTGCACCTGCGAGGCCGTCGGGTTCTGCGACCTGCGCCGGCTGGGCATCGAGTACGGCACGACGCTGCGGACGCTCGACAAGGGCTACCACCAGGGCGCCGGCTACCGCTCGCTGACCGAGAACCGGTTCACGGGCGCCAACCACGACTACGTCCGCGACGACAGCCACGCGTTCATCCTTCGGGAGCCCGCGCGGTGCATCGACTGCGGCCGCTGCGCGAACGTCTGCTCCGAGGTGGTGGGCGCGGCCTGCTACGACTTCATGCGGACCGGCTTCGACACCCTCGTGACGACGCCGCTGGACATGAGCCTCAACGACACGCCGTGCGTCTCCTGCGGCCGGTGCGCCGAGACGTGCCCGACGGGCGCCCTGATGCCCAAGCCGCGCGTCCTCCAGAAGTACGAGGTCGACGAGAGCCGCTGCATCCTGTGCGGCATCTGCGTCGACGCCTGCCCCTACGACGCCGTCCGCGACAGCGACCAGTTCGAGCTCGGCCACACGTCCCGCGAGGAGCCGATGCTCGACCTCCTCGCGCTGGCCGGGATCGAGCGCGAGACGGAGATGAGCTACATCCGCCGCGAGCGCGACTGGGCCGAGCGGGCTCGGGCCGAAGGCCGTCTGATCGACGAGTCCCGGCGCCTCCCCGTCCTGCCGGCCTCGCTCTCGGAACATCGGTGAGAGGGACGAGTGACACAGCCTGACACGATCCCGCTCCTGGGCCTCGGCTGGAACGACCTGCTGTTCCTGGCGTTCGCCGCGGTGATGGTGGTGGCGGCCCTGGCCGTCGTCCTCCAGCGCGACATCATCCGGGCCGGCGGCGCCATGATCATCGCCTTCGCCGCGCTGGCGGGGCTGTACGTGATCGCCGGGTCCCCGGTGGTCGCCGGCGCGCAGGTGCTGGTGTACATCGGCGCGATCAGCGTGCTCGTGCTGTTCGCGATCATGCTGACCCAGACGAAGGCGGCCCCCCGCGCGCTGGTGTTCCAGACCCAGGCCGTCCCGGCCGCCATCGCCACGGCCATCCTGGCGCTGCTGATCGTCGCCTCGGTGCTGACCACCGACTGGCCAAAGCAGGTCGCCACCCAGGTCGCGGACGCCAGGTCGGTGGCGACCACGCTGTTCGGCCAGTTCACGCTCCCGTTCGAGGTCGTGAGCGTCCTGCTGCTGGCGGCCGTCGTCGGCGGCGTGTTCCTCGCCAAGCGCGAGCGCGATCGCGGGGAGGCCGACTGATGCTGAGTGCGCTGAACCTGGTCTCGCAGAATCTCAACGCGTACCTGATCCTGTCGGGGCTCCTGTTCTCGATCGGCGCGTTCGGCTTCCTCGCCCGGCGCAACGCGATCAGCATGCTGATGTCGATCGAGCTGATGCTGAACGCCGTCAACCTGGCCTTCGTGGCGTTCGGCGCGTTCGTCTCCTCCGCCGACCCGTCCCACGCGGCGCAGGCGAGCGACATCGCGCTGATCGTGATGGCGGCCGCTGCGGCCGAGGCCACGGTGGGGCTCGCGATCGTGATCGCGATCTACCGGAACCGGAAGACGCCGCTCGTCGACGAGTACGACGCGATGAAGCGGTAGGGGCCGGACGATGCCGTACGCCACACTGATCCCGCTCATCCCGCTGCTGCCCATCCTGGGCTTCGCCTTCACCGCCCTGTTCGGGCGCCGCCTGATGCTCCGGCACGGGCGCACCGCGGCAGAGATCGTCCCGGTGGGCATCGTCATCGCGGTCTGGGTGATCGCGATGATCGTGGTGGTGCCAGCGCTGGGGCACCAGGACCCCTTCGGCACCGCCGGCCTCGACGTCAAGCTGTGGACCTGGATCCCGGCCGGCCGCCTGTCGGTGGACCTGGGCTTCCACGTGGACGCGCTGACCGCCGCGCTCCTGATCGTGGTCACCACGATCGGCATGCTGGTGCACGTGTACTCGATCGGGTACATGGCGCACGACAAGGCGACCTGGCGGTTCTTCGCCTACCTGAACCTGTTCATGTTCTCGATGCTCCTGCTGGTGCTCGCGAACAACTGGCTGCTCGTGTTCGCGGGCTGGGAGCTGGTGGGCCTGTCCAGCTACTCGCTCATCGGGTTCTGGTACCACAAGCGCTCCGCGGCCCTCGCCGCCAAGAAGGCGTTCATCGTCAACCGCGTGGGCGACGTCGGGTTCGCGCTCGGGATCATGGCGATCTTCGTCAACACCGGGACGCTGAACATCCAGGAGTCGCTCGCCAAGCTGGTCGAGCAGGGGGCCCACAACACGGTCCCGCTCACCATCGTGGCGCTGCTGGTGTTCTGCGGGGCGATGGGCAAGAGCGCGCAGTTCCCGCTGCACGTCTGGCTGCCGGACGCGATGGAGGGCCCGACCCCGGTGTCCGCCCTCATCCACGCGGCCACCATGGTCAACGCGGGCGTCTACCTCGTCGCCCGCGCCAACCCGCTGTTCTCGTCCGCGCAGGACGCGATGGTCGTGGTGGCCGGCATCGGCATCTTCACCGCGATCCTCGCGGCGTCGATCGCGTTCACCCAGACCGACATCAAGCGGGTGCTCGCGTTCTCCACGCTCTCCCAGCTGGGCTACATGTTCGCGGCCCTGGGCGTCGGCGCCTACACCGCGGCGATCTTCCACCTGATGAGCCACGGCTTCTTCAAGGGCCTGCTCTTCCTCGACTCGGGCTCGGTGATCCACTCGGTTGACGGCGAGCAGGACATGAACCGCATGGGCGGCCTGTGGAAGAAGATCCCGATCACGCACGCCACCATGCTCATCGGCACGATCGCGATCGCGGGCATCCCGCCGCTGGCCGGCTTCTTCTCCAAGGACGAGATCCTGGGCGAGGCCTTCAAGGCCGGCTTCACCTGGGTCTGGCTCATCGGCGTGGTCGTGGCCGTCATGACCGCGTTCTACATGTGGCGCCTGATGGGCAAGACGTTCTACGGCGAGTCCCGCGTGGACCCGGCCGTGGCGCCCCACGTCCACGAGTCCGCCTGGCAGATGACGCTGCCGCTGGTGCTGCTCGCCATCCCGTCGATCTTCCTGGGCATGGCGGTGGGCCTGCCGCTGGGCAACGGCCTGCTGGTCGGCTGGCTCAAGCCGGTGTTCGAGCAGTCGGAGCAGATCCTCGCGCGCACCCCCGTCGACACGCTGTTCGGGCTGCCGGTGGACACGGTGCTCATCGGGATCAGCGTGGCGGCGGCGCTCGCCGGCCTGATCAGCGGCCTCTACCTGTTCGGCTGGGGCTCGCGCAAGGTCAAGCAGGACACGGTCGACGCGATCGCAGGCGGCAGCGGCGCCTCGCGGTTCCTCTACCGCGGCTCGCTCAACAAGTGGTGGTTCGACGAGATCAACGACCTGCTGTTCATCCGGATCGGCGGGGCCGTGGCGGCGTTCCTGTGGTGGTTCGATCGGACCATCGTCGACGGGACGGTCAACGGCGTCGGCACGGTCGTCAGGGACGCCGGCGGCGGGCTGCGCCAGATCCAGACGGGCCGCGTCCAGAACTACGCCCTGGGCATCGCGATCGGCCTGATCGTGATGGCGGGCTCCTTCCTCCTGATCGTGGGGCAGCCCCGATGACCGCCTCCGGGCTCCCGCTCATCACCATCGTCACGTTCCTGCCGCTTGTCGGCGCGATCGCCGTCGCATTCACGAACGGCGCGAAGCCCAACCAGGCGCGCTACGTCGCGCTGGGGTTCGCGCTGGTCGCGTGGGTCGTCTCGCTCCTCATGCTGGGCGGCTTCGTCACCGCCAGCGGCACCCAGTTCCGCGAGACCTACCAGTGGATCCCGGCCTTCGGGATCAACTACTCGGTGGGCGCGGACGGGCTGTCCCTGGTGCTGGTGGTGCTGACCACCACCCTGTCGTGGATCAGCATCCTGGCCTCCTTCTCGCCGATCCAGAACCGCGTGAAGGAGTACATGGTCTCGTTCCTGGTCCTCGAGGTCGGCATGACCGGCGTGTTCGTGGCCCAGGACCTGTTCCTGTTCTACATCTTCTGGGAAATCGTCCTCGTCCCGATGTACCTGATCATCGGCATCTGGGGCGGCAAGAACCGCATCTACGCGACGATCAAGTTCGTCCTGTACACGCTGGTCGGCTCGCTGCTGATGCTGGTCGCGATCCTGGCGACAGCGTTCATCTACCAGTCCGGCCACAACGGCTCGTGGCAGAACGCCTTCGACCTGGGCTCGCTGATCGCGTGGGCGCAGCAGGGCCACTTCAACGGCTCGTTCGGGATCCTCGCCTTCGGCGCGTTCGCCCTCGCGTTCGCGATCAAGGTCCCCATGTTCCCGTTCCACACCTGGCTGCCCGACGCCCACGTCGAGGCGCCCACCGCGGGCTCGGTGATCCTGGCCGGCGTGCTGCTCAAGCTCGGCGGCTACGGGTTCATCCGCTTCGCGCTGCCGCTGTTCCCCGAGGCCGCCCACTGGTGGGCGCCGCTGATCATCGTGCTGAGCCTGATCGGCATCATCTACGGCGCCATCGTGGCGCTGGTGCAGCCGGACCTCAAGAAGCTGGTCGCGTACTCGTCGGTCAGCCACATGGGCTTCGTGACGCTGGGCATCTTCGCGTTCCAGCAGCAGGCACTCCAGGGGGCCATCCTCCAGATGGTCAACCACGGCCTGATCACCGGCGCCCTGTTCCTGCTCGTGGGCGTGATCTACGAGCGCACCCACGACCGCACCATCGCCAAGATGGGCGGCCTGGGCTCGGCCACGCCGGTCTACGCGGCGGCGCTCGGGTTCTTCGTCTTCGCCTCGGTCGGCCTGCCGGGCCTGTCCGGGTTCGTGGGCGAGTTCCTGACCCTGCTGGGCACCTTTGCGGCCATCCCGGCCGCGGCAGTCGTCGCGACGTTCGTGATGATCTTCTCGGCGGGCTACCTGCTCTGGATGCTCCAGCGCGTGGCCTTCGGCGAGCTGTCCGAGTTCCTGCGGGGCCTCGGCGACCACCTCACGGACATGAAGCCGGTGGAGGCCATGACGCTGGTGCCGCTGGGCGCCCTCGTCGTCGTGCTCGGGCTCTTCCCGGGCCTGATCCTCGGGCTGATCTCGGGCTCGGTGAACGCGACGCTCGCGGCGGTCGGCCAGGCCGCACCCATCGCCCTGGGCCTGTGGCGGTAGGAGGACTCCGGTGACTTTCTCCGACACCTCCGCCATGGCGCCGTTCATCGCCGCCGTCCTCGTGTCGGCCGCGGTGATCCTGGTGGACCTGGTCTGGCCAGGCCGCAAGACCGCAGCCCTGACGGCCACCTTCGTCGGCCTCGCGATCGTGGCCGCCCTGACCGTGGCCGTTGGCCAGTCGGGCACGACCGCGTTCGGCGGCTCGTACCGCGTCGACGCGCTGACCACCTTCCTCGACCTGCTGTTCGTGGCCATCGCCGCGCTGACGGCGGCGTTCGCGCCCGACTACCTGGGCGAGCGCGGGCTGCCGGTCGCGGAGTTCAATGCCGTCCTGGTGTTCGCGATGGCCGGCGCGATGCTCATCGCCGGGGCTGCGGACCTCATCGTGCTGTTCCTCGGCCTGGAGTTGATGGTGCTGCCCGGCTACCTGCTCGCCGGCTACCACAAGACCGACGGCTTCTCCACCGAGGGCGCGATCAAGTACTTCCTGCTGGGCTCGTTCAGCTCGGCGATCTTCCTGTTCGGGATCGCGTTCATGTACGGCATGACCGGCACGACGCGGATCGACGCGGTGGCTGCCAACCTGACCGCGGTGGTCGCCGGGACTGCGCCGTTCAGCCCCGGGCTCGGGCTCGGGCTGGCGTTCCTGATGACCGGGGTGGCGTTCAAGATCGCGGCGGTGCCGTTCCACTACTGGACGCCCGACGCCTACCAGGGCTCGCCGACGCCGGTGACCGGCTACCTGTCCGTTGGGCCGAAGGTGGGCGCGTTCGCGGTGATCATCCGGCTGTTCGCTGGGGCGCTCCTGCCGATGGCGGCCCAGTGGAACATCGCGGTGATGGTGCTGGCCGCGCTCACCATGACGCTCGGCAATCTCGTGGCGCTGACCCAGGACAACGTCAAGCGGACGCTCGCCTACTCCTCGATCGCCCACACCGGCTACATGCTGGTGGGCTTCGCGGCCTTCGCCGCCGGCCAGATCCAGGGCCTTGAGGGCCTGCTCTACTACGGCGCGGCGTACGCGTTCATGAACCTCGGCGCCTTCGCGGTCATCGGCGCCATCCAGCGCAAGACGGGCGTCACCAGCAACCTGTCCACGTTCGCCGGCCTCGTGCGCCGCGAGCCCGCCCTGGCCTGGCTGATGTTCCTGTTCCTGCTGAGCCTGACCGGCATCCCGCCGACCGCCGGGTTCTTCGGCAAGTTCTACATCATCACCGCGGCCGTCCAGGCAGGCAAGACGGATGCTTGGCTGTACGTCCTCGCGGTCCTCGCGGTCCTGAACGCGGCGGCCGCGGCCTTCTACTACCTGCGGATCGTGGTCTACATGTTCATGCGCGATCCGGACACCGAGACTTCGGTTGCGGCGCACGGGCGCCTGGTGTGGACCGGCCTCGCGGTGACGACGGTGATGACGATCGTGCTCGGGCTGTTCCCGGGGGTGCTGCTGGACGCCGTCGCGACCGCTGCCAAGGCAATCGGCTAGCCGGCGCCGGTCGTCTGGCGCCCCGTCATGGCGTGACGGTCACGCCGGGCAGGATGGCCCGCAGGCTGGCCGCCATCTGGTCCGGGCCGATCGAGCCCACGGCGCCCGCCGCGATCACGCCCTCGCGGGTGAGCCAGAAGTGCATCGGCAGCGCCAGCGTCCTCCAGGCGGCGGTGGCGGCACCGTCCGCGTCGATTCCGACCGGGAACGAGACGCCGATCGACTTCAGGAAGCCCGTGACGTCCGCGCCCGGCTCCCTGACGTCCACGAGCACGACCGTCAGGCCGGTCTGGGCGTACCGGGCCTGAAAACCCGCCATCTGCGGCAGCTCGGTGCGGCACTCGGGACACCAGGTGGCCATGAAGTTGACCCACACGGGCTTGCCTCGAAGCGCCAGCAGGTTGAGCGTCCCCCCGCCGGCCCGGGCAAGCTTGAGGCCCGGGGCAAGTTGGCCGATGCCGAAGGCCTGGGCGGACGGCGACGGGGATGGCGACGGGGACGGCGACGGCGAGGCGGCCGGTTCCGGGGCGGCGGACGGGCTCGAGGACGGCTGGGGCGTGGCGACGACAATCGGCGAGGCCGCGGGGATTTCGGGGGCCGGGGGCGGCGGGAGCAGCGCCACGGCGCCGCCCACGGCCAGCCCGCCGACGAGAAGCCCCGCCAGCAAGCCTGTCGCGACGGCCAGTCTGCTGCCCATGCGCCACGAGCGTACCAGCACCATCGGGGGACGGTCGTCGGCGAGGGCTGGCGATACCATGCGGGCGCCATGCGAACCGCCACGCGCCACTCCCGCCTGAGCGCCGCCCTGGCCGCGGCAGTCATCGCGGTTGCCGGCTGCGGCCCGACGGCGCCATCCCAAGCGCAGACGCCCGGCCCGAGCGCCGCCGTGGTCTCGCCCTCCACGTCGCCGAGTGCCGCCCCGTCGGCGGTGCCGACCGTCTCGCTGGCACCTGCGCCGTCCGCGCCGCCGACGACCCCGCCGTCGGCGTCCGGCAACCCGGCGGTCGCGACGCGCGTGGTGGTGCCGGACCTGGGAATCGACCTCGCGGTCACCAAGTCGCCGCCGGCCAGCGTCTACCCGTACTGCAACGTGGCCATGTACCTCGGCCCGCCGCTGGGCCAGCCCGGCCAGGCACGGGCCACCTACCTGTTCGCTCACGCGCGGGTGGGGATGTTCTACCCCATCTACGACCTCACGATGCTCGAGCGGACGCCGGGCAAGATGGTCGGCATGCTGGTGGACGTCTACACCAGCGACGCCATGCTCCACGTCTACCGGATCACCAGGGTGCTGCCGCACCAGCTCACGCTCGACGCGGCCATTGCGGCCGGCCATGACGAGCTCTGGCTCCAGACCTCCGAGGGACCGCACGGCACGCCCGGGAAGACGCAGGTGGTTGCGGAACCCGTGTCGACCGCGCCGACAGACGCCGCGGCGGCGCACCCGAGGGTGCATGTCGTCCGGTGCGGGGCCTGAGCCGATGTACGCGGTCCTCGCGCTCGTCCGCGCGTTCTTCGCGAGGCTGATCCCCGCGCTGGTGGTGGCGCTGGGCGTGGTCCTCGTGACGGCGGGCCTCCTCTCGTACGCCGACCCCACCGCGGCGGGTGTCGCGGCCGCGCCGTCGGCGTCCGGCGCCAGCGGCGTGCCCGAGCCGTCGATCGCGCTCGACCTTCCGTCGGCGGTGCCGGCCGGCAGCCCGGGAGCGACCGCCGGGCCCTCGCCCTCGAGCGGCCCGGCGGTCGCGACCCGCATCGTCATCCCCGCCCTGCAGATCGACCTGCCGGTCGTTGCCGGGCCGTCGGGCTATCCGTACTGCGACGTGGCGATGTACCAGACCGCGGCCCCGTTCGGGCAGCCGGGCCAGGGCAAGCCGATCTACATCTACGCCCATGCCCGCGACGGGATGTTCGGGCCGATCTACAACCTCGTCATCGTGCAGGGGGACCCGAACAGACTGGTGTCCGACCTGGTGCTGGTCTACACCAGCGACAACAAGCTGTACCAGTACGAGATCACCGGCGTCTACCCGCACCAGCTGAACATGGACCGGGCAGCGGCGGCCACCACCGAGGAGCTCTGGCTGCAGACGAGCGAGGGGCACGGCATCCCGCCCAAGACCCAGGTCCTCGCGCTGCCGCTGTCGGTGGGGAACGCCGACCCGAAGGACGCCCACCCGATTCCGCATCCGCTGGTTTGCTCGTAGCGATCGGCCCGCCTCGCCCCGGGCCCGGCGGCGGCGCGTCCCGCGGCCCGCGGCGCCCGCGGCCCGGCGTCGCGAACCGGCGCGTCCCGGCGCCCGCGTTCCGGCGGCGCGTCCCGCGGCAGGCTGCATGCAAGGTCGTTCGAAACTCGCGGAACTACCCGAGCGCGCCGGACGGTTGCCTCGCGCCTCGCGCCGAGGCTCGGAGCCCAGACCCACGCACGACCCAG
>JAJXTS010000194.1 GCA_021783595.1 Chloroflexota bacterium | reverse complement strand
GGTGATCGAGGCCAGCGTCGCCGCGTCGAGCCCCGCCGCGAAGGAGGGGAGGCTGTCCGGGACGATCACGAGCATGGCCAGCTGGTCGCCGACATAGGGCAGCTGGACCGCTTGCCAGCCGGGGCCGGCCGCGTAGTCGAGGCTGCCGCCGGACTGCATGAACATCGCCGACACCGTGGACCCGTCCGGGCGGGTGAACGGCGCGTCGGCCGAGACGGCCGTGTCGAAGGGCTTCGCCCAGGCCGCCTTGAGGTGCACCGCGTTGACCAGCACCAGGCGCGTGGTGTCGTCCACGGTGCCGGGCCCCAGCAGGTCCGTGATCCGCTGCTCGGTCTGGCCGGCCACCCAGGCGTTGATCGCCGATCGCGCAGCGTCGGCGGCCGTCTTGAAGTCCACCAGCCCGACGCCGGCCCCGAACCGGGCGGCCAGGGCGTCGAGGTATGCCGCCTCGAGCGGCAGACCCTGCTGGACGAAGCCGGTGTTCGCGATGCGAAGCGTGACCTGCTGCGGCTTGCCGGCCTGGTCGGTGAAGGTCCCGGTGCGGGACGCGAGGGCGGCGTCGAGGCTGGCGACCCAGTCGGCGTGCGCGTCGGACGCGAGGCCGTGGAGGACGGCGTCCATCTCGGCCGCCGTGGTTCCCCGGGCGCCGGCCCGGGCCATCGACAGGGCGAGGGCGATGCTGGCCGGCGAGACGACGGCGTTCCCGCTCGCGCTGCGGACGCGGGCGAACAGGGCGAGGCCGAAGGCGTTGAGCGCGTCGCCCGCGCTCGTCGCAGCCGAGGCCGATGGCGACAGGCGCGCGACGCCGTGGGCCGACGCGAACTCGATGCCCCCCGCAGCGGCCGGCGAGCCCGGCGGGGCGGGCGGCAGGGCGGTGGCGGACGGGCCCGCGGAAGGGGTGGGGGCGGACGGCGTCCCGCAGGCACCGGCGAGCGTGGCGGCGAGCAGGAGAGCGGGCAGGCGGCGCATGGCGAACCTCGGGGGTGTGTGCAATTGGGTCCCGGACGCCGCCGGGGCCGGCGCGGTTCCCCGTGACGGGCGTCCGCGGCGGGCGACCGGCCCGACCGGTAGCATCGGGGAATGCGGCTGATCCCCTGGGAAGAAGAGCGGCTCCAGATCTTCGCGGCAGCGGAGCTCGCGCGGCGGCGCCGGGTCGCGGGCGTGGCCCTCAACCATCCCGAGGCGGTTGCCCTGATCTGCGACGCGATGCTCGAGGCGGCCCGGGCTGGCGGCACCTATGCCGAGGCGGAGGCTGCGGGGCGCGCTGCCGTCGAGCCCGAGCAGGTCATGCCGGGCGTCCGCGAGCTGCTCGACGAGGTGCGCCTCGAGGTGCTGCTCGGCGACGGGACGCGTGTGATCGCGCTCGTGGACCCGCTCGACCGCGGCCAGCCCGCCGACCCGTTTGGCCCGGGCGCGCTCGTGGTCGGCGACCCGGCCGATGTCGTGATCAACGCGGGCCGCGAGGCGATCGAGGTGGAGGTGACCTCGACGTCCCGGCGCCGGATCCGCGTGTCCAGCCACTTCCCGTTCCACCGCCTCAACCGCCGGCTGGTGTTCGACCGCGAGGCCGCGCGCGGCTTCCGGCTGGACGTCCCCGCCGGCGCCTACGTGGGCTGGGAGCCGGGCGAGACCAGGACGGTCCGCCTGGTGCGGATGGCCGGTCGCCTCGGCCGGGCGCGCGCCGCCGCTCACGCGGCCGCAGCTCCCGCCGCCGCTCACGCGGCCGCAGCTCCCGCGGCCGGAGCCAACTCGGAGCCAAGGCCATGAGCCGCCTCTCGGCCGAGGAGTACCGCGCCCGCTACGGCGCCACCGCTGGCGACCGCGTGCGCCTGGGCGACACGGACCTGTGGGTGCGCGTGCAGGAGGATCGCACCGCGCGAGGCGACGAGCCGGTCTGGGGCTACGCCAAGAACCTGCGCAGCGGCATCGCCCAGGACAACGGGGCCGCCGGCCCGTCGGAGCTCGACATCCTGCTCACGGGGGCCCTGGTGATCGACCCGGCCATCGGCGTCGTCAAGGCGGACATCGGGATCAAGGACGGCCGGGTCGCGGGGATCGGCCGGGCGGGCAGCGGCGAGATCAGCGACGGGATCGACCTCGTGGTGGGGCCGCACACCAAGCCGTACATGGCCTACGGCCTGATCGCCACGCCGGGCGCCGTGGACACGCACGTCCACACCATCGACCCGGAATTGCTGGCGCCGGCGCTGTCGGGCGGCGTTACCACGTTCATCACGGCCGGGTTCGAGGAGCCGCCGTACGCGATGGAACGCGTGCTGGCCGGGCTCGAGGCGTGGCCGATCAACGTGGGCATGCAGGCTGGCGCCCGGGCTGCCGAGGACGGCCACCTCGACGCGCTGCTGGCAGCCGGCGCCACGGGCTTCAAGATCCACGAGGACAACGGCGCGTACCCGGAGCTGATCGACTACGTGCTCCGCTACGCGGACGCCCGCGACGTCACGGTGAGCCTCCACACCGACGGGCTCCACGAGTCCGCCGAACTGGAGGACACGGTGGCCGCGATCGCGGGGCGGACGGTCCACGCCTACCACGTGGAGGGCACGGGCGGCGGCCACGTGCCCGACCTGCTGGGGCTGGTGCGCGAGCCGTCGATCCTGTGCTCGTCCACCACGCCCACGCTGCCGTTCGGCGTCCACACCGCGGTTGAGCACGTGCCGATGACGGTGCTCAACCACGGCCTCTCGTGGTCCGTGCCGGGCGACGTGGAGCTCGTCCGCGAGCGGGTGCTCGAGGCGCGGATGGCGGCGGAGGGGCCGCTCCACGAGCTGGGCGCGATCTCCGTCGTGAACTCCGACTCGCAGGGGATGGGCCGGATCGGCGAGTCCGTGCGACGCACGTTCCAGCTGGCGCACGTGATGAAGGCGTGGCGCCGGAGCGGGGCGGCCGCCGGGATCCCCGGCCTGCCGGAGGACATGGGCGCGGATGGCCCGCCGGAGGACGATCGAGACGACACGGCGCGCGTCTTGCGCTACCTGGCCAAGGTCACCCTCGAGCCCGCCATCGTCCACGGGATCGCCGGCCACGTCGGCTCGCTGCAGGCGGGCCGCCTGGCGGACATCGTGCTCTGGAAGCCGGGGTTCTTCGGCGTCAAGCCGGAGTGGGTGTTCAAGGGCGGGTTCCCGGCCTGGGGCCCGCTGGGCGAGGGCAACGCCTCGCTCGAGCGGGCCGAGCCCACGCGCTACCGCGCCGACTGGGCAGGCACGCCCCACGCCGCCCCGACGGTTGCGCTGACGTTCGTCTCCGGTGCGGCGGACCGCCCGGCCCTGGCGCGGCGGCTGGCCACGCGCCGCACGCTGGTCCCCGTCAGCGGCGTCCGCGGGCTCTCCCGCTCGTCGCTGCACGCGAACCGGGCGACCGCCCCGGTGGAGATCGACGTGCGGACCGGCGCCGTCTCGCTCGGTGGACGGCCGCTGGCCGTGGCGCCCGTTGCCGAGGTGCCGCTGAGCCGGCGCTACCTGCTCCGCTAGACTGCGGCGCATGGCCAGCATCGTCGATGCGTTCCCGGTCCTCGGCCTGCGGATCCGTGCGGGCGATCTGGTGCTGCACGGGATTGATGACGACACGATCGCCGAGTTGATCGAGCTGGCGCGCCGCGGCGTTCACCCGCCCGACCTGATGCCGTTCAGCCACCCCTGGACCGACACGCCGCCGGAGCAGTTCGCCGCCAGCTTTGCGCAGTACCACTGGGGCGTCCGCTCGGCGTTCTCGCCCGACGACTGGTCGCTCGACCTCGCCGTCCGCTGGCAGGGTCAGCTCGTGGGCACGCAGGGCTTCCGGACGCACCACTACCTCCTGACGCGCACGGGCGAGACGGGCTCGTGGCTCGGTCGCGAGCACCAGGGCGCCGGCGTCGGGACGCGGATGCGCCAGGCGATGTGCGCGTTCCTGTTCGACCACCTCGAAGCGCAGGAGATCACCTCCGCAGCCTTCGTGGACAACCCCGCGTCGCTGGCCGTCAGTCGCAAGGTGGGCTACCGGCCGAACGGGATGCGGCGCGTCGAGCGCCGGCCGGGCGAATGGCAGCACAGCCAGGCACTGCTGCTGACCCCGGAGGCGCTGGTCCGCGGGCCGGAGATCACCGTCGAGGGGCTGGCGCCGGTGCGGCGGCTGATCGGGCTGGGGGCCTGACGGCCGGTTCCGCCCGGCCTTGCCGTGCTGGGGGCGGCCAGATCCTGCGACGAGCGTGCAACTGGTCCGGGGCAAACGTGCGAGTCCGTGCCGGGCCCGCCTGCCTATGGTGCGGCCAGACGCCGTCGCACCGGGGGGCG
>JAJXTS010000027.1 GCA_021783595.1 Chloroflexota bacterium | reverse complement strand
CCATGGTGGACGAGCGCGCCTTCGGCGGCCCCGAGCTCGACGGGCTGGCGGCGCTGTTCCTCGACCGCGGGCTGGCGGCCACCACGGACCGCTGGATCGCCATCCGTGCCGGCTCGGCGGTGGGCGGCGGCACGGTGGTGAACTGGAGCTCCTCGCTCCGCCTCCCCGACGCCGTGCGCGCCGAGTGGCGGGCCGCCGGCATCGGCGACGACCTCGACGCCCACTACCAGGCCGTGGAGGCGGCGCTCGGGGTGACGTCCGAGGAGAGCGAGCGCAATGGCCCCAACGCCAAGCTCGCGGCGGGCCTGGAGGCGCTGGGCATCCCGTGGCAGGTCATCCCGCGCAACGTCCGGGGGTGCGGCGACTGCGGTCCGTGCGCCGTGGGCTGTCGGCGCGGGGCCAAGCAGTCCGTCCTGCGCACGTTCCTGGCCGACGCCTGCGCGAACGGCGCCGAGATCCTCGATCGGTCGGAGGCGGTCCGGATCATCCTCGAGGGCGGCCGCGCGGCCGGCGTGGTGGCCAGGGTCCCCGGGGGCGAGATCACCGTCCGGGCGCCGCGGGTCGCGCTCGCGGGCGGCGCCATCCTGTCGCCGGTCGTCCTGCTCCGCTCGGGCATCGCGACGGGCACCGCCGGGCGCAGCCTCCTCATGCACCCGGTCGCCGCCGTCGCGGGCGTCTTCGACGAGGCGCTGTCGCCCTGGTCCGGAGTGCCGCAGAGCGTCATGAGCGACGCCTTCGCCGAGGTGGACGGGCCCTGGGGGTTCCGCCTCGAGGCCGCCCCCACCCACCCCGGGCTCATCGCGTCGGGGTTCCCGTGGTGGGACAGCGCCGGCCATCGCGAGGTGATGGCCCGGGCCGGGCACGTGGCCGCGTTCCTGGGCATCGTCCGGGACCGGACCGCTGGCCGCATCTCGATCGCCCGTGACGGGGGCACCAGCATCGAGTACCAGCCCGGGGCGCCGGAGCGGCGGCTGCTCAGCCAGGCGTCCGTGGAGCTGGCCCGGATCCAGCGGGCCGCGGGGGCGCGGGAGATCATCCCGCTGGTCACGCCGCCGCTCGGCTGGCTCGAGGGCCAGGCGTTCGAGCCGTGGCTTGACGCGCTCGGCCGGCGGTCGGTGTCGGCCAACCGCATCCTCCTGTTCAGCGCGCACCAGCTGTCCAGCTGCCGGATCGGCAAGGACCCGCGCTCGTCGGTGGCCGACCCGGACGGGCAGGTGCACGGCACGCCGGGCGTCTGGGTCACGGACGCGTCCGCGATGCCGAGCGCCTCGGGCGTCAACCCGATGCTGAGCCTGATGGCGCTGGCGCGGCGGACCGCTACCCGGATGGCCGCCTCGTAGGGACGACGCCCGCAGCCGGGCCGGTGCCGCCCTGCCCTCTCCAGGTCCTCCTCCACCCAGGCGGGCCGGTGCCTGCACGGGCGTCGGCGCGGGCCGTGCGAGGCCAAGGGGCGCCCGCGTCGTGACATTCGCGGCATTCCCGAGCCAGCGGGCTGGAAGCACCGGCTGACCGCGCTCGAGGGCCCTGAGGCGTGGCAGCGCACGCTGGTCGCCGAGCTCGCCCGGGCCGCGCGCCGCCCGCGCGCAGATCGGCCCGCCCGCGGCTCGGCGACGTCAGTGCGCGGAGATCCGCTCCGCGATGCTCCGGCCGCTGGGCGGCAGGCCCGTCCGGTCGATCTGGTCGTCCAGGCGGGCGAGCGCCCACTGCGCGTACCGGATCCCGAGGAACCGGAACGGCTCGGGCTCCCAGTCGCGCGAGCGGTGGCCGACGAGGGGAAGCGCGGTCAGCGGCGTCGAGCGGCCGAGGATCAGGTCGGTCAGCACCCGGCCGCCCAGGTTCGTCGTGGACACGCCGTGGCCGATGTACCCGCGCGACGTGGCGATCCCGGTGGCCGGGTCGAACGCCATCGTGGGGTGCCAGTCGCGCGGCATGCCCAGCGGGCCGCCCCAGGCGTGCGTGAACCGGACGTCCCGAAGGGACGGGAACCACGCCCGCACGAAGCCGCGCAGCCGCTCGTGGGTGGGGCCGTGCTGGTCGAAGGCGAGCCTGATCGGCGAGCCCATCCGGTACGGGGCGCCGCGCCCGCCGAACAGGATCCGCCCGTCCTCGGTTCGCGAGAGGTAGTCGATCGAGAGGCGCGTGGAGGCGACCACCTCCCTGCCCTGCCAGCCGATCTCGGCCCACGCCTCGTCGCTGACGGGCTCGGTGAGCACGATCAGCGACCACAGCGGGACGAGCTGGCGGTGCAGCGGCTCGAGCTCGGACAGGTACGCCTCGCCCGCCAGGACGACCACCGGCGCGCGCACGTCGCCACGCGGCGTGACGAGGGTGGCCTGGCCGGCCGCGTCCCTGGGCCGGACCTCGGTGACCGGGGTCTGCTCGAGGATCGCGATCCCCTCGCGCTCGAGGAGGCGCGCCAGGCCACGTGTCAGGCGGCCCGGATGCACCACCGCCGCATCGTCGGACACGAGGGCGCGCGTGGCGCCGGCGATCCACAGGCGCGACTTCAGCTCATCGCCGCCAACCAGGCGGTACTTGTCCCCGAAGCCGAAGCGCCGGTACTCCGCGAGGCTCTCCTCCAGGGACGGCACGCCCTGCGGCCCGCGCGAGACGATGATCTCTCCGCCCTTGTGGAACCCAGCGTCGATGCCCTCGGCCGCCGCGGCGCGGCCCACCTCGTCCACCGCGTCGTAGGTCGCCTGCTGCATGCGGCGCGCCGCGTCCTCGCCGTGGAGCCTCGCGAGGCGGCTCATCGAGATGTTGAGGTCCGGCGCGCACCAGGCGCCGTTGCGCCCCGACGCCCCGAAGCCCGCGATGTCGCGCTCCACGACCACGATCCGCAGCGACGGGTCCGCGCGGTGCAGGTAGTACGCGGTCCACAGGCCGGTCAGGCCCGCGCCCAGGATGGCGACGTCCGCCTCCGCGCCCCGGTCGAGCGGCGCGCGGGGGGTCAGGTCGTCGTTGGCGTTCTCGAGCCAGTAGGAGATGCGGCGGTAGTCGGTCACGCCCGGAATCTACGCCGGGCGCACGGCGCGGGCCGGGCGCGTCCCGGCGTCGGCAACAGCGTCTCCGGCCCGGCCCGGCGGGTGCGGCCCCGCGGGGTCAGGCGCCGGCCGACCACCCGGCGCCCAGCCGCAGCACCTGCATCGGCCGGAGCGCGCGCCCGCGCGACGAGTTCACGGTGTCCACCACCAGGTCCGCGTTCGCGTACAGGTGGTCCCACTCGACCGCCTTGTGCGCGGTGACCACCAGGATCACATCCGCCCAGTGGAGCAGCGCGTCGATGCCGACGCCCGTGTGGACCTTGCCGGCGTCGTCGGCGAACTGCGCCACGTACGGGTCGTGGTAGCGGACCTCGGCCCCGCGCTCGCGGAGCAGGGCCAGCACGGCGCCCGCGGGCGAGTTGCGGGGGTCCCGGACGTCGGGCTTGAACGCGACCCCGATCACCCCCACGCGCGAGCCCTTGAGCGACCGGCTCCGCTCGTTGAGCGCCTCGGCCGTGAGCGCCACCACGTGGCGCGGCATCTCGAAGTTGATGTCGCCCGCGAGCTCGATGAAGCGGTCGGTGAAGTCGAACTCGCGCGCGCGCCACGACAGGTAGTAGGGGTCCACCGGGATGCAGTGACCGCCGACGCCCGGCCCGGGGGTGAACTTCATGAACCCGAACGGCTTGGTGGCCGCCGCGTCGATGACCTCCCACACGTCGAGGCCCATTCGCTCGCACAGCAGCGCCAGCTGGTTCACGAACGCGATGTTGACGTTGCGGAACGTGTTCTCGAGCAGCTTCGCCATCTCCGCCGCGTCGGGCGAGCTGAGCTCGAGGACCCGATCGTTGATCGCGCCCAGCAGCGCCGCCGCCCGAGCGGTCGCGTCGCGAGTGGACCCGCCGACAAGGCGGGGCACCCCGCGCGATGCCGAGCTCGGGTCGCCCGGGTTGACGCGCTCGGGCGCGAACGCCAGGTCGAAGTCGGGGCCGGCCCGAAGCCCGGACACCTCCAGCGCCTCGCGGAACGGGCCCATCGTCGTGCCGGGATAGGTCGTGGACTGCAGGACGACCAGCTGGCCCGCGCGGAGGTGCTCGCGGATCAGGCGCGCTGCCGAGAGCACCGGCTCGAGGTCCGGGTCCTTGGTGCCCGTGATCGGCGTCGGGACGCACACGAAGACCGCGTCGGCGTCCTCGAGGGTGGTGTCCTTCGCCTCCACGACGCGCAGGCGACCGTCGAGCGCCGCCGAGAGCCGCTCGTCCGTGATGTCGTCGATGGGCGAGTGGCGCTCGCGCAACTCGGCGATCCGCCGGGCCGAGGCATCCACGCCCTCGACAAGGAGACCGGCCTCCGCGAACGCGATGGCGAGCGGCAGGCCGACATAGCCGAGGCCGATCACGGCCACGCGGGAGTCGTGCGTCATTGCGCAAGGATACCGGGGCGCGGAGCGGCGACACTGGCCTCGCCCGGGTGCCGGGCGCCCCGGGTCCCGAGGCGGTACGCTCGCGGCACCACTCCCGCCCCGAGGACGCTGCCACCATGACCGACTCCCCCGCCTCCCTCAGCGAGCTGTTCCGCTCGCTCGGCCTGTCGCTCACCATCCGGTCCGTGGACGAGGACGACGAGTCGTGGGCGTGCACGCTCACGCGGCCCGATGGCGAGACCTACGAGATCGACGCGGTCTCGTTCTTTGACGTTGACCCGGAAACGAGCGAGGAGTGGGCGGTCGAGCCGACGCCCTCGCGCGTCATGAGCGTGCTCGCGGGCGGCGACGTCGCGTCCGACGAGGACGACGGCGGCGAGCCCGTGGACGTCACCGCCGCGACCGAGGCCGCAGTCCGCGCCTTCCTGGGCGATGCGGCCTATGACCTGCTGCTCGAGCTCGACGAGGCCGAGACGGCCGACGACTAGGCCGGTCCCGCCAGACGGCCCCGCCCGGATCAGCCGGCCGGGGCCGTTTCGGTACCCGGGACCGCCGCGACGGCGTCCAGGGCCGCGACGAGGTCCGGGTCGGACGGCTCCATCAGGATGCCGCCGCCCGGCAGCACGATCACCGGAATGGCGGGGTAGCCGTTCGCCGTCAGCTCGGCGCGGACCTCGGGCAGGGCCTCGACGTCCACCCACTCGTAGGCGGTCCCGCGAGCCGCGAGGAGGCGCTTCGAGCGGCGGCAGTCGGGGCACCAGTCGGCCCCGTAGACGGTGATCGTGTCGGGATTGGCGATGGGGTGGGTCTGGGACATGCGCGCATTGTGGGGCACCGCGCGCCATCGCGCGGCGAGGCGTCGGCTGGCCGGGCAGGCACGACGAAACCGGCCCGCAACCGGCCGCTCCGTGTAGAGTCCGGGTGGCGCCCCTCCCCATCCCGCGTCGAGGTCCACCCGTGTCCCTGCCGTCGCTGTCCCGCGTCGCCGCCCCGCCCGACCCCATCCTCGGCCTGGCCGAGGCGTTCCGGAACGACCCCCGGCCCGACAAGGTCAACCTGTCCGCCGGCGTGTTCGTGGACGAGACCGGCAAGACGCCGATGCTCGCCTCGGTCATCGAGGCCGAGCGCCGGCTGGCCGACGCCGCGACCACCAAGCTGTACCTGCCGATCGACGGCAACGCGGTCTACCGCGACCTGGTCCGCGAGCTGGCCCTGGGCAAGGACCACGAGGCCGTGACCTCCGGCCGCGCGCTCGCCACCCAGACGCCCGGCGGCACGGGCGGCCTGCGGGTCGCCGCGGACTTCCTGCGCCAGACGGGAGCGGGCGACACGCTGTGGATGAGCGAGCCCACGTGGCCCAACCACCCGCAGCTGTTTCAGGCGGCCGGGTTCCGGATCCGCGCCTACCCGTACACCGACGCGACCGGCCGCCGGATCGACGAGGAGGCCATGCTGGCGGCCCTGGGCCAGGCGAGCCCGGGCGACATCGTCCTGCTCCACGGCGCCTGCCACAACCCGACCGGCGTGGACCCCTCCCCCGACCTGTGGCGCAGGATCGGCGACCTGGTGGAGGAGCGGCACATCCTGCCGCTCGTGGACCTCGCCTACCAGGGCTTCGGAGACGGGCTCGCCGAGGACGCCGCGGGTCTGCACGAGCTGGCGCGCCCGGGCGCGGAGCTGCTCGTCTCAACGTCGTTCTCCAAGACGTTCTCGCTCTACGCCGAGCGGGTCGGGGCGCTGATCGTGATCGCGCGGTCAGCGGCCGACGCCAACGCCGCGCAGTCGCACGTCAAGGCCGCGGTGCGCGTGAACTACTCCAACCCGCCGGCCCACGGCGCGGACATCGTGCGCACGATCCTCGCGGATCCGGCGCTTCGCCCGCAGTGGGAGACCGAGCTGGCCGGCATGCGGGCACGCATCAAGGACAACCGGCGCGCGCTGGTCGCGGCCCTCGAGGCGCGCCGGATCCCGGGCGACTGGAGCGGCATCGCCACCCAGCGAGGGATGTTCGCGCTGCTCGGCCTCGACGCCCACCAGGTTGCCCGGCTCAAAGACGAGCACGCGGTGTACGTCGTCGGCAAGGGACGGATCAACGTGGCCGGCTTCACGCAGGCCAACCTCCCCGTCTTCGCGGACGCGCTCGCGAAGGTCGTCGGCCAGGGCTGACATCCGCCCGGCGGGCCGGCGCGGCCCGGCGTCGGCGCGGCCGCAGCCGAGGGCCGACGGTCCCGCTACGCCGGCGTCCCGGGCAGCCGCCTGCCGAGGCGCCCCCGGACGCGCGCCCAGGCCCGCGCCCGCTCCTCCCCGGTGGTCAGCGGGATCACCGCCAGCAGCATCGAGAGCGAGCCGTACCACAGGGCCGGCAGCGCCAGCATCGCGCCCACGGGCACCGTCCAGCGCTGGCCCCGACGGGCGCCCCAGGCGATCAGCAGCACGCCGACTGGACCGCGAACCGCCAGCGGGACCGGGATCGCCGCCCAGGTGCCGCCCTTGCCGGTGTTCGACCGGAGCAGGTCTACCCAGTCGTGCCACGCCTGCGGCATGAGCAGGTACGAGGCCGCCGCGATCGCCGCCGTCGCCCCCAGCGCCACCGCCAGTTGGCGCCACTCCCGCCGCAGCGCGAACCACAGCAGCCCGACGCCGGGGGTGATCTTGGTCAGCAGCGCGAACGACCAGGCCCACGGGTGGCGGAACCCGGCCACGATGGCCAGCGCCAGCAGCAGCGACACGTTGCCGCCGGCGATCTCCATGGCGCCCGCCAGCAGGCCCAGCAGGAAGTACTCGGGGCCGGTCAGGAACCACACGGCCGCGATCAGGATCGCCGTCCAGAGGGCCACGAACAGCGGCCAGGGCAGCAGGTTGAGCGGGTAGAGCACCTGCGCGAAGGCGGGCGAGTACGGGTACGCGCCGATCGCGTTCCAGTCGGACCGGCCGGCATACAGGTTCGCGTAGTCGAAGCCGTAGTAGGAGCGCGCGTCCTGGGCCGTGACGGGCTGGCCGTTCCACACGTTGGGGGCATTGACGGTGGGGTCGGACCACGCGATCACCAGCACCCACATGGCGACCGCCACCGCGACCGCCGCGACCAGCCACGGGTCGGGACGGCGGCGGGCGGCAGGCGCGGTTCGGCTCACCCGCCCATTGTCGGGGATCGGGCGGCGCGCGGCCTGCCCGGCCCCCGCGGGCCGCCGCCATGGGCGGGTTCGACGCCCGCAACTCGGTCGAGACCGGTGACCGGACGGGTGGGTACGATGCCCGCCATGAAGATCGGTGCGCTCCTACCTCTGTGCGAGGCCGATGGCCCCGACGGCTCCCGCTGGCCGGCGATCCGCGACCTCGCGGTCACGGCCGAGAAGGCCGGGCTCGACAGCCTGTGGGCCTACGACCACCTCCTGTTCCGCATGCCGGGCGACGAGGAGGGCGGGCCCCACGACGCGCTGGCGATCCTCGCGGCCGTGGCGGCGGTCACCAGCCGGGTCGAGCTGGGCACGATCGTCCTGGGAACGGGGTTCCGCGCCCCCGGCATCACCGCCAAGATGGCCGCCACGCTGGACGAGGTCTCCGACGGCCGTCTCGTCCTGGGACTCGGCTCGGGCTGGCACGAACCCGAGTACGCCGCCTTCGGCTACCCCTTCGACCACCGAGTGGGCCGGTTCGAGGAGTTCCTCGCGGTGGCGCTGCCCCTCCTCCGCGGCGAGCGCGTCACGTTCCGCGGGACGTGGCACCAGGCCGAGGACGCGGTCCTGCTGCCGCGCCCGGCGCGGGGTACGCGGTTGCCGGGCCGGATCCCCGTTCTCATCGCCGCCAAGGGCGAGCGCATGCTGCGCCTCGCCGCGCGCCACGCCGACGCCTGGAACACGGCCTGGTTCGGGATGCCCGCCGACCGGTTCCACCAGCGGCGCGCCGACCTTGTCGCCGCCTGCGAGGCCGAGGGCCGCGATCCCGCCGCGATCGAGGTCACGGTAGGCCTGACGATCGACGCCGAGGCGTCGATCGGCGGCCGTAGCCGGGCCGACAACGCGCTCCCGCCCGACGTGGACGAGGTGGCCCGGGCGCTCGACGCCTGGCGCGAGCTGGGGGTTGGCCACGTCCAGGTGGACCTGCGGCCGGCAACCGCGTCGCTCGTGGAGCTGCTGGCGGCTGCGGCCACGAAGCATCGGGGGGGCTAGCGGCGAACGGGGCGACCGCCGCGCTCGCCCGGGGAGGCAGCCGGACCTCAGATCCCGTCGCCGACGGCACGGGATCTGCGCCGGACGCGCGCATCACGCGCACAGACGGCCGCCATCCTCCAATGGTGGCCCGCACGACGGGCCCCGGACGAGCCGGTGGACAGCCGCGCCGTTGCGGCATATGCTTCACGCCACATTGATCATCTCTGTCATCGAGATGATCTATCCCGAACGAAGGTCGAAACCGGATCCCATGGCTGCCCCTGACGCACCCCGCTCCCCCGCCGCGCTCCGCGAGGCCATCCTCGAGGAGTTGTTCTCCTTGGCGCCTGCCCGGCAGATGCACCTCATGCGCCACTGGCCAGGCGGCCGCATGAGCCTGGTGCACCTCAACGTCCTGGCGGTGCTGACCGAGGCG
Source organism: Chloroflexota bacterium (assembly GCA_021783595.1). Taxonomy (GTDB): domain Bacteria; phylum Chloroflexota; class Limnocylindria; order Limnocylindrales; family CSP1-4; genus CAIXZV01. The sequence continues at coordinate 10,155 of JAJXTS010000027.1, read as the reverse complement.
GGCCCGCTGCCGATGAACCGCCTCGCCGAGCTGCTCGACGTGTCCCAGGCCAGCGCGACCGGGATCGTGGACCGGATGGAGCAGCGGGGCCTGGTCACCCGCGAGCGGGACGACGGCGACCGCCGGATCGTCCGCGTCGTGCTCTCCCCGCAGGGCAGGGACCTGATCGCCGGCGTGGCGGCCGAGCGCCGCGACAAGCTGGCCCGCCTGGTTGACTTTCTGGCGGCGGACGACGCCACCGCGCTCCTCCAGGGCCTGCGAGCCATGCGCCGCGCCCGCGAGATGCTCCTCCAGCAAGATCCGCCCATCCCCAACGCCACGCCGGAGGCACTCCGTTGATCAAGCTCCTCAGACGCAGCCTCGGCCCCTACAAGTGGCCCGTGCTGGTGGTCCTGCTCCTCCTCCTGGCGCAGTCGATCGGCAATCTCTACCTGCCCACCCTCCAGGCGGACATCATCAACAACGGCGTCGTCACGGGCGACACCAACTACATCCTGCGGGTCGGCGGCTTCATGCTGCTGGTGACCCTCGGGCTGATGCTCGGGTCCTACGTGCTGGTGTTCTTCTCCGCCCGGATCGCCATGGGGCTCGGTCGCGACATCCGCGACGCCCTGTTCCGCAAGGTGGAGACCTTCAGCCAGGTCGAGGTCAACCACTTCGGCGCGGCGAGCCTCATCACGCGCAACACCAACGACGTCCAGCAGGTCCAGCAGGTCGTCCTGATGGCCATGGTCATGATGCTGTCGGCCCCGGTCATGATCGTCGGCGGCGTCATCATGGCCCTCCGCCAGGACGTGCCGCTGACCGGGATCCTGGTGGTCATCACGCCGATCCTGCTGATCGTCGTGGGCACCGTCATGTCGCGGGCCATCCCCCTGTTCCGGGCGATGCAGACCAAGATCGACCGGATCAACCTGGTGATGCGCGAGACGCTCTCGGGCGTGCGCGTCATCCGCGCCTTCGTGCGGACGCGCCACGAGGAGGAGCGCTTCGACACCGCCAACCAGGACCTCATGGGCACGGCCCTGACGGTCAACCGGCTGTTCGCGATGACGATGCCCGTGATCTTCCTGATCATGAACCTGAGCCAGGTGGCGGTGATCTACCTGGGCGCCTCCCGGGTCAACTCGGGCGAAATGCAGATCGGCAACCTGACCGCGTTCCTGCAGTACATCATGCAGGTCCTGTTCTCCGTCCTGGGCGCCACCCTGATGCTGATCATGGTGCCGCGCGCACAGGTGTCCTCGGGCCGCATCAACGAGGTCCTCGGCACGGTGCCGTCCATCGTGGACCCGGAGCGGCCGGTGTCCCCCGAGCGTCGCGGCCGCATCGAGTTCCGCGACGTGTCGTTCAGCTACCCCGGGGCCGAGGACCCGGTCCTGCGCAACATCAGCTTCGAGGCCAACCCGGGCGAGACCACTGCGATCGTCGGCTCCACCGGCTCCGGCAAGTCCACGCTGATCAACCTGATCCCGCGCCTGTACGACGCGTCTGCGGGCACCGTGCTCGTGGACGGCGTGGACGTGCGCCAGTTCGACCGCCAGGACCTCTGGAAGCGGATCGGGGTGATCCCGCAGAAGGTCTACCTGTTCGGCGGGACGATCGCGTCCAACCTGCGGTACGGCGACCAGGCCGCCTCCGACGACCAACTGTGGCGCGCGCTCGAGATCGCCCAGGGCAAGGACTTCGTGAGCGCGATGGAGGACCAGCTGGAGTCCCCCATCTCGCAGGGCGGCACCAACGTGTCCGGCGGGCAGCGCCAGCGGCTCGCGATCGCCCGGGCGCTGGTCCACAAGCCCGACATCTACGTCTTCGACGACAGCTTCTCCGCGCTCGACTTCCGCACCGACGCCCGCCTCCGCGCGGCGCTCGCCCGGGACCTCGGGGATGCCACGGTGCTGATCGTCGCCCAGCGCGTGGGCACGATCCTCCACGCGGACCGGATCGTCGTCCTCGACGAGGGTCGGGTCGCCGGCATCGGCACCCACCAGGAACTCATGGCCAGCTGCGAGACCTACCGCGAGATCGTGCTGTCCCAGGTCACCGAGGAGGAGGCAGCATGAGCGGCGCGCAGCGTCCCGGCGGCGGCGGCGCGGCCACGGGTCCCGGCGGCGCGCCCGCCGGAGGCATGGGCCCCGGCCGCGGACGCGGCGGCCCGATGGGCATGGGCATGAACATGGGCGGCGGCGCCAAGTCCCGGAACTTCGGCCCCTCGTTCCGGCGGCTGCTGGGCGAGCTCCGGCCCGAGGCCCCCAGGATCGCGTTCGTCATCGTGACGGCGGTCATCAGCGTGGCGCTCTCGGTCGCCGGGCCCAAGATCATGGGCACCGCGATGGACCAAGTGTTCAGCGGGTTCCTCGGCAACCAGCTCGGCGTCCAGTTCCCGCAGGCGATCGGCCTCAACCACGCCCAGCTGGTGGCCGCGGCCGCCAAGTTGGGCAACCAGACGCTCACCGACATGCTCAACGCCTACCCGAACCTGCTCGCGGGCGTCGGCATCGACTTCGGCGCCGTCGGCTCGATCCTCGGCACGGTGGCGGCGATCTACATCATCAGCGCCCTGTTCTCGTGGACCCAGGCCTACATCATGGCCGGCGTCACCCAGCGGACGGTGTACCGGATGCGCCAGCGCGTGTCCGAGAAGCTCGGCCGGCTGCCGCTCGCCTACTACGACCGCGAGTCGCGCGGCGACATCCTGTCGCGCGTCACCAACGACATCGACAACATCAGCCAGACGCTCCAGCAGAGCCTGACCCAGCTGATCACCTCGGTGCTGACCGTGGTCGGGATGCTGATCATGATGTTCACGATCAGCTGGATCCTGGCCGTGATCTCGCTGCTGGTCGTGCCGGTGTCGGTGGTCCTGACCATGGTCATCGCCAGGCGCTCCCAGGTGCAGTTCACCGCGCAATGGGACCGGACGGGCGTCCTCAACGGCCATGTCGAGGAGATGCACACCGGCCACTCGATCGTCAAGCTGTTCGGTCGCCAGCAGGAGGCGATCGAGATCTTCGAGCAGCGCAACAACGCGCTCTACGACTCGTCCTGGAGGGCCCAGTTCATCTCGGGCCTGATCCAGCCCACGATGCAGTTCGTGTCCAACCTCAACTACGTCTCGATCGCCGTCATCGGCGGCATCCGGGTCGCCACTGGCCAGATGACCCTGGGCGACGTCACCGCGTTCATCCAGTACTCGCGCCAGTTCACCTTCCCGATCGTCCAGGCCGCCTCCATCGCCAACGTGCTGCAGAGCGCGGTGGCGTCCGCGGAGCGCGTGTTCGAGCTGATCGACGAGAAGGAGGAGATCCCCGACCCGGCCCGGCCGGCCCTGCTCAAGGAGCCGGCCGACGGCCGCGTGACCTTCGAGGACGTCGGGTTCCGCTACCTGCCCGACAAGCCCCTCATCGAGGACCTCGACCTCACCGTGGAGCCCGGCCAGACAGTGGCCATCGTCGGCCCCACGGGCGCCGGCAAGACCACGCTCGTGAACCTGCTGATGCGGTTCTACGACGTGGACCGCGGGCGGATCACCGTGGACGGGCTCGACACCCGCACGATCACGCGCGACAACCTGCGCAAGACGTTCGGGATGGTCCTCCAGGACACCTGGCTGTTCAAGGGCACCGTCCGCGAGAACGTGACCTACGGGGCCGACGGCGAGGTGTCCGAGGAGCGGTTCCGCGAGGCGGTCGAGGCCGCCCACGTGGACCACTTCGTCAAGACGCTGCCCGACGGCTACGAGACGGTCCTCGACGACGACGCGACGAACACGTCGGCCGGCGAGAAGCAGCTCCTGACGATCGCCCGCGCCTTCCTCGCGGATCCGCCGATCCTGATCCTCGACGAGGCAACGTCCTCGGTGGACACCCGCACCGAGGTCCTCATCCAGCGGGCGATGGCCCGGCTGATGCAGGGCCGCACGTCGTTCGTCATCGCGCACCGGCTGTCCACGATCCGCGACGCCGACATCATCCTGGTGATGCGCGACGGGCGGATCGTCGAGAAGGGCACCCACGACGAGCTCCTCGCCGCCCGGGGCTTCTACCACGAGCTGTACGCGAGCCAGTTCGAGGAGGCGCTGGAACCGGTGGCGTAAGGCCGGTCGCCTCGCCGCAACCCCGCCCCGTCGGCACCGCCGGCGGGGCGGCCCGATTCCCGGCGCCCAGCGGGCTCGCGGGGCCCACGGGTTGGCGCGCGGCCCCGAGGCGGCTGCGGGTCCCCGCGGATCGGGACGCAGCGGTGCCGCCGATCGGGCCGGACGTCCCTACCTTGCGCTGGCGCCCGCGAACAGGATCGGCGGGATGCGCCGCGGGCGCGGCGATCGCCCGTGCGGGCGGCGCTCGGCGGACTGGGGCGAGGCGAGACCGCACGGCGAGGGGACGCAGCGCGACATCGCCCCGCGGCGGGAGACGATCCGTGACCAACCTCGTCATCGAGGCCACCGGCCTCACCAAGTGGTACGGGCACCGGCGGGGCGTGGAGGATGTCGCCCTCGGCGTCGTCGAGGGGGAGGCGTTCGGGTTCCTCGGCCCCAACGGAGCCGGCAAGACCACCACGATCCGGCTGCTGCTCGGGTTCCTGCGCGCGACGTCCGGCAGCGCGCGCGTGTTCGGGGCCGATGCGTTCCGCGACGCGGCGCGGATCCACGCCCGGGTGAGCTACCTCGGCTCGGACCCGGGGTTCCTCGGGGAGCTCACGGCCGCCGAGCAGCTCGACTACCTGGGCGGGCTGCGCGGCCTGCCACGCCGAGCCTGGGCGCCCCTCGTCGAGCGGCTGGGGCTGGACCCCACGGTGCGGATCAAGCGACTGTCCCGCGGCAACCGCCAGAAGATCGGGGTGGTGGCAGCGTTCATGGGCCGAGAACCCCTGCTCGTCCTCGACGAGCCGACGAGCGGGCTCGACCCGCTGATGCAGCGCGAGTTCCTGGCCCTTGCCGCCGAGGCGCGCGCCGCCGGGCGCACCGTGTTCCTCTCGAGCCACAACCTGATCGAGGTCGAGCGGGCCTGCGACCGCGTGGCGATCATCCGCGACGGTCGGGTCGTCCAGGTCAGTGGCGTCGGCGAGCTGCTCGGCTCGCACTGGCGATCGGTCAACCTGGTCCTCGCGGCGCCGCCGGCCCCCGATGCCTTCGATCTGCCCGGCGTCGAGGTGGTGGCGATGACCGGGCGCGAGGTCCACCTGATGGTCCGCGGCAACGTGAACGCGCTGCTGGGCCGGATCGCGGCCCACGCCGTGGAGGACATCGCGATCACCACGCCCGACGTCGAGGATCTGTTCCTGCGCCTCTATCGCGACGACGGGGCCGCCTCGCCGACGGCACCCGGGGAGGTCCCGGCATGACCGCGTTCCGCCTGGAGCTCCGCCGCTGCCGGTCCCTGGCGCTGTGGCTGGCCGTCTCGCTGGCGGTCTACGGGGCGGTCATGGGCGTGATGTACCCGTTCCTCAAGTCGAACGACGAGCTGATGCGGCAGTACATGGCGACGTTCCCCAAGGAGTTCCTGGCTGCGTTCGGCATGACCGGCGTCCTCTCGGACCCGGGCGTGTTCTACACCACGTACATGTCCAGCTGGCTGTGGCCGATCATCGCGACCGCGGCCGCGCTGCTCCTGGGCACGCGCGCGGTGGCGGCCGACCTGGACCGGGGTTTCCTGGACCTGCCGCTCGCGACGCCGCTCTCGCGGGCCCGCTACCTGGCCACCAACATCACGGCGCAGGTGATCGTGCTGGCGGCTCTGGCGACCACGGCCGTGCTCAGCATCTGGCTCTCGGCGGCAGCGACCGGCAACGTGTTCGACCTCCGCGGGTATGCCCTCGCAGGCGTCCTCTCGTTCGCCTTCGCGTGTGCGCTCGCAGGCGCCGCGACACTGCTCTCGGTGGTGACGCTGAGCCGGGGGCAGGCCTCGGGGATCATCGGCGGCGCGGTCTTCGCCATGTACGCGGTGTTCGTGGTCACGCAGGTGTCCAAAGACTGGGCGTGGCTCGCGCCCCTCTCGGCGTGGGGCCACTTCCGCACGACCGAGCTGATCGACCAAGGGGTGGTCCCGGTCGGGGACCTGGCGCTGTTCGCCGCCGTGGCGATCGGCGGCTGGCTGGCGGCCGTCTGGGCGTTCCGGCGCCGCGACCTCGCCGCGTAGGCCCCGCGGGTCGGGTCAGGCGTCGGGCTCGGCGGCGTCCAGCGTCCGGGTCACCAGCGCGAGGATCTCGGCGCCGTACCGCTCCGCCTTGGCGGGGCCGATGCCCCTGACGCGCCACAGCGCCTCGAGCGAGGTGGGGCGCGCCTCGGCGATTGCCGCCAGCGTCGCGTCGTGGGCAACGACGTACGGCGGCTGGCCGAGCTCTCGGGCCTTGTCGAGCCGCCATGCCCGGAGCGCGTCGAACAGCGGGTCGCCCGCGGCGGGAGCTGCCGTCGTCCCGCTGCCTCCGGGCGGTCGCCCGGCCGCGGAGCGTGCCGCCGGCGCGGCGCGGGCGGCGGGCGGCGGGCGAAGCGCGGCGAGGTACCGGCTCGGGCGCCGACGGGCATCGCCGCCCGAGCGGCCGGGCCGGGTCTCCGCCCACGAGAGCAGCAGGTGCTCGCGGGCCCGGGTGATCCCGACGTACAGCAGGCGGCGCTCCTCGGCCAGCGCCGCCGGCTCCTCGCCCGCCTGGCGTATCGGCAGCAGACCCTCCTCGAGCGACGGCAGCGCCACGGCGTCCCACTCGAGGCCCTTCGCCCGGTGGTACGTGAGCAGGTTCACGCCCTCCCCCGCCCCGTCCCGCTCGCCCGCCGCCCGGGCCTCCAGGTCCGCGAGCACGTTGGTCGCGTCCGCCGCAGGGTCCGCGTCGAGCAGGCCGTCAACGATCGCGAGCAGCGTGTCCAGCGAGGCCTGCCGCTCCCTCGCCTCGTCGCCGTGCTGGCGGGCCGCAGCCTCGTCGTCCTCGAGCCCCAGGTCCCGGCGCCACCGGACCTCCACCTCGGCCGCGAGCTCCCGCCCCCGCAGGCGCGCCAGCCGACCCGACGACCCGGCGATCCGGCGCAGCGCCGCCATCGCCCCGCGGACCTCGGGCCGCTCGTAGAAGGGAACGCCGCGCACCTGGTACGGGATGCCCGCCCGGGTGAGGGCCGCCTCGATCGGGGCCAGCTGCGCGTTGACGCGCACGAGCACGGCGATCTCCGCCGGGACGGTGCCCGCCGCGATGCGGGCCCGGACCCACCCCACGAGCGCGTCGAGCTCGTCCCCGGCGGTGGGGTGGCGCGCGATGGCCGGGACGGGGCCGTCGGGTCGCGTGGCGACGAGGCGCTTGGCGCGGCCCTCTCCCGCGAGCAGCCGGTTCGCCAGCGCGAGGACCTGCGGCGTCGAGCGGTAGTTGCGCACGAGGGCGACCTCGCGGGCGCCCTGCCAGCGCTGCGCGAACGCGGTGAGGAACGACGACGTGGCGCCCGTGAACGTGTAGATCGTCTGGTCCTCGTCGCCCACGACGCACAGGTCGTCCCGCTCGCCCAGCCACAGCTCCAGAAGACGCTGGGCCAGCGGGCTGGTGTCCTGGTACTCGTCCACGCTGAACCATGACTTGCGGGCGCGCACCAGCGCGGCTGCCGCCTCGTCGGCCTCCAGCAGCCCGACCGTCTCGAGCAGCAGGTCGTCGAAGTCGATCCGCCCTGCCCGAGCCTTCGCACGCTCGTACCCGGCGTACACCCGCTCGACTAAGTCCGCGGGGATCGGCGGCTCGCGACCGGCCGCGTCGGCGGCGGCGAGATACCCGCGCGGCGGCACGCGGCGCGCCTTGGCCCACTCGATCTCGTCCGCGAGGTCCTTGGCGGGCGTGAACCGGTAGTGGCCGGGGAGCTGCCGCGCCAGGGGGCCGACGATCGGCAGCTTGGACGCGAGCAGGTCCGGCAGCGGCTCGCCGTCGTGGCGGTCCGGCCAGAAGTGGCGCAGCTGGCTCAGCGCCTGGGCATGGAAGGTCCGGGCCGTCACCCCGGGCAGCCCGAGCCCGCGCAGCCGCTCGGCCATCTCGCCTGCGGCCTTGTCCGTGAACGTGACGATCAGCACCCGACCCGGCTGGACGGCGCCGGTGGCAACCGCGTAGGCGGCACGGCGGCTCACGACCCGGGTCTTGCCCGAGCCTGCGCCGGCGAGGATTGCGACCGGCCCGCGAACGGCGAGCACAGCCTCGCGCTGCTCGGGGTCCAGGTCCGCGAGGAGGTGGTCGGGGTCGAGTCGGGGCACGCCCGAAGGCTAGCAGCGGCCGCTCACCGGGGCCTCACGCCCTGCTCTCCCCGGGCCCGGCCGCGAGCCTCACTGCCCCAGGGCGGCGGCGAGCGCGGCGAGCCGGGCGAGCTCCTCCTCCGACAGCTCGAGATCGGCGGCCGCCGCGTTGAGCTCCAGCTGCCGGACGTTGCGCGCGCCCGGAATGGCGATCGTGTTGGGGTGCGAGACCACCCACGCGAGCGCCACCTGGGCCGGCGTGGCCCCGTGGCCCGTGGCAATCTCGGCGACCGCCTGCTGCAGGCGCGTGAGCGCCTGCAGCGAGCCCTCCGCCGGGCTGCCGCGGAACCGCGCCCGCCGCGCGAGCGGCAGCGACGCCAGGGGCCGCCCGGCCAGGAGCCCCTGCCCGATCGGCGAGTAGGCCACGATCAGCCGCTGGTGCTCGGCCGCGTACGGCACCAGGTCCGACGCCGGCCCGGGCGACACGAGGCTGAACCGCACCTGGTTGGCGATGGCCCTGGCGTGGAGGCCCCGCTCAAACGCCTGCCACTGCGCGACGGAGTGGTTGCTGACCCCGAACCGCCGGACGAGGCCGTCGCGCAGGAGCGGCCGCACGGCCTGGCCCACCCGGCGCGGCGAGACGAACGGGTTGGGCCGGTGGATGTAGTAGAGATCGAGCGCGTCCATCCGCAGGCGACGGCGGCTGCCCGCGCACTGCCAGGCGACGACGCGCTCGGTGGGGGCGATCGGCAACAGCTTGGTGGCGACCGTGACCCCGGCGCGCTGGCCGTCGGTGAGGCCACCGAGCTCGTCGCCGATGATCGCCTCGGACCGCGCCGGGCCATACGCCTCGGCGGTGTCGATCATCGTGATCCCGAGCTCGATCGCACGCCGGAGCAGCTCCGGCGCCGTCTCGGCCGCGTACTGCTCGCCGTAGCCCCACTCGCGGGAGCCGAACTGCCACGTTCCCAGGCCGATCCGCGAGACGCGGAGGCCGTCCGCCTCGATGTAGCGCATGGGCTCGAGTCTAGGCCGAGCCGACGATCCGGGCCCCGGAGGCGGGGGCGGGCAACCGGCGGGCGGGCCCGGCCCGTCAGCGGGCACCCGGGCGCCACCCGGCACGCGGCCGCCACCCGCGGCCCCACTCGCCTACCCTTGCGCGGTGCCGACACGCCGCGCCAGGCCCAAGCCCGTACCCGCCAGCCGCAACCCGATCGGCTACCAGCCGCCGGCGGGCTCGTGGGCGTCGTCGGCGGCGAACCGGCGGACGATGCAGGCGAATCGCTCGCGCGACACCCGGCTCGAGCTGGAGGTCCGCTCGGCGGTGCACGCCCGCGGGCTGCGGTACCGGGTGGCCACGCGCCCTGTGCCCTCGGTCCGCCGCTCCGCCGACCTGGTCTTCACGCGGGCGCGCGTCGCGGTGTTCCTCGACGGCTGCTTCTGGCACGGGTGCCCCGAGCACTTCCACCTCCCCGCCACCAACCCCGAGTACTGGGGCCCGAAGATCGCCGCCAATGCCGCCCGTGACGCGGAGACGGACCGGCTGCTGGTGTCGGAGGGCTGGCTGGTGCTCCGGTTCTGGGGGCACACCGTGGCCGTGGAGGCCGCCACCCGGATCGAGGGGGCGGTGCGCGAGCGCCTGGCGTCACTTCGCCGCCCCGCGGAGGGCTGACGCCGCGTCGCCGGACGCGACCCCTCCATCGGCCGGGTCCGCCGGGAACCGCGACCGCCGCGGCGGCGTCTGGGCGGCGCACGACCGGAGGCGGTCCCGCCGGTCAGCCCATCCGGGGCCGAAACGCAAGGGGCAGCAACCATGGACCTCACGACCACCAGCGGCCCGAGCCGTCCCGTCGGCCTCAGGCTGGCCTTCGTCGCCGTCGTCGCGCTGGCCGTCGGCCTCGCCGCCGGGCCGGTCCTGGCCGGGGTCGCCGGCCCCGGGCGCGCCCCCGTCCCGGCGGCTGCGACCGGC